>JBJMLB010000124.1:0-6930 GCA_045805465.1 Conexibacter sp. | reverse complement strand
CGGACGAGGAGCCGGTGATCGTGCACGACGCGGCGCGTCCGCTCGCGACGCCCGAGCTGTTCGAGCGCGCACTCGGTGCCCTCGGCGCGCGGGACTGTGACGCGGTCGTGGCGGCCGCGCGCGTGACGGACACGGTCAAGCGCGCGCCGGGCGAGGACCTGCGCGTGGTCGAGACGCTCGACCGCAGCGCCCTGTGGGCGGTGCAGACGCCGCAGGTCTTCCGCCACGACGCGCTCTCGCGCGCGCTCGCCCAGCCCGACGACGTGCTCGCCGCCGCCACCGACGACGCCGGGCTCGTCGAGCAGGCGGGCGGTCGGGTCCACGTCGTAGAGTCCCCGGCCGAGAACCTGAAGGTCACGACCCCCGTCGATCTGCAGCTCGCCGAGCTGCTGCTGCGAGAACGCTCCTGATGCTTACGGATTACCACGTCCACCTCCGTCCCGACGGCGCCGGCACGCTCGCCGCCGACTACTTCACCCCCGCCAACGTCGCGCGCTACCGCGAGGCGGCCGAGGAGCACGGGATCGCCGAGCTGGGCGCGTCCGAGCACGTCTATCGCTTCCGCCAGGCGCTCGACGTGTGGCAGCACCCGTTCTGGCGCGAGAACGCCGTCGACGACATCGACCAGTACCTCGACTTCACGCGCGAGCAGGGCCTCAAGGTCGGCGTCGAGGCCGACTTCGTGCCTGGCCGGGAGGACCGCATGGCGTCCCTGCTCGAAGGTCGCGACTGGGACTATGTAATCGGCTCCGTCCACTTCGTCGGCGATGAGGCGGTCGACCACCCCGACTGGGACATCTGGTCGGCTCGGACGGTGGATCCGGAGAAGGTCTGGCGGCGCTACTTCGAGTGGCTCGGGGAGGCCGCGCGCAGCGGGCTGTTCGACATCCTCGCCCACCCCGACCTCGTGAAGGTGTGGGGCAGCAAGCGGCCGCGCCCCGAGGGCGACCTGCGCCGCTTCTACGAGCTGGCGATCGAGGGGATCGCCGAGTCCGGCATCGCGGTCGAGGTGTCCACGGCCGGTCTGCGCAAGCCGGTCGGCGAGCGCTATCCGGCGGACGCGTTCCTCGCGATGTGCCTCGACGCCGGCTGTCCGATCGCGCTCGACAGCGACGCTCACTACCCGAGACACGTCGGCTTCGAGTACGCCTCGACCGTCGAGTGGCTGGCGGAGCAGGGCGTGCGCGAGCTGTGCGTGTTCGAGCGGCGCGAGCGGCGCCTGGAGCCGATCGGGTGACGCGGTGATCGCCGGACGGAGCGCCCCGAGATGATCGCGACCGGCATCGGCTGGGACGTCCACAGACTCGTCCCGGGCCGCCCGCTGATCCTCGGCGGGGTGAAGATCGACAGCGAGCTGGGGCTCGACGGCCACTCCGACGCGGACGTGCTGACGCACGCCGTGATCGACGCCCTGCTCGGCGCGATCGGAGCCGGCGACGTCGGCGAGCACTTCCCCGACACCGACGAGGAGTGGCGCGGGGCGGACTCGCTCGTGCTGCTGCGCCACGTCGACGCGCTGCTGGGGGAGCGCGGGGCGGCGGTCATCAACGTCGACGCGACGATCATGCTGGAGCGCCCGAAGCTGCTCGACCACAAGCCGGCGATGCGCGCGAACCTCGCCGAGGTGCTCGGGCTCGGACCCGACCGCGTCAACGTGAAGGCGACGCGCGGCGAGGGCATGGGCTTCGTCGGCCGCGTCGAGGGCGCTGCGGCGCTCGCGATCGCGACGATCGAACTGCCCGGCGTAGCTGCCTGAGCCGCACGTCAGGGCCGCAGCCGGATATACCGGCGCGGTAGGGTCTTCCGCCGTGCGCCGGATCACCCTCCATGACACCAGAAGCGGGCAGCTGCAGCCGCTGGAGCCGCGCGATCCCGGTCGCGTCTCGATGTATGCGTGCGGGCCGACCGTCTATGGGCGGATCCACGTCGGCAACGCTCGCCCGTACGTCGTCTTCTCCTTGCTCAAGCGCTTCCTCGCGCACGAGGGCTACGACGTCACGTTCGTCGCGAATGTCACCGACGTCAACGACAAGATCTACGACGCCGCGCGAGCGGCTGGCGTGCCGAGCGACCAGCTGGCGCAGGAGATGACCGCGGCATACATGGCCGACACCGAGGCGCTCGGGCTCGGCCGCCCCGACCACGAGCCGCTTGCGAGCGAGACGATCGAGGAGATCGTGGAGCTGATCCAGGCGCTGATCGACCGCGGCCACGCCTACGCGATCGAAGGCGACGTCTACTTCGACGTGCGTTCCTATCCCGAGTACGGCGAGCTGTCGCACCGCCACGTCGACGACATGGATCAGGGCGAGGGGATCGAGGGCGCCTCGCTGAAGCGCGATCCGCTCGACTTCGCGTTGTGGAAGGCGCAGAAGCCCGGCGAGGACACCGCCTGGGACGCTCCTTGGGGACGCGGCCGTCCGGGCTGGCACATCGAGTGCTCGGCGATGGCCGAGACGCTGCTCGGCGTCGGCTTCGACATCCACGGCGGCGGCTCGGACCTCGTCTTCCCACATCACGAGAACGAGGCCGCCCAAACGGCGGCGGCGCGCGGCGCGCCGCTCACGCGCCTGTGGGTCCACAACGGGATGGTGCGGTTCGAGGGCGAGAAGATGGCGAAGTCGGTGGGCAACATCTTCCTGCTGCACGAGGCGCTCGCCGCGCAGGGGCGCGACGCGCTGATCGCCTACTTCTGCGGCGGCCACTACCGCCAGCCGGTCGCCTACTCCGAGGAGCGGCTGAGCGAGGCGGCGCGCAGCGTCGAGCGGATTCGCGACGCCGGGCGGCGACTGGTCGCCGGGCCCTCGCCGGCCGAGCTGGCCCCGCTGCGCGAGGCGTTCTTCGACGCGCTCGCCGACGACTTCAACACCCCGAGAGCGCTCGCGACCGTCTTCGAGTGGGTGCGCGAGGCGAACCGTCGCAGCGAGGCGGGGGAGGCCGTCGGCGACGCCGACCTGCGCGAGATGCTCGGCGTCTTCGCACTCGATGCGCTGCTCGACGCCGACGCTGCGGCTGACGGGCCGGATCCCGCTGCGCAGGCGCTGTTGGACCGCCGCGAGGCGGCTCGCGTCGCGCGCGACTTCGCCGAGGCGGATCGCCTCCGCGACGAGCTCGCCGCGCTCGGCTGGGAGGTCCGCGACAGTGCGGGCGGCCCGACGCTCGTCCCGCGCGGCTGATGACGAAGCCGGCTCCGCGCCCCGGTCGCCCGCGCCCCGAGCGCGATCGCGCGCGTCGCGAGTCCGCGCGCGAGCCTGCCCCCGGTCCGCCGGTCCTCTACGGCCGCAACGCGGTCCACGAGGCGCTGCGCGGCCCGCGTGCGGTGCGGCAGGTGTGGGCGACGGAGCGGGCGGCGCGCGAGCCGTGGCTGCGCAGCGCCTCGGTGCAGACGGTGGCGGCGGAGGAGATCGAGCGCCGGTGCGGCTCGACCGACCACCAGGGGATCTGCGCCGAGGTCGAGGAGTACCGCTACGCCGACGCCGACGCGCTGTTGGCCGCGCCCGCCGCGCTGATCGTCGCGCTCGACGAGATCCAGGACCCGCAGAACCTCGGCGCGATCTGCCGCACGGCCGAGTGCGCCGGGGCGACCGGCGTCGTGATCCCGGAGCGTCGCAGCGCCGAGGTCACGCCGGCAGTCTGCAAGGCCTCCGCCGGCGCCGTGGAGCACCTCGCGATCGCGCGCGTGCGCAACCTGGCGGACTTTCTGCTCGACGCGAGCAGAGCGGGGGCGTGGAGCTACGGCGCCGCCGGCGATGCCCGCGTCGGCTACGCGCAGCCGGACTACGGCGGCAAGGTGGTGCTCGTGATGGGCTCGGAGGGGAGCGGGTTGCGTCCGCGGGTGGCGAGATCGTGCGATGAGCTGATCGCGCTGCCGCTGCGCGGGCGGATCGAGTCGCTCAACGTCAGCGCCGCCGCTGCGGCGATTCTCTACGAGATCACCCGCCAGCGCGCCTGACGGGCCGCCCGCGCGACGGGCGATTCCTGCTGCTGCACGGGAACTTTCGGATCCCCCTTGACACGGGGTCCATAACTTGGCAAGCTGCCCGCGTCATAAGGGTGGACTTGAGCTTGAGGCTCATTTCTATCCGCTCATATACGTGATCGGTGCGGCGCCTGGGGAGGTAAAGCGTCACGAAGCGGCGGTTCGCGGTCTCCGCGGACCTCGAAAGGACATCTCGTGGCTCGAATCTCCCAAAACACTCACTCTCAGCTTGCGGTTGAGGATGGGTTTCTTATTGCCCTTGCCAAGCAGGGCAATCCCGATGCGTACGACCGCCTGGTTCGCCGCTACTACGGGTTCGTCCGCCTCAAGGCGTCCTCGTACTTCCTCGCCGGCGGCGACAGCGACGACCTCATCCAGGAAGGCCTCGTCGGTCTCTACAAGGCGATCCGCGACTACCGCACCGACCGCGAGTCGAGCTTCCGCAACTTCGCCGAGCTGTGCATCACGCGCCAGATCATCACGGCCGTGAAGACCGCGACCCGCAACAAGCACACCCCGCTGAACCAGTACCTGTCGTTTTCCTCGTCGCCGTCCAGCGCGGCGGGCGAGGGCGAGCCCACGCTCGACGAGGTGATCCCGGGCCCGAGCGTCAACGACCCGGTCAACCAGGTGATCAGCTCCGAGGAGCTGCAGGCGCTCGTCGCCTGCCTCTCGACCGTCCTGTCGGAGCTCGAGTCGCGCGTGCTGTCGCTCTACCTCGACGGTCACTCCTATGAGGACGTCGGCAAGCGGCTCGACTGCGACACCAAGACGGTCGACAACGCGCTCCAGCGCGTGAAGCGCAAGGTCGGCACGCACCTCGCCGCCCGCAACGTGATGCTTTAGCGCCGCTTGAGCGGCAGCGGGCTAGGATCCGCGGCGTGTCGGTCGTATTCCTCGTCGTCCTGATCGCCCTCGGCGTCCTGCTGCTGCTCGCGATCATCGGAGCCGCGATGGCTTCGCGCAGAAACGCGCTGGGCGCGATCGCGTTCGAGCAGAGCCTTGCCGCCGTCGACCGCCAGCTCGCGGGCGCCGTCGCCGCCGACCGCGGCTGGGAGCGCGGAGCGCTCGAAGCCAGCGCGCGCGGCGCCTTCGCGGAGAAGCGCCCCGACACGCGGATCGCCGAGCTCGAGCTCGTGCAGATCGTCGACGAACCCGGGACCGATCAGGACCTGGCCGTCTTCCTCGTCGTCGCCGCAGACGGCGCCGAGAGCCGGCTGACGCTCGGTCGCCGCGACGGCGCCTGGTACGCCGCGGCGCTCGAGGACCAGCGCTAAGAGCCCGATGACGGCGGCGGCGACCCCGGGTGGGGATGCGGGTCCGCCGCACGTCGCGCGGCTGCTGATCTCCTGCGCCGACCGGCCCGGCATCGTCGCGGCCGTCTCGCGCTTCCTGTTCGAGCACGGCGCGAACATCCTCGACGCCGATCAGCACTCGACCGACCCGGTGGGCGGCGCGTTCTTCATGCGCATGGCCTTCCACCTCGACGGGCTGGACCCGGGCCGGGCCGAGCTCGAGCGGGCGTTTGCGGCGGAGGTCGCCGAGCCGTTCGCGATGGAGTGGTCGATCGCCTACGCCGCCGACCGCAAGCGCGTCGCGATCCTCGTCTCGCGCGAGGACCACTGCCTGCTCGACCTGCTGTGGCGCTGGCGCGGCGGCGAGCTGGACGCCGACGTCGGCCTCGTGCTCTCCAACCACCGCTCGGTCGAGGAGGACGTCGGGCGCTTCGGCGTGCCGTTCGCCCACGTGCCGGTCACGCCGGAGACGAAGCCCCGGGCGGAGGCCGCGATGCTCGAGCACCTGGCCGGCCGCTTCGACCTGGTGGTCCTCGCGCGCTACATGCAGGTCCTCTCGGGCAACTTCCTGACCGCGGTCGGCGCGCCGATCGTGAACATCCACCACTCGTTCCTGCCCGCGTTCGCCGGTGCGGACCCCTACCGCCGTGCGAGCGAGCGCGGCGTGAAGATCATCGGCGCGACCGCGCACTACGTGACGGAGGACCTCGACGCTGGTCCAATCATCGAGCAGGACGTCGTGCGAGTCAGCCATCGCGACGACGTCGGCGCGCTGGTGCGGCTCGGTCGTGACGTCGAGCGTACGGTCCTCGCGCGCGCGGTCCAGCGCCATCTCGAAGATCGCGTGCTCGTGCACGAGAATCGCACGGTCGTCTTCTGATCGGGCACCATTGAGCGTGCGATGGCCTATCGCCTGAGCATCGCGGACGACGTCCCGAGCAGCGTGCGCACCTGCGCACGCGAGCAGCTCGCGGGCGCGGTGCAGCGACTCGAGCGTGCGCACGAGGATCCCGTCAAGGCCGTGCACGAGGCGCGCAAGCACCTCAAGAAGGCCCGCGCGCTGCTGCGGCTCGTGCGTCCCGTCCTCGGCAGGCATGCCTATCGGCGCGAGAACGACATGCTGCGCGACGCCGGCCTCGCGCTGTCCGGCACGCGGGACGCCGACGTGCTCGTGCAGACCGTCGGCAAGCTGGCCGACCATGCCGCGGGACGGCTGCCGGCCGACACCTTCGACCAGCTGCGCGACGCGCTCGCCGCCGAAGCCGCGGCTGCGAAGGACGCGGCGGACGGCGAGCCGGCCCCCGAGCTGGCGAGCGTGATCGAGACGCTGCGTGCCGCCGAGCTCCGCGTCGAGGCATGGCCGCTGGACGGGGCCGACTGGGAGACGGTGCTCGCCGGGATCGGGCGGGCCTACTCGCGCGGCCGCGACGCCTTCGCCGTCGCGACCGCCACGCCCGAACCCGAGCTGCTGCACGCCTGGCGCAAGCGCGCGAAGGACCTCTGGTACCACCAGCGCCTGCTGGCGCCCGCGTGGCCGGACGTCCTCGGCGCGCAGGCCGAGGCGGCGCACGGGCTCACCGAGCTGCTCGGCGTCGACCACGACCTCGCCGTGCTGGTCGGGCGAATATCGTAAGTGGTTGGTGTTGGGATAGAGTG
>JBJMLB010000123.1:0-46817 GCA_045805465.1 Conexibacter sp. | reverse complement strand
AGCACGACCCAGAGCGCGTCGAGCGAGGCGACGACGAAGCAGGTCAACGTCAACGCCCCGGTGAGCGTGCTCAGCAAGGGCTCGAACAACGGCGACGTCCACCAGTCGAACGATGCGACGACGATCGCCAAGTCCGAGAACGAGAACACGACGAAGCAGTCCAACGACCAGGACCAGCACGGTTGGGTCGGCGGGTCCCGCAAGGGCGGCGGGAACCTCTCCCAGTCGCAGCAGGCGAGCAACGACAACTCGACCGACCAGAAGGCTGACTCGACGGCGACGACCAAGCAGGCGAACGTCAACGCGCCGATCAGCGTGCTGAGCTACGGCTCGAACAACGGCGACGCGCGTCAGTCCAACGACGCCAAGACGATCGCCAAGTCCGAGAACGAGAACACGACGAAGCAGTCCAACGACCAGGACCAGCACGGCTCGGTCCGTGGCTATGACGACCACGGCTACAAGCCGCAGCCGTGCCACGAGCCGCGCAAGCCGTGTGCCGAGCACAAGCCGCAGCCGTGCCACGAGCCGCGCAAGCCGTGTGCCGAGCACAAGCCGCAGCCGTGTGAGCAGCCCAAGCCGCGTCCCTGCAACGAGCGGCGCGACGACTGTCAGCCGGCCAAGGACCGCTGCGCGCCGAAGTGGGATCCTTGCAAGGGCGGCCCGCTCGGTTCGCTCGGCGGCCTGATCGGCTGACCAGCAGCAGGACCCAGAACAACGCGCACGAGGGCGCCCGCGACCGGACAGGCGGGCGCCCTCCCGCGCGGAACGACCGTTCCATCGGGACCCGTCCTAGACTCCCCCGATGCCCGAGACCTCCGCCACCCCCAGATACGTCTACGACTTCGCCGAGGGCTCCCGCGAGCTGCGCGACCTGCTCGGCGGCAAGGGCGCCAACGTCGCCGAGATGACGCGGATCCTCGGCGCCGAGCGCGTCCCCGCCGGCTTCACGATCACCACCGAGGCGTGTGTCGCCTACATGCAGGCCGACCGCACCGAGCCCGACGGCCTCGACGAGCAGGTCGCCGAGGCGCTCGCGCGTCTGGAGGAGGCGGCCGGCAAGCGGCTCGGAGACGCGGACGACCCGCTGCTCGTCTCCGTCCGCTCGGGCGCGCGCGAGTCGATGCCGGGCATGATGGACACGGTCCTCAACCTGGGGCTCAACGACGCGTCGGTGGAGGGGCTCGCGGAGAAGACGGGCAATCCCCGCTTCGCGTGGGACTCCTACCGCCGCTTCGTGCAGATGTTCGGGAACGTCGTGCGCGAGGTCCCGGGCGAGCGGCTGGAGCAGGTCATCAAGGAGCTGAAGGCCGAGCGCGGCGTGAAGCTCGACACCGAGCTCGACGTCGACGCGCTGCGCGAGCTGACGGCCCGCTTCGCGAGCCTCTTCCGCGAGCACACCGGCGAAGACTTCCCGCAAAACCCGCAGGAGCAGCTGCGCCAGTCGATCCGCGCCGTGTTCGACTCGTGGATGGGCGAGCGCGCGATCCACTACCGCCGCATCAACCGCATCCCCGACGACTGGGGCACGGCGGTCAACGTGCAGCAGATGGTGTTCGGCAACAAGGGCGACTCGTCGGGCTCCGGTGTCGCCTTCAGCCGCGACGAGGTCACCGGCGAGCTTGAGCCCTCGGGCGACTTCCTGCAGAACGCGCAGGGCGAGGATGTCGTGAGCGGCGTGCGCAACACGCGCGACATCGCGGATTTGGCCGACGTGATGCCGGCGGCGCACGCCGAGCTGATGGAGATCCTCAGAACGCTCGAGGCGCACTACGGCGACATGCAGGACACCGAGTTCACGATCGAGGAGGGGCGTCTGTACATGCTGCAGACGCGCAACGCGAAGCGCCCGGCGCAGGCGGCGGTGCGCTTCGCCGCCGACGCGGTGTCCGAGGGGCTGCTGACGCGCGAGCAGGCGCTGATGACAATCGACGCCGGCAAGCTCGACGCGCTCCTGCACCCGACGTTCGACCCGCAGGCCGAGATAGCCGTGCTCGCGCACGGCGTGCCGGCCTCGCCGGGCGCCGCGAAGGGCGAGGTCGTCTTCACCGCGCCCGAGGCGGTGCAGGCGGCGGCCGCCGGCAAGGAGGTGATCCTCGTGCGGCCGTTCACCGAGGCCGACGATGTCGCCGGCTTCGACGCCGCGCGCGGCATCCTCACGAGCGAGGGCGGCAAGGCTTCGCACGCCGCACTCGTCGCGCGCGGGATGGGGCGGCCGTGCGTGTGCGGCGCCTCGGAGCTGGAGATCGACCTGCAGTCGGAGACGGTCAAGGTGGGGGACACGGTCCTGAAGCGCGGCGACCGCATTGCGATCGACGGCTCGGCCGGAATCGTCACGCTCGACGACGTGCCGCTCGTGGAGGCGCGCTGGAGCGAGCAGTTCGAGACGGTGCTCGCGTGGTGCGACGAGCTGCGCAAGCTCGGCGTGCGCGCCAACGCGGACACGCCCGAGGACGCGAGGCGCGCTCGCGAGTACGGGGCGGAGGGGATTGGCCTCTGCCGGACCGAGCACATGTTCATGGCGGCCGATCGCCAGCCGAAAATGCGCGCGATGATCATGGCCGAGGACGAAGACGCCCGCCGTGCCGCGCTCGCCGAGCTGCTGCCGCTGCAGCAAGTGGACTTCGAGGGGCTGTTCGAGGCGATGGAGGGTGAGCCGGTCACGATCCGCCTGCTCGACCCGCCGCTGCATGAGTTCCTGCCGCACCGCTATGAGCTGGAGCGCAACCTGGAGCATGCGCGCGACACCGGCGGGGAGACGGACGAGCTGGAGCGCACGCTGGAGCGGGTGCAGGCGCTGGAGGAGACGAACCCCATGCTCGGCACGCGCGGCTGCCGGCTGGGAATCCTCTATCCCGAGGTCTACGAGATGCAGGCGGTCGCGATCGCGCAGGCGGCGATCGCCGTGCGTGAGCGGACCGGCAAGGCGCCGCTGCTGGAGGTGATGATCCCGCTCGTCGACTACGAGTCGGAGCTGGAGCTGATGCGCGAGCTGGTCGTGAGAGCGGCGCACGAACGCGGGCTGGAGGTCGGGCGCGACTTTCTCGTCGGGACGATGATCGAGCTGCCGCGCGCGTGCTTCCTGGCCGACTCGATCGCGCGCCACGCCGACTTCTTCTCCTTCGGCACGAACGACCTCACGCAGACCGGCCTGGGCTTCTCGCGCGACGACGTCGAGTCGAAGTTCCTCGCGACCTACCTCGAGCGCAAGATCGTCGACCGCTCGCCGTTCGAGACGATCGACGCGCCCGGCGTCGGCCAGATGGTGCGGATGGGCGCCTGGCTGGGCCGCAAGACGAAGCAGGACCTGAAGCTCGGCGTCTGCGGCGAGCACGGCGGCGACCCCGACTCGATCGACTTCTTCCACCATTCCGGCATCGACTACGTCTCCTGCTCACCCTTCCGCGTCCCGATCGCGCGGGTGGCGGCGGCGCAGGCGCAAGTGCGAGAGCGGCTGACGGCCGGCGCCTGAGCGCCGGCCGCAGGCCGTCAGATCACGACCCGGTCGGAAGCACCGTCGCGGTGCCCGGGGTGCAGATCACGGTGACCCGCATCATGTCGGCGGGGGCACCGGCGTTGGCGGCACCCGTCCAGCCCTGCCCGTCCCCGGACGGCTCGTCGGTGACCGTGACCAGCGTGAGGCCCGGCGAGACGCCGCCCCCGGTCGCCACCATGCCGGTGGGGCAGCGCACCTCGCCTCTCGCGGAGCCGCCGCCGTCAGCGGTGAAGGTCTGACTGCGCACCGTCGTGCTCAACGACGATGGCCCAGCCGGACCCTGCGGCCCGACCGGGCCCTGAGGGCCTGCCGCGCCGCTCGGGCCGGCTCTGCCATGCAGCGCTCTTCTCGCTGCTTTGCTCAGGTCTTTCAACCCGATCGACCCGTTCTGGATGTCGGCGCCGGTGATGAATTTCGTCGCGCCGGCCGAGGTCGCCGCGAACACGGCGACGATCGCGCCCACCACGAGCGCGGTGCGCCAGGACTTCGACATTCGATGCTCCTCCCTAGGGGAATTTGGCGGGAGGACGCTAGAGCACTCAGGGAAGCTGGCGCAAATGAGTGCGGGTGCGCCAACCTGCGAGTAGGTCGTTCCCGCGCATCCGCTCCACACGGTGCGAGAATCGACGGGATGGCCGTGCGATCCCCCACGCACCCGACGGGCCCCGTCGCTGAGGCCTTCGCTGCGCGCGTCCGTGAGCAGGAGGCGCATGTGCTCTCGCCGCTGGCGACGCCGTCCTACCCGGCCGTCCGCGAGCGTCCCGAGGACGAGTGCGGGCTGCGCACGCCATTCCAGCGCGACCGAGACCGGATCGTCCACAGCAAGGCGTTCCGCCGCCTGAAGCACAAGACGCAGGTGTTCGTGGCGCCGGAGGGCGATCACTACCGCACGCGCCTCACGCACACGCTGGAGGTGACGCAGGTCAGCCGCACCGTCGCCCGCGCGTTGCGCCTCAACGAGGACCTCGTGGAGGCGGTCGGCCTCGGCCACGACCTCGGCCATCCGCCGTTCGGGCACATCGGCGAGGCCGGGCTGGACGACTGCCTGCAGCAGCGCTTCGGCCGCCGCTTCAAGCACCACGAGCACTCGCTGCGCGTCGTCGAGCGGCTGGAGCGCGACGGAGAGGGTCTCAACCTGACGGAGCCGGTGCGCGACGGCATCCTCGGGCACTCCGGCCGGGCGCCGCTGCCGCGCACGCTCGAGGGGCGGATCGTGCGTCTGCTCGACCGCGTCGCCTACATCAACCACGACATCGACGACGCGCTCCGCGCCGGCATCTTGGACCAAGCCGAGCTCCCGCGCGAGCCGATCGCCGTACTCGGGGAGACCGGCGCGCAGCGGATCGACGCGCTCGTGCACGACGTGGTGGAGCAGTCCGAGCGCGCCGGCGACATCGTCCAGAGCCCCGAGGCGGGCGAGGCGATGAGCGCACTGCGCGACTTCATGTTCGCGCACGTCTACCTGGCGCCGGCCGCGCGCGCCGAGCACGTCAAGATCGAGCGGGTCGTGCGCACGCTGTTCGACCATTACTGCGAGCATCCGCAGGAGATCCCGTCGCTCGATGCCGACGGCGACCTCGCTACGCGCGTGACCGACTACCTCGCCGGCATGACCGACCGCTTCTGCATCCGGCGCTTCGAGGCGCTCACGCTGCCGCGCGCGTTTCCCACCTGATGCCCCGCTACACCGACGACTCGAAGGAGAAGGTCCGCGACGCGGTCGACATGATCGCGCTCGTCTCCGCGCGCACCGAGCTGCGCCGCGCCGGGGTCAACTCTTTCTTCGGCCGCTGTCCGTTCCACGAGGAGCGCACCGGCTCCTTCCACGTGCGTCCGGAGGAGAAGCACTACCACTGCTTCGGCTGCCAGATGTCGGGCGACCCGTTCCGCTTCGTGATGGAGACGGAGGGGCTCGACTTCGTCGGCGCGATGGAGTCGCTCGCCGAGCGGTTCGGCGTCACGCTGGAGGTCGCCGACGAGGATCCGATGGCGAAGGCGGCCCGCGAGCGCCGCGAGCGCCTGCACAAGCTGCTCGACCGCGCCGCCGCCTACTACGCCCGCTACCTGTGGGAGGCCGGCGAGGCGCAGGGCGCGCGCGAGTACCTCGCACGGCGCGGCCTGGAGGAGGCGACGCTGAAGACCTATCGCGTCGGTTACGCGCCGAGCGCGTGGGACAGACTGCTGCTCGTCGCGCGGCAGGCCGGCTTTAGTCAGGACGAGCTGGTCGCGACCGGCTTGGCGCAGCGCAGCAAGCAACAGCAAGGCTCTATCTACGACCGCTTCCGCGAGCGGATCATGTTCCCGCTCGCCGACGCGCGTGGGCGCGTGGTCGGCTTCGGCGCGCGAGCGATGCGCGACAACCAGCCGCCGAAGTACCTCAACACGAGCGAGGGCGAGGTCTTCCACAAGGGCAGCCAGCTGTTCGGCATCGACCTCGCGCGCAAGGCGGCCGCGCGCGCCGGCTCGATCGTGCTGGCCGAGGGCTACACCGACGTGCTCGCGCTGCACCAGGCGGGAATCGAGAACGCGGTCGGGATCATGGGCACGTCCTTCACCGACGAGCAGGCGAGAGAGCTGGAGCGCACCGCGCGGACTTTGGTGCTCGCCCTGGACGCCGATGGCGCGGGCCAGGAGGCGATGCTGCGCGCCGCGCGCGTGGCGGAGGGGCGCGCGATGGAGCTGCGCGTCGTCGCGCTGCCGGCCGGTGCAGACCCGGCCGACCTGGCGCAGGCCGAGGGCGTCGAGGCGCTGCGCGCACGGATCGGCAGATCGGTTCCGTTCGTGGAGTTCCACGTCGAGCGCGTGCTCGCCCGCGCCGAGGTCGGCACAGCCGAGGGCAAGGACCGCGCGCTCGCGGAAATGCGCCCCCTGCTCGGGCCGCTCCCGGCGAGTGTCCTGCGCGACGAGCTCGTGCGTCGTGTCGCGGGACGGCTCGACCTGTCCGACCAGCTGGCGGCCTCGCTGATCGCCGAGGGGGCGCCGGCGCCCGTCGCGCTGCCGGTCACGGCCGGACCGTCGAATGGGTCGGTCGCAGGGCCGCGGCCGAACGGCATGCCAGGGCCTCTGCCGTCGGTTCCCGTGGCGCTCGACCGCCGCGAGCGCGGCGAGCGCACGTTCCTCGCGCTCTGTGTGACGTTCCCGCGCGAGGGCAGAGCGCTGCTGGAGGAGGCCGATCTCGACCGGCAGTTCAGCTCCGATCTCGCCCGCCGCGCTGCCACACACCTGCGCGCGCACCTCGACGCACCGCTCGAAGGCCTGCCCGACGACGATCCCGAGCTGGCGACGTTCCTCTCCGACCTCGACGCCAGAGCCGCCCGCGGCGGCGCCAGCGTACGGCCCGGCAACCTCGAGCACGCCTGGCTCTCGCTCGAGCTCGCCCGCCTCGAACGCGCGATCGAGCTTGCCCGCCACGCCCCATCAGCGAGCGACACCGGCTCCGTCAGCAGACTCAGCGCCGAGCGCGAGCAGATCCGCACGCGTCTGCGCGCGCTGAGCGGCAAGTTGCAGAGTGCCTGATCAGGGCGCAGCGCGAGCGAGCACGTCGAGCACCACCACGCGGTCCGGAGCCGCGAGGGCAGATCGAGCCGCGGCCTCGATCGCCTCTCCGTCGAGCCCGAACCGCTCCGCCGCGCGTGCCAGCAGCTCGATGTGCTCGCCCGGCGCAATCAGCTCGACGTTGACTGGTGTGCCATCCGCAAAGGAGACGGTGCAGTAGTCCTCGTCCACGCCCTCGCCGCGGTCCCAGCGCTCTACTGTGACGAGATCGATCGAGAGGGCGTCAGCCTGGCTGTCGTACTCCGCGCGCATCAACGCTTCCGTTCGTGGACCGAGACGACGATCGATGGGTTCTCGAGTGCGAGCACGATGCGAATCCTGCGACCGTCGACAACGCCAATGTGCCGGGGCCTGCCATCAGGATCCCGGTCGACGGCCTCGGACGCAAGGATGATCGCCGCGACATCGCCGCGAGTCACACCGAGGCGCCGCATCCCGTTTCGCGCGTGTCGCGTGAACTCCACACGGCGACGGTAGGAGAGCCCTCGTCACGAGACTGCGCAGGCGTGCGACAAATCACCGACTACGAGCTCGACGACGGACGATCAGGCGAACTCCCCGGGTTGGACTCGAACCAACAACCCTTCGGTTAACAGCCGAATGCTCTGCCAATTGAGCTACCGGGGAAGGCGAAGGAGCATGGTAGCGGCAGCGGGGGCGAGCCGGCGCGTCCCGGGGCCGCCCGCGCCTATGCTCGCGGCATCCGACGCGAGAGGACCTGAAGATGAAGCTCTACGTCTGCTGGGGCACGTTCAAGAACCCGCTGCGACCCGGCGGTCATCCCTGCGGCAACGCGTACCACGCGCTGAAGGACGCCGGGCACGACCCGGAGGTGGCCAAGGCCTACGGGCTCGCGCCGCTGCCAGACGTCACGAGCGGGCGCAAGGAGGTCAAGCGGCTGACCGGGAAGTCGCTGGTGCCGGTGCTCGTGCTCGATGACGGCGAGGCAATCTACGACTCGAAGAAGATCGTCGCGTGGGCGAAGGCGCATCCGGCCGGCGGCACCGGGGCAGCGGCGTAGCCGAGGGATCTCGCCCTCGCACGATCGCCGGGTGCCCGCCTGCGGGCGACGCTTCACTTCAGCTCCTCCGCAAGCAGGTCCATCAGCAACCCGTCCTCCCAGATGCCATCCGGCCCGCGCTCGTAGCGGCGCAGCACGCCCACGGGCCTGAACCCGACCGCCGCGTACGCGCGGATAGCGCGCTCGTTCGCGACCGCCGGATCGATCGTGAAGCGGTGGTGGCCGCGCTCGTCGATCAGCCAGCGGATGACCGTGCGCAGGGCCTCGGAGCCCAGCCCGCGGTTCTGGTGGTCGGGCCCGAGCCCGACGTCGAGCGCGGCGTGGCGGTAGTCGGGCTCGTTCTCCTCGACGACGCCCAGCCAGCCGGCGACCGCGCCGGCGACCTCGATCGCGAACGCGCCGCCGTCGTGGCGCAGGTCCTCCCGCAGCTCCTCCGGGCTCGCCACCGTGCCCCACCAGCGCAGCACGCTCGGATCCCACATCAACTCGACGAGCCGGTCCAGGTGCTCCTCCGTCAACGGCCGCAGCGTCAGCCGCTGGCCGTGCAGCACCGGCAGGATCAAGTCGCTCATCGACGCGACGCTACCTGCCGCGTCGCGCCAAGCTGCTCGACGAGGTCAGCAGCGCGCTCGGCGCCGTCGTGCTCGCGCGCCCACGCGGCCAGCTCGCCCGCCCGCCGCGTGACGGCAGGCTCCGCCAGCGCCCGCCGGACCGCGAGCCAGATGCCGCGCGGCGTCGCGAAGCGCCACGGCAGCCGCACTCCGGCGCCGGCCCAGTCGAGCCGCGCCGCGTTCTCGGACATGTCACCCGCGACGGGGCACGCGACGACCGCCGCGCCGGACGCCAAGGCCCGCACCATCGTCCCGTGCCCGACGTGGCACACGACGACGGCACAGTGCGGCATCGTGCGTGCGTAGGAGATCCACTCGACGAGCCGCGCGTTCGGCGGCACGCGCAACGGCCGGCCGACCGACCGCCGGTTCCACGTCGCAAGGACCCGCACCGGCTCGCCGTCCAGGCCAGCCAGCGCGGCGCGCAGCAGCCGGTGCGAGCGGTCCTGCGCCGTCGAGGGCGCGATCAGCACCAGTGGCTCGTCTCCGGGCGGCGGCTCGACCTCCTCGAACGGGGGCTCCCACAGCAGCGGCCCTACGACGTGCGTCCAGTCGGGCCACTCGCGCGGGTACTCCAACTGGGGGAACGTCCCGACCAGGCAGAGCCGCTCGCTCAGCCCGCCGTGGACGCGGTCGACCGGGTCGAGGCCGAGGCGGGCCCGTGCGCTGTTGAGGTCCAGCTTGCCGTGCTCCAGACCCCGCATCACGAGCGAGTCCGTGGCGGACCAGAGGCGGCGCCCGAGCGCCGTCCGCGGCGGGCGGGCCCCGAAGGAGTAGGGAGGCGAGCCCGGGGGCAGGTGCGGGTGCACGTGCGGGATCAGGGTCGCGACCGGGACATCCTCCAATTCCCCTGCAAGCGCGGGCCCCAGCGTGAGGATGTCCGCCACCACCGCATGCGGTCGCGCGGCCGCCACGTGGGGCCGTGTGTGGCGCGCGGCCCGCACGACCGCCTCGTACGGCTTCAGCGGCCCCGAGTCGGTCGGGAAGACGGGGAACTCAGGCGCCGGAACGAACGCCAGGCCGGCGGCTTCTGCATGGGGTCGCCACCGCTCCCACGTCTCGAACGTGACCGCATGGCCGCGTCTCGCGAGCGCCGATCCGAGCGCCAGCATCGGGAAGGCGTGGCCCGGATCGCCGAACGCGCCGAGGAACAGACGCAGCGGCCCGAGCGCCGAGGTGCTGGGGGACGACCCTGGGTCTTGGTAGCTTTGATGAGCTTTAACCACCTTCGGCATGGATGTCCGTTGAGCGCATTGAGAGGGAAGGACGACACGCACGGCCGCGACCGGCCGCGAGCATACGGCGAGGCGCCCCCGCCCGGCGCCGCCCGTCCGCAGGCTCAAGCGAGCGTCGCGCTCGTCGCGGCGGCGGTGCTGGCGCTCGCGATCCTCGCGCTGATCGTACTCGCGATCGTCGGCGGCGAGGACACGCTCGTCTCGGCGCTCGGGGCCGGCATCGGCGCGATCGCGCTGCTGGCAGGCGGCACGCTCGCGTTCTCGCTCCTGACGCTGCGACGCGAGCATGAGGCACTCGTGCGGCGCGAGGCCGACGCCCTGCGGATGGCCGAGCTCGACGACCTCACCGGCCTCGGCAACTACCGCATGTTCATGCGCCAGCTGACGGCCGAGGTCGCGCGCTCCCGGCGCTACGACGACCCGTTCTCGCTGGTGCTGCTCGACCTCGACGGCTTCAAGGCGATCAACGACGAGCTCGGCCACCTGGCAGGCGACGACGCGCTGCGTCTCGTCGCGATCGCGCTGCGCGACGCGCTGCGCGAGGAGGACGTCTGCTGCCGCCAGGGCGGTGACGAGTTCGCCGTGATCGCGGTGCGCGCAGGCGAGCAGGAGGCGCGCGAGCTGGCCGAGCGCCTCGCGCGCGCGATCGCGGAGATCCCGTTCGGCGCTGACGGCGAACGGCGCCTGGGCGCCGGCGTCGGCTGGGCGACGTTCGGCGAGCCGGCGCGCAGCGTCGACGAGCTGATCCTGCGCGCCGACGCCGCGCTGCGTCAGACGAAGCGCACGAACGGTGGGCCTCTGCGCGAGGCGTCCGTGCGCGCGGGCGGGACCATTACCGGCGGCGGCCCGCGCGACGGACGCGGGCTCGGCTCCTCCCATGCGAGCTTCGGCGCCGACGCGACGAACCGGCTCGCCCTGCTGGCCGGCCTCGCGCGCGCGTTGCCGAGCTCGCGCGACGAGCGCGCACTCGCCGAGACGACGGTGGCGTTCCTGGCGGGCGCATTCGACACCGTGGGGGCGGCCGTCGTCGGGCTCGACCCCGACGGGGGCGTGCGGATCGCTGCGGTCAGCTCGGGCGAGGACGACGCCGACGTCGTGGGAGCGCTCGCCAGCCACCCGATCCTCCGGCGCGCCCTCTCCGCGGCCGGGCCGGCCGTCGTCGACGACGGCGTCGACCGCCGGTGGGTCGACGGCGGGCGCGTGCAGAGCGAGATGGCCGTCGCGATCCGCGAGGAGTCGCGCACGTGGGGATACCTGCTGGTCTGCTCGGATCGCCCGCACGCATACGAGCTGTCAGAGCGCGCGCTGGCGGAGGCGATCGCCGAGCAGCTCGGGCGCGCGCTCAGCTGTCGCCGCCTGCTCGACCGTCTGCGCGAGGCGGGCTTCGGCGAGCTGTACCGCGTCGCGGTCGGGAACGCGGCCGCCGCCGGCACGGAGTCGTGGCGGATCGCCGAGCTGGCGTGGCAGACGGGCCGCGCGCTCGGTCTGAGCGACGAGGACTTGCGCGCGCTCTATCTCGCGGCGCTGTTCCACGACGTCGGCACGGTCGGCGTGCCCGCGGTGCTGATGTCGCACCCGGGCGAGCTGCGCGACGAGGAGCGCGCGGTGCTGCGCGAGCACGCGCTGATCGGCGAACGGATGCTGCGCGGCCTGCCGCTGCTGTCCGAGGCGGCGCCGATCGTGCGTCACGAGCACGAGCGCTTCGACGGGACCGGCTACCCGGATCGCCTCGCCGGCGACGAGATCCCCCTCGCCGCCCGCATTTTGCTCGCGTGCGACGCGTTCGTCTCGATGACCTCGCCGCGGCCATGGCGGCCGGCGCGCTCGACGCCGTCCGCCCACGCAGAGCTGCGCCGCGTCGCGGGCGCGCAGCTCGATCCGCGCGTCGTCGACGCGCTGCTCGGGATCCTCGGCGCTCCTGCGTCTACGCCGCAGCCAGCTCAGCGATCAGCCGCAGCTGCGACAGCCGTTCCTCAGCCGTCCACGCCATCGGCGTGACCATCAGCGTGCCGACGCCCGCGTCGCGGTAGACGGCGAGCCGCTCGCGCACGTGGTCCTTCGGGCCGCACAGCGTCACGAGGTCGATCAGCTCGTCCGGCAGCGCCGCGCCGGCCTCCTCGCGCTTGCCCTCCAGGTAGAGGTCCTGCACCTGCTTGGCCGCGTCGGCGAAGCCGTAGCGGACGGCGAGGCGGTTGTAGAAGTTCTGCTCGCGCGAGCCCATCCCGCCGATGTAGAGGGCGAGGTACGGGCGCATCGCGTCGCGGCCGCTCGCGAGGTCGTCGGTCACGAGCACGTTGACGGTCGGGGCGATGTCGAAGCCGTCGAGCGAGCGGCCCGCGCGGTCTGCCCCCTCCTGCAGATAGGTGCGGAACTCCGCGACGTGCTCGGGCGCGAACAGCGTCGGGATCCAGCCGTCGGCGATCTCGCCCGCGAGCGCCGTGTTCTTCGGTCCAATCGCCGCGAGGTAGATCGGGATCCGCTCCTGCACCGGCGCGATCGTCAGCTTCAAAGCCTTGCCGGGGCCGTCGGGCAGCGGCAGCTCGAGCGTCTCGCCGTGGAACTCGACGCGCTCGCGCGCGAGCGCCATGCGCATGACCGCGACGTACTCGCGCGTGCGCTGGAGCATTCTCCCGTAGCGCTGGCCGTGCCAGCCCTCCGCGACCTGCGGCCCGGAGGCGCCGATCCCGCAGCGCATCCGCCCGTTGGAGAGGTTGTCGATCGTGGCGGCGGTCATCGCCGTCATCGCGGCGGTGCGGCCGGGGATCTGGAAGATCGCCGAGCCGAGCCCGATCGTGCTCGTCCCGGCGGCGAGCCAGGCGAGCACCGTCGCGGTATCAGAGCCGTACGCCTCCGCGGCCCACACCGAGTCGTAGCCGAGCCGCTCGGCCTCCTGCACGATCGCCAGCTGCTGGTCGGCGGTGAGGCCGAGACCCCAGTAGCCGATGTGGACTCCAAGTTTCACAGTGCGTCTCCAGGTCGCTCGAAGATGATCTCGGGGATCAGGCAGGCGGGGGAGACCTTCAGCAGCAACCGCACGGATTCGGCGATGTCCTCCGGGCGGATCATCGCCTCGGCGGCGACGCCGCCGGCCTTCGCGAACTCCGTCATCGGCGTGTCGACGAACGCGGGGCAGAGCGCGCAGGACTTGATCCCCTCCGGCGCGAGCTCCTTGTTCATCGCCTCCGTCCAGCCGACCACGCCGGCCTTCGTGGCGGAGTAGACGGACAGCCACGCCTGACCGCGCTTGCCGGAGATCGAGGAGGTGTTGACGACCTGGGCGCCGCCCGTCTCGGCCGCCGCGGCGCGCAGCAGCTCGACGCACTCGCGGTAGAAGAGCACGATCGTCCGGAGGTTCACGTCGAGCTGCATGTCGAGCCGTCTCGTCTGGATCTCGGCGACTGGGGCGCCGATCCCGACGCCGGCGTTGTTGACGAGCACGTCGAGGCGGCCGTAGCGCTCGCGGTGGGCGGCGACGACCTGCTGCACGCCCTCCTCCTCGGACAGCATCGCGGCGACGTCGACCACCTCGAAGCCGTCGGCGCGCAATCCGTCGGCGGCCGCTCTGAGCTTGTCGGGACGGCGGGCGGCGACGGTGAGCGCGTAGCCCTCTTCACCGAGCATCCGGGCGATCGCCAGGCCGATGCCGCTGGATGCCCCCGTCACGATCGCCGCTGGTTGCGCCATGCTGTCCCTTCCTCCGAAGTGTCCACTGCGAAGTGAGCATCCAATCACGCACACCCGTCCCGGCTCGCCGCTTGAGCGGCCGCACGCCGGAGCTGGTGATCCTCGCCGTGATCGCGACGCTGACGGTGGGCGCGCTGCTGCTCGGCGGCGGCGGGTCGACCGCGGGCACGAGCGCCGGGGCGGCCACCGCCCGGGGTGCCGGCGTGTCCCCGGCGCGGATCGCCCGGATCGAGCGCCGCGTCGAGGCGCTGCGCGATCTGCGCTTCGAGCACCCGGTCCCGGTCGCGATCGTCTCGCCGGCGCAGGCCCGCCGCGAGGGGCTTGCCGAGTACGACCGCAGCCAGCCGGTCGCGCAGCGGTACGAGAACCAGGAGCTCCTGATGCTGCTCGGGCTGCTCCCCCCGAGTGCGGACCTGCGGCAGATCGAGTCGGACGTCTTCGGCGAGCAGGTGGCCGGCTACTACGACCCGCGCCGCAAGCGGCTCGCACTCGTGCGCGGCGCCGGCGTCGACGACGTGACGCTCGCGCACGAGCTGACGCACGCCCTGGAGGACCAGCACGCCGATCTCGGGAAGCTCGGCGCCGGCGGCGGAGACGACGCGGCGACTGCGCAGCAAGCGCTCGTGGAGGGAACCGCGACGCTTGTGATGGAGCGCTACGCCGCGCGCTGGCCGAGCGAAGCTCCGCTCGGCGACGCGCTCGCCGGCTTGACCCAGGTGACCGGCGCGACGCCGCTGCCGCCGTACATCGCGCGGACGCTCGTCTTCCCGTACTTCCAAGGAGAGCGCTTCGTGCAGGCGCTGCGCGACGCGGACGGCGGCGGCTGGAGGCTCGTCGACGTCGCGGAGCGGGAGCGGCCGCCGCAGACGACCGCCGAGATCCTCGACCCGAGCCGGTGGCTGCGCGCACAGCAACCGGTGGCCGTGTCGCTCGCCGCGGCGCAGGCCGCGATGTCCGCGGCCGGAGGATGGCGCCGGCTGTCGAGCTCCACGCTCGGCGAGGAGGACCTCGCCGCGCTGCTCGCGCCGCAGAGCGACCCGCTGGCTGCGCGCGAGCTCACGCAGGGGTGGCGGGGCGGCCGGTACGCGCTGTGGCGGCGCGGGCGGCTCGTCGATCGCGACTGCTTCGCCCCGTGTCGCTCGCGCGACGTGGTCGTGCTCGCGATTCGGATGGAATCGGCGCGGCAAGCCCGCGCACTCCTCAGCCCCCTGTCGTCCTGGTTGCGCGGCGCGCTGCACGCCAAGTCCGAAGGGCGTCCGCCGTGGGCGCTGCGCGACGGCGGCTTCGCCGCCGCGGTCACCGAGAGCCGGCAGTCGCCGACCGTTCGCGTCGCGATGGCGCCGACGCGCGCGCTCACCCTGCGGCTGGTGCGCTCGCGGCGGGTCGGCTAGCTACGCCGTCGTCGTCTCGCGCGCCGACGCCTCGGCTGCGTCCTGCTCGCTCGGCGGCGCTGGCGTATCGCCCGGGTCGAGCACGGCGGCGGTGAAGCGGCCGATCTCGCGCAGCGCAGTGCGCGCCTCGGGCGTCCCGTTCCACAGCGGCACGACGTGCGGCTGGCGCTCGTACACCTGCAGCTCGGCGGGTACGCCGGCCTCGGCGATCCGCTGGGCGGTGCGCAGCGCGTCGTCGTAGAGCACCTCGGTCGAGCCGACCTGGAGGAGCGTCGGCGGCAGCTCGCCGAGCAGCGTCTCGGGCGCGAAGAGGGGCGAGAAGCGCCAGTCGGCGGGGTCGGCTCCGTCGAGCGCGAGGCGCGCCGCGCGGTACAGCGCGATCGGCGGCAGGAACGGATCGAGCGTCGCGTTGTGGGCGATCGAGGCGCCGCTCATGGTGAGGTCGGTCCACGGCGAGAGCAGGATCAGCGCAGCGGGCGTCGGCAGTCCAGCCTCGGTCGCGTGAAGCGCGAGCGCGAGCGCGAGGTGCCCGCCGGCCGAGTCGCCGACGATCACGATCCGCTCGGGCGCGTGACCCTCGTCGAGCAGGTGGCGATAGGCGGCGAGCGCGTCTTCGATCGGCACTGGCAGCATGGCGACCGGCGGCAGCCGGTAGTCGAGCGCCAGAACGGGCAGTCCCGTCACGTGGGAGATGCGCGAGACGAGGTTGCGGTGCGTGCGGGGCGAGCCGAACACGTAGCCACCGCCGTGCAGGTAGAGGACGACGGCGCGGTCGTCCCCGTGAGCGCTCGCACCGAGCGCGCGCGGCCCGCGAACCCACTCGGCCGGCAGCCCCGCAACGCGCAGGTGCTCGACGACGCTCCCGCGCAGGACCGGCACCCGCCGTCTCGGCGGCTCGGTCACACGCTGGAGCATCCGCACCCCGCGAGGCGTCATCCGCCAGTTGCGCGCGACGGGGATCCACGTGCGTCGCAGCGCCCGCTCGAGCGCCACCGTCTGGCGGCTGACGGGCATGAAGCTCCGAGCGACGAGGCTGGGGTGGGAGAGAGGGAGCGAAGCGCCGGTTGTCATGGAGCTGACGGTAGCCGCCACGGGCGATCGCGGGTCGCGGTTCGGCACCCCACGCCCCCGCCGCTCTGGTAGCGTCGGACCCGCTACGGCGCCGTAGCTCAGTTGGTTAGAGCAGCGGACTCATAATCCGTTGGTCCTTGGTTCGAGTCCAAGCGGCGCCACTGGAAACACCTGCAAAGCGCCCTGTCTCGGAGCAGCATCCGGAAAGCGGCTGTCGGGCGTCTACGTTCCAGCGGTCGTTTCGTGTGTCAGCGCGGCACGACGTTGAGCCCGCGATAGGCCTCCGCGAGCCACGCGCCATCTACCTCGTCCCAGTCGATGCCGTGCAGGTGATCGTGGAGGAGGCGGTCGAACGTCACGGCGAGGACGCGCCGTTGATCGTGCTCGTAGACGTGCGCACCGTTGGCCCGTCTCGGAACGATGTGCTTGTCGTCACTGACGATGAGATCAGCTCCAGCGAGCAGGGCGGTGTAGACGATCGCGTCGTCGGTGGGATCGGGCGTGAGGGCCGGGACCGCGGCGGGATCGAACGGGGGAGGGCCCGCGATGCAGACCGCCTCGACTTGACGGCGAAGCTGTGCTGCCTCCTGGTCGTTGATGTCGCGGCCGAGCTTGGAGCTGACGATGCGCACCTTGCGCTCGTACTCGTCGAAGAGATAGGCGCCGCCGGCGGCCGTCCAGTCGCTCGGGGCGTTGTAGGGGAGCAGCTCGGCAAGGACCGCCCGTCGCTCGCCGGCACGTTCGATCAGCGTCTCGATTGCGGTACGACCGCCGATCGTTCCGCCCGTTTCAGCGACCTCGCGCTCGAGCGCTTCGAGTTCGAGCCGCAGGTGCTCCTCACGATGGGTCAGCGCACCGAGCGCGAGCAGCACCCAGAACTTGCGAGCCAGACCACGCGGGGAGAGCGTCGCCGGCAGGGCGACACTGGTGTCGACAACGACAAGAGGCATCGGCGGACGGTATGCGCCCGACCGGTCAGTCGTCTACAGCCGCTTTGCGTACATCCTCGTCGGAGATGCTCCCGGCTCGAGCGTCGAGCGCTGCGAGCTCGGCGGCAAGATCGTACGTGCCTCCAAGAGAAGCGATCAGCGCACCCTGTGGGATCCGGTAGCCGCCGCTCGGCAGCCGCAGATACGGAACGCGGTCGGCGTCGATCCAGCGGCGCATCGTCTTCTCGCTCACGCGCAACAGGCTCGCAGCCTGAGCGACGGTCAACAGTTGAGGAGAGGCGGCGGTCTGGGGCATCGGAGGGTCACGTCGAGTCGTGTTCCAGCCCAGATTACACCAGATGCGGACATTTATGGACACCTTGGCCCGACGGGTCTGGCTGCAGTGGGCTCGTCACAGGCCCCCGGCGCGAAACAGGGGCAGCGCCGGCCCGCCTGCCCGCTGAGATATACGGGCTCGGTGCGACGCCGATGCCCCATATCTGGGTCGCGCGCTATGACGTCAAGAGCGCTATGAGCGAGAGGACGCTGCCGAGCGCGAAGGCCGCGCCGCCCAGCAGCGCCAATTCCGGCGCGTGCGCCTCGATCACATCGGTTGTGATGGGCGAAGCATCAGCCGGGATCGGTCCCCATGCACGCCGCATCCGTCCGGTGATGAGGGAGGCTCCCGCGGCGAACAGCCAGACCTGAATGACGATGAGGTCCTCTGGCGGCCGGACGCCTGCAGTGATGTGGCCAAGCCAGTAGCTGGCCAGCAAGACGTGCGCACAGGTCGCGACGCGGTGCACGGCGACCGTCACGATCCGCAGCCGCTCGGCAATTACGAGCTGCTTCGCGTACCAGCCTGCGCGCCACTGCTGCTCAACGCGCTGGCCCGGGACGATCAGTATCGCCGGCGTGACGAGAATCCCACCGCCGAAGAGGAGCACCACGCCCAGGCCGCCCACAAGCTTGAGGGGATCATGGCTGCCGAGGGTCAGCGACAGCATGTACATGACGAAGCCAAGCAGGACGGCGCCGAGAAGAGACGGAGACAATCGGCTGATCGCACCGAGGGCATCGTCGCGGGGGTGCATCGGCACGCTGGGACGGCGGCGAGCAACCGAGATCAAGACCGGGAGCAGCATTCCCACCGCCACGATCAAGACGCCCACAACGAGTGCGGTCGCTGGGTTGTTGACGACAAACGCCATGACGCACGTCATGCCCGCGATGGTCAGCCCACTCGCCGAGACCCAGGACGGCCGTCGCCCGGTCTTTCGCAGCAGGAAGACGCAGGAGAGGAGGCCGAGCACGTGCACGAGTTGCGGAAGGTGACGTTGGCCCGTGAGGACGCCATTGAGCACGACGACACCAACAAGCGCTGCCCATCGCAGCGTGGGACGGAGCCGCTCCATGCAGAAATCCTGACTGCGGCCGCGGCGGATGTCGGGTGCCGGGTACGCGCACTGGCTGATCTGCAAGAACGCGAGGGCGGCTACGTTCCAGCCTACGTTCGAATCGCCGGATCGAACGGACCCAACGGGACGCATCCGCCAGCATCCATCGACATCGAGCGCCCGTCAGCCACCAACGCAGCCACTTATAATCCGTTGGTCCTTGGTTTGAGTCCAAGCGGCGGCACTGGGGAGCGAGTCGCCATGCTCATGACTCGTGCGCCGTATTAGCGCCATCTGAGGTGCCTTCTGTGAGACGGGCGATTGGGACTGGCTTGATCTCAGATGTCCATCTCACCCCATCCCACCGCCGCATCTGACCATCGACCTCCGGGTCGGCATACCAGCCGGCAGGTGGAAGCTGTGGCGCGCTCTGGTGCGCCTGGACCACCGCTTCGACCCAAGGCTCGTCCTCGCGAGCTGCCTCGGACGTCGCTCTGAACAGGTAAATGCCGAAGGTCTGGCCCGTGGTCTTGATCGACTGCCCACTTGAGAGAAGCTTGTCGCGGCTGACCTGGCCAGTCTCGTGAAAGACGAAGCCGGCCTCGAAGAGTTCCCAACCCTCCTCCTCGATTGCGCTGATGAGGGCCCCTTGGCCGGTTCCGCGACGATTCTTGGTGTCGACATCGCCGAACAACATCGAGTTGAGCGTCCGCGTGGTTTCGACGACCGGCATCTCTACCTGGTACCAGCGCTGGCCATTCCGCTTCGCCATGCGCGCCTGGCCGGCGGCGCTCTGCCAGAACGCACGCTCAGCCTTCAGGATCGCCTTCCCGAGACGCTCTTCCGCCTTCTTCCGATCCTGCTCCGCCTGTTGTTCTGGTGTCAGCTTCTTGAATCCGGCCACGGACGTCGCCTCCCGTAATCCCATGTCGTGGAGGAATCTAGGGCGCTTGGTAGTTCTGTGCGTCGGTTTGTCTGATCAAACTAGCTTTGCGAAAAAACCGGGATATGCGCTAACTTGTGGCAATGGCATCTACGACACCCAGCGGCGCGATCCGGACCGCCCGCCACGTGATTGCCCTCCGTCACGTGGCCCGTCGTGGCGGCGAGGTCCGGGCGGAGCTGACGCCGGTCATCGACGAGCTGCGCGACGAACTGGCGCCGGTGATGTCGAAGCGGCAGGCGGCGGCGGTGATCGGCGTGAGCGTGCCGACGCTCGACAAGTGGATCGATCGAGGTCTGCTACCGGTCGAGGTGGCACCAAGCGGGCGGCCGCGCGTACTCCGCGATCCCGTCCTTGACCTCGCCGAGCGCGTCGCGGATCTGCGCAGAGCGGGGGAGACGCGTCACCTCGTCACCACGGCGGTCGACCGGCTGCTGCGCGAGGACCCGCAGTACCAGCGCGAGTTCGACGAGTTGTACGGGCCGGGGCTGGCTGCGATGCGCAAGGGCGACTTCGTCTCAGCCGCACCCGGTCCGGACTTCGGCCCTGACGACTGAGCCGAGGCTTCGGTCCGGGCGCTCGCGCAGACTTGGCGCGTGCCCCGCTTCGAGGCCATCGTCCCGCGACCCGTTCGCTCGCTCGTGGATGAGCTTGCCGGTCAGCGCGCTGGCTACGGCGAGGTCTACGCGCAACTGGAGCGCGACCCGTGCGCGGCGCGCCTCGGCCCCTATCACCTGACAGGACCGCTGGAGCCGGCCGTCTGCGGCCTGCATCTCCGCAACGGCTGGCGCCTCGCGTTCACGATGCAGCCGCCGGAGCGTCCTCGCGGCCGGCGCCGCGTGATCATCCTGCTCGTTGCCAGACGCGAGCCCCGGCAGCGCGCGTCTGATGCTTGGACGATCCTCCACGACCTCTTCGCCGTCGAGAACCCGCCGGAAGGCCACCACAAGCCGCCGTGCTGCCAAGCCAGCGTTCCAGACCTCTCCGACGACGCGCTCGACGGCTTCCTCCGCGAAGTCCGACTCCTCACGCGCGGCCGCCGCACGCGACGCGGCTGAGCGCGCCGACCGTCTCCTACGTTCCAGCCTACGTTCGAATCGCGGGATCGAACGGACCCAACGGGACGCATCGCCCCGCATCCACCGGCATCAAGCCACCGCTAGCCGCCAACCCAGCCACTCATAATCCGTGGTCCTTGGTTCGAGTCCAAGCGGCGCCACTGGGGAAGCGGGGACAGAGTGGCCACAGTTCGCGTCTCAGTAACTCGCCCGATCGTCCTTGAGCATTCGACCGCTGGCGATGTAGGGTGGTCTCAGTCCTGCGAACGCAGGCGTGCACATGTGGATGGACGCGACCGTCGGATGGGCGGTCGGGTGGAAGGGGAGAGCGTGGCGGTCGCAGCGAGCGCGAAGTGGGGTGTGCTGGCGTTCTTGCGCTGGCAACCGGTCTACGGGTACATGCTCGCGCAGCAGTTCGGCTCCGCCTTCCCGGCGTGGGACGTCTCACCGCAGGCGCTCTATGACGCGCTCGCACGACTGGAGCGCAAGGAGCTGATCGAGCCGGTCCCTGAAGAAGCGCGCCGCATCAGCTCACGCTGCGAGCGGACGCCCTACCGCCTGACGGAGAAGGGCGAGCGCGAGCTCGACTGGTTCCTGGGTCGGCTCGACCTGCTGGACGTCCCGCGCGAGTACTTCGTGCTCGCCGTCCGAATTGCGTCGTGGAACGGCTCTGTCGCAGTGCTCGACCTGCTCGACGAGCTGGAGCGTCGCGTCGACGAGCGCCTCGACGCGCTGCGACGGCCTCGCCGACCCGAGCGCCTCAACCAGCTCGGCGACTGGCTGTTCGTCAAGGACCAGCAGCACCATCTGCAGGGACGTCTGAGCTGGATCCAGGACGCACGCGAGGCGACGCTCGACCTGGGGACGCTCGAGGGCACGCAGTGACGTCGCTGCTGCTCGACGCAGTCGGCAAGCGCTTCCGACGCGGTGGGACGGATCGCATCGTGCTCGACGACGTCTCGCTCGAGGTCGACGCCGGCGAGGTCGTGGGAGTTTGGGGGAGGCGGCGGTCGGGACGCACGACGCTGCTGCGCGTCGCCGCGGGGATCGAGGAGCCGGACAAGGGGGCAGTGCTTGTCGACGGCGTCGACCTGTGGTGCGGCGACCGCGCGCAGCGGCGTGCAGTCCAGCAGCGGGTCGCCGTGTGGTATCCGCTGTTCCTCCGCGACCATGGCCGCCGGCTCTACCGCCAGGTCGCGATCCCGAGTCGTCGGGGACGACGCTCGACGCAGCGCGCGTGGGCCGATGCGCACGCCGCGCTCGACCGTGTCGGGATCGGCGACTGCGCGCGCACGCCGATCGGCGAGCTGGACCACCGCGAGACGGCCCGCGCCGCGCTTGCGCGAGCGCTCGTCATGCGGCCGACGCTGCTCGTCTTGGACGAGCCGATGGCCGGCCTCGAGGTGCTGGAGGCGGAGCGGCTGATGGAGCTCGTGATCTCGATCGCGCGCGAAGAGCGCATCGCCGTGCTCGTGAGCGCGTCGGAGATCGGCCAGCTCGCCGGCGTCGACCGGCATCTCTCGATCGCCGGCGGCGTCGTGCGCGGAGCGACGGCGCCGAGGTCCGCAGACGTCATCGAGCTGCGCCGGACCGAGTTCGGCGGATGACGGGGCTCGAGCTCCGCGAGGTCACCAAGCACTACGACGCGGGAGAGCTCGTTCGCGCGGTCGACGGCGTGTCGCTCCAGGTCGTGAGCGGCGAGATCGTCGGCCTCTGCGGTCCGAGTGGATCCGGCAAGTCCACGCTGCTGCGGATGGCCGCCGGCATCGAGCTGCCTGATGGCGGCTCGGTGCTGCTCGACGGCCGCGACCTGGGCCGCCTCTCCA
The DNA here is from genome assembly GCA_045805465.1 of Conexibacter sp. Taxonomy (GTDB): domain Bacteria; phylum Actinomycetota; class Thermoleophilia; order Solirubrobacterales; family Solirubrobacteraceae; genus Conexibacter. Next base: position 24,600 of record JBJMLB010000123.1, on the reverse strand, counting down.
TGCGCGAGCGGACGCTCCTGCTGCGTCGCGAGATCGGGCTCATCCCACAGCGTGACAGCCTCGTGGACGGCTACCGCGCGCTCGCGAACGTCGCAGTGCGACTGCGCGCCTCCGGCATGCCGCGGTCGGAGGCGCACGAGGTGGCGGCCGACTGGCTGGAGCGGATGGGGCTTTCCGCGCGGGCGAACCACTACCCGAGTCAGCTCTCCGGCGGAGAGCGTCAGCGCATCGCGATCGCGCGGGCGCTCTCGACCGAGCCGCGACTGATCCTCGCCGACGAGCCCACGAGCCACCTGGACCGCAAGCGCAGCGAAGCGATCGTCCGCCTGCTGGCCGACAGCGCCCGCGAGCACGATGCGGCGGTGGTCGTCGTCACCCACGACGAGCGGATCGAGGCGCTCGTGGACCGCGTCGAACGGATCGAGGACGGGCGAATCGGAATCGCACGAACGGACGTGTCCGCGATGGGCGCCTCCGGCGGGTGACTCGATGACGTTGCGCGGCGTGATCGACCACTACGGCGAGCGCGTGCGCGCGCACCCCGTGCAGGAGCTGCTCGCCGGCGTCGGGGTCGCGATCGGCGTAGCGCTCGTGCTCGCGGTGCTCGTCGCGAACAGCAGCATCGCCAGCAACGCCCGCGCGCTCGTGCACGGGATCGCCGGCTCGGCGCAGCTCCAGCTCAGCGCGCGCAGCGGGGACGGCTTTCCGCAGTCCGTGACGGGACGGGTGCGCGCCCTGGAGGACGTCGCCGTCGCAGCGCCGCTCTTGGAACAGCGAGCCCGCCTGGTCGGACCCGACGGGACACGCAGTGTCAGCCTCGTCGGCGTCGACAAGAGCATCGCCGACCTTGGAGGCTCCGTCACCCGACAGCTCGATCCGGCGTTGCTGATCCTGCTTCAGGGGGGCGTGATGCTTCCGAGCACGGTGGCACGGGCGATCGGCGTGCCGACGAACGGCGGCACCGAACGACGGGTCACGCTCGACCTGCACGGGCACGCGCAGCGCGTCGGGGTCTCGGCGGTCCTCGGCGAAGCGGCGATCGGCCCGGCCGCCGATGCGGCCCTCGCGATCGCGCCGCTCGACCGCGCGCAGGCGCTCGCCGGCCTCCCGGGCCGGGTGACGCGCATCCTCGTCACCCCGAAGGCGGGGCGTGAAGCTGCCGCCCGTGCCGAGCTGCAGCGCGTCGCGGGCGGCCGGCTGACGGTCGCGCCGGTCGATCGCGAGGTCGAGTTGATCTCGCAGGCGGCCGCGCCGAGCTACCAGGCGACCGGCTTCTTCGCTGCGATCGCCGCGATCTGCGGCACGCTGCTCGTCTTCAACGCGATGCTGCTGACCGCGCCGGAGCGTCGGCGCAGCATGGCGATCCTGCGGACGGCCGCCGGCTACACGCCGCGCGACATCGCGCAGATGCTGCTGTTCGAGGCCGTCGTGTTGGGGACGCTCGCATCGGCTGCCGGGATCGCACTCGGGGTCGTGCTCGCGAAGACGGCGTTCTCGGGCGTACCCAGCTTCCTCTCATTCGCATTCGCGCTGAGCGGCAACGTCGCGATCCCGCTCGGCATGGTGGTCGCGGTCGGTGCCGGCGGCGTGCTCGTGACGTGCGTCGCCGCGGCTCCGCCGCTGCTCGACCTGCGACGCGGGCGGGCGCTCGACGCGGTCGAGCACGAGCAGGGCGAGGCCGGACAGCGGCTTCCGAGCACCGCACGGCGCGTCATGGCCGGTGCCGCGCTGGTGCTGCTCGCGGCAGCCGCGCTGCTCGTCGCCGCCGCGCCCGCGACAACGGTCGTCGCGATCGGCGCCGTGACGGTCGCCACCGCGCTTGCGATTCCCACGCTGGTCGGCGCGGCGGCACAGCTCGCCGCATGGATCGCCGCACGCACGAACTGGCACGCGCTCGATCTCGCGGCCGAAGGCGTGCGCGCGCGCACGGTGCGGGCAAGCACGCTCGCGGCGATGGCCGCCGTCGCCGTCTGCGGTTGCCTCGCGATTGAGGGCGCTCACCGCGACGTGCTGCGCGGGCTCGACCGCAACTTCGCCGAGTACCTCGCTTCCGGAGACCTCTGGGTCACCTCAGGCGGATCCGAGAACAGCCTGACGACCGAGAGCTTCTCCGACGGCGGGACGGCACGGCGCCTCGCCTCCGTGTCGGGGGTCGCACAGGTGCGCGCGTACTACGGAAGCCTGCTCGACGTGAGCAACCGTCGCGTATGGATCATCGCGCGCGGACCGCATGACGCCGCGCCGATCCCGCCCAGCCAGCTCGTGGACGGCGATCTGCGAACGGCGACGTCGCGTCTGCGCACCGGCGGATGGGTCGCGGTCTCCAACGCGCTCGCGCGCAAGCAGCACGCCGGCCTCGGCGAGGCGATCACGCTCCCCACGCCGTCCGGCGAGCAGCGGTACCGCGTGGCGGCGATCACCACCAACCTCGGCTGGGGGCCGGGCGCGGTGATCATGTCGGCTGATCGCTACCGCCGCGACTGGCTCGGTCCTGAGCCCTCGGCGCTCGAGCTGCAGCTCGAGCCCGGAGCAGACCCGATCGCGACGCGACGCGCGGCGCAGGCGGCGCTGGGGTCCGGCTCGGCGCTGCGCGCGCAGACGGCGCCGGAGCGCGACGCGCAGTTCCGCGCGCTCGCGCGCGACGGCCTCGATCGCCTCAGCCAGATCGCGCTGATGCTCGTGATCGCAGCCGCGCTCTCCCTGGCAGCCGGGACGATCGCCGCGATCTGGCAGCGACGGGTCTCACTGGCGGTCCTGCGGATATCGGGCCACCTGCCGGGCGAGCTGTGGCGCGTGCTCCTGCTCGAGGCCGCGATCATCCTCGGCACCGGGACGCTCGCCGGGCTGGCGGCCGGAGCCGTCGGCCATCGGCTGCTCGCTCGTTGGCTCGCCGACACGACCGGATACCCCGCGCCGTTCGCGCTGAACGTCGGTCAGATCGCCCTCGTCCTCGTCAGCATCGTCGGCGGCGCGCTCGTGCTGGTCGCACTCGCGAGCGCGCGTGCGGCACGTGTCGACCAGCGCATGGCGTTCCACGAGTAGGCCGGCGACCGACTCGTCCGTCGGTTCAGCCCGCGTTGGGGAGCCAAACACCCGCCGGAGGCGGCACGCTTGGCGCATGCGGACTATCCGAGGCGCTTGGCGCACCACGAAGGAGACCACGGCGCTCGCCGCGATTCTCTCCAGCTACTGGGTCACCGTATTCCCCATCGTGCGGCGGGAGCTCGCGAGATGGCGCGCATGTGCGTCGACGATCGCGGACCCCGGTGCGCGCGCGCTGGCGCTGCGAACGCTCGACGAGGAGGGCGGACTGGCCGAGGGTGCGGCCATCTTCGCAACGCTGGTGCAGGGTCGAGCCGTTCGTCGTGAGCTCATCCGGCTGCTGGTCGCGTGGCAGGTCGCCTACGACTATCTCGACACCGTCGGTGAGGAGATCCCCGCCGGATCGGCGATCGACAGCGCGGATCTGTACGCGCCGCTCGGCGTCGCCCTCGACCCGGCCGCCGCCGAGGCCGGGCACGTCGGCGACGGCGGCTATCTCGACAGTCTCGTCGCATGCTGCCGCGCAAGCGTTGCCCGACTTCCCTCAACGGGCACCGTCGGTCCGTTCGCGGTCCGCGCCGCCGAGCGCTGCGCGGAGGTGCAGAGCATCACGCACGCCACGGGCTCGATCGGGCCCGAGCCGCTGCGCCGGTGGGCGCTCGGACAACCCGGGACGGACGGCTTCCTGTGGTGGGAGACCGCCGCCGGCGCGATCAGCTCGCTGGGGGTCCACGCGCTCCTCGCGACCGCGGCGCTCCCGCGGGCGAGCGCATCGGAGGCCGCTCGAGTCGACGCCGCCTACTTCCCGTCGATCTGCGCGCTCAGCACGCTGCTCGACAGCACGATCGACGCGGACGACGACGCCGGCACCGCCAACCACCGATGCACCGACTACTACGCCGATGCCGAGGAGTCGTCACGACGCGTCGTGGCAATCGCACACGTCGCGGCAGCCGCGGCGCGAGCGCTGCCGCGCGGCCGAGGTCACGCCGTGATCCTCGCCGGCATGACCGCTTACTACGCGGCGGCGGGGTGGGCCGGCAACGAACGCACGCACCGTCGCGTCGCGTCGGTCGTCGGCGTCGGCACCGGACCGATCCTGTGGACCCTTCGGCTGCGCGTGTGGCTGAGACGGGTCATCTGAGGACGATGCGACGCCCGCCGTCTCCGTGGCGGGGGGGACCTGTACGGAGACGGCGGGCGCGCCGGCGGGGGCCGCTGGTCACGCGTACGGATGGGGCATGTGCATGACCATGAGGGTCCCCGACGCGAACGCACCCGCCCGCCGATGGGGGATATCGGCTGAAGGCGACTCCGCGGAGGGAGGGGCCGAGCGGGGCGTTCGCGATCTGTGGAACATCGCGCCGCGATCTTGAGTGAGCGCGGAGGCTGTGCATAGTCTGCGCCAGACCATTCAAAGCCTTGAGTACGCGATGTGACACTCAGAAGCCTGGAAGTTCGCTCAGGCGCAGTTAGCATGATCCGTCGTGCGGTCCTCCGAGGTAAGCACGCTCACGATGGAGGCGGTGAGCAAGCGCTACGCACGCGGTGCCGGTGCGATCGACGTGTCGCTCGACGTCGCCGCGGGCGAGGTCGTGGGAGTCTGCGGCCGGCGGCGATCGGGTCGCTCGACGTTGCTTCGCCTCGCCGCGGGGATCGATCGGCCCGATACGGGCGTCGTCCGCTTCGAGGGCATCGACCTGTGGAGCGGCCCTGCTCCACGCGACCGGATCGCCGTGTGGCATTCCGCGTTTCCCCCCGACCACGGGCGCTCGGTCGAGCGCCAGGTGGCGGTCGCCGCACGGCGCGGCCGGCGATCGATGCGACGCGTACGCGAGGAGGCGCTCGCCGCGCTGGGCCGCGTGGGCATCGGTGACCGTGCCGACTGCAGGCCGCGCGAGCTCGACCACGCGGAGATCGCGCGCGCTGCGCTCGCGCGAGCGCTCGTGATGAGGCCGAGGCTGCTGGTGCTCGACGAGCCGGCGAGCGGCTTGGACGCCCTCGATGCGGAACGGCTGCTTGAGCTGATCGTGAAGATCGCACGCGCCGACAAGATCGCCGTTCTGCTGAGCGCCGCGGAGGTCGGTCAGCTCGGCGACGTCGACCGGCACCTCTCGATCAGTCACGGCGTGGTGCGCGGCACGACCGTCCCGTCCTCCGCCGAGGTGCTCCGCATCCGCGGCGTCTGAGCGCGCCACGCCCTCCCGTCCGCCGATGACGCTCCGGGGGCTCGTAGACCACTACCGCGACCGGGTCCGCGCTCATCCGGTGCAAGAGGCGTTCACCGGGGCAGGCGTCGCGATTGGCGTCGCACTCGTCTTCGCGGTGCTCGTGACGAACGGCAACATCACGACGAACGCCCGAGACCTCGTCCATGGGATCGGGGGCAGCGCTCGGCTCGAGCTCGTGGCCCGCGACGACGTCGGGTTCGACGCGAACGCGCTCTCCCGCGTTCGCGCGTTGCGCGACGTGGCGGCAGCGAGCCCGCTGATGGAGCAGCGCGCCGCGGTCGCGGGTCCGGCGGGCCGGGTGGCGGTGGACCTGGTCGGCGTCGATGGCAGCATCACGGGCCTGCACGGCGACGTGACGCGCCAGCTCGACCCGGCGCTCCTGCGAGTGCTGCGCGGCGGGCTGATCCTCCCAGGATCGGTCGCCGCGGCGGTAGGCGTGGACGCCCATTCCGACGGTCGACGCAGGGTTGATCTGGAGCTGCACGGCCGCCGCGCCCGACTCGGCGTCTCCGCGGTGCTCGAGTCGTCGGTCATCGGGCCCGCCGCCGACGCAGCCGTCGCGATCGCCCCGCTCGATCGCGTCCAGGAGCTCGCCGGTCTCCCCGGCCGGGTCACGCGAATCCTCGTGACACCGAGAGCGGGACAGGACCGGGCGGTCCGCCAGCAGCTCGAGCGCATCGCCGCGGGCACGATCACGGTGGCGCCCGTGGACCGCGAGGTTGCGCTGATCGCCGAGGCCGCCGCGCCCAGCTACCAGGCGGCAGGCCTCTTCGCAGCGATCGCGGCCATCTGCGGGATGCTGCTCGTCTTCAACGCGATGCTGCTCACGGCACCGGAGCGCCGCCGCAGCGTCGCCGTGCTCCGCATCGCCGCCGGCTACGGGACGCGCGACATCGCGGCGACGGTGCTCTTCGAGGCCGCCGTGCTGGGGGCGGTCGCTTCCGCGGCCGGGATCGCGCTGGGCGCCCTGCTCGCGCAGACGCTCTTCGCCGGCGCACCGAGCTTCCTTTCGTTCGCGTTCGCGCTCAGCGGACATGTCGCGATCCCGCCGAGGACCGCGATCCTCGTCGGCGTCGGCGGCGCGCTCGTGACATGCCTTGCCGCGGCACCGCTGCTGCTCGATCTTCGCCGCGGCCGCTCGCTCGACGCCGTGGAGCGCGACGCGGGCGAGGGAGGGCAGCAGATCTCGGCTCATGCCATGCGGTGGATGGCCCTCGCCGCCTCCCTGCTACTCGCCGCGGCTGCGACCATGGCTTGGAGGGCACCGTCCGCGACGATCCCGGCGATCGGCATGCTCGCCATCGCCACCGCGCTTGCGATTCCGTGGCTGTGCGCCACCGTGACCCGCGGCCTGCTGCGGCTCGCCGACGGCGCCAGCTGGCACACCCTGAGCCTCGCGTGCGAAGGCGTCGGCGCCCGCACGATTCGGGCCGCGACCCTCGCCGCGATGGCGGCCGTCGCGGTGTGCGGCTGCCTGGCGATCGAGGGCGCCCACCGCGATGTGTTGCGCGGCCTCGACCGCAACTTCTCCGAGTACCTCGCCGGCCCGGACGTGTGGATCACGACCGGCCGCGCAGAGAACAGCCTCACGACCGAAGCCTTCCCCGCCATGTCCGCGGCACGCCGCATCCGCGAGCTCGAGGGCGTGCGACGCGTCGACGCCTACTACGGCGGACTGCTCGACATGGGCAGGCGACGCGTCTGGATCATCGCCCCGGGCGCTCACGACGCTTCACCGATTCCGCCGAGCCAACTGCTGCTCGGGGACCTCGCGGCGGCTGAGCGGCGCATCCGCACCGGCCGATGGATCGCTGTCTCGAACGTCCTAGCTGCAGAGCGGCATGCGGCCGTCGGCGGCCGCTTCACGCTCCCGACCCCGTCAGGTCTCACGAGCTACCGCCTCGCCGCGATCACCACGAACCTCGGCTGGGGTCCCGGGGCGGTCATCATGTCGGACGCGCGCTACCGCCGGGACTGGCTCTCACCAGATCCGACCGCCCTCGAGGTGTCTCTCAGACGGGGGGTGAGCGCCGCGACCGCACGCCGCGCCGTCCAGCTCTCGCTCGGCGGCGGCACCACCTTGCGCGCCCAGACGACGGCCGAGCGCGACGCGCAGTTCCGCGCCCTCGCTCGCGGCGGCCTCCGCAGCCTGAGCGAGATCTCCGTTCTCCTCATGGTCGCGGCAGCGCTTGCGCTGGCCGCCGGGACCGTCGCCGCGATCTGGCAGCGCCGGGTCTCCCTTACCGTCCTGCGTCTCTCAGGCCACCTTCCGAGGGAGCTGTGGCTGCTGCTCCTGCTCGAGGCGGGCATCGCCCTGGCCACGGGCTGTCTGGCCGGCATCGTCGCGGGCGTCGCGGGCCACGGGCTCCTCGCACGGTGGCTCGCCGTGACGACCGGCTACCCCGCGCCGTTCTCGATCGGCGGAAGTCAGGTGCTGAGGCTCACGGGCACTATCCTCGCCGCCGCGCTCGCGCTCATCGGCGCAGCGAGCGCTCGGCTCGCGAAGGCGGACTCACGAAGCGCGGCCCGATCGTGAGCGTGAAACGCTCGCACGCCTCCTCGGCACCGGATCACCCGTCGTGAGCGCGCCCGCGACAAACCCGGCCGGAAAACCCCGGAAAGAGCGGGGCACCTCTCCGCCTATCGGTGTAGGGCGCCCGCGGGTCTGTTAGCTTCGCGCGCCTCGCACGACCCTCCCATCCCCCCATTTGACGGGACGGGTCGTGCCACGCGGACACCCGCCGGCTCCCCCAAGACGAGCGCGGTGTCCGATCTCCCGCCCAGTGGCTTCGGCCGGTTTGGCGGTGGTGACGCCTCCCGTCCCCCCATCCCGCGGGAGGCGTCACCGTGCGGGAGCCGCATCCGACTGGCTCCTCGCCACCGGCCGCCCGCCATACTCCGCCGCCATGCGCGCCGTCGTGATCACCAAGCACGGGGATCCCGGCGTCCTGCAGGTGCAGGAGCGTCCCGACCCGCAGCTGAAGCCCGGCCACGTCCGCATCGACGTCGCCGCCGCCGGCGTCAACTTCGCCGACACGATGGCGCGAACCGGCCTCTACCCGGATGCGCCGAAGCTGCCGTCGATCGTCGGCTACGAGGTCGCCGGGACGGTGACGGAGGTCGCGACCGATGTGACCGGCGTCGAGCTCGGCGCCCGCGTCATGGCCGGCACTCGCTTCGGCGGCTACGCCTCGCAGGTCGTGGTGCCCAGAGGCGCGGTCGTCCCGTTGCCGGACGACCTCAGCTTCGAGCAGGGCGCTGCGATCCCCGTCAACTACGCCACCGCCTGGGCCGGGCTGATCGGCTACGGCAGCCTGCGCGCCGGCGAGCGCGTGCTGATCCAGGCGGCCGCGGGCGGGGTCGGGATCGCCGCGACGCAGATCGCCAAGCGCCACGGCGCCGAGGTCCACGGCACCGCCTCGCCGCAGAAGCACGACGCGATCCGCGCCAACGGCGTCGACGTCGCGCACGACTACCGCCAGCGCAACTGGGACGTCGATCTCGACGACCGCTTCGACATCGTGCTCGACGCGATCGGCGGCATCTCTTTCCGCCACTCCTACCGGCTCCTGCGCGCCGGCGGCCGGCTCGTCGCGTTCGGCGCCTCGGCCGTGCAGCAGGGGGAGAAGCGCAACCTGCTGAAGGCCGCACCGCAGGCGCTGCGGATGCTGCGCGGCTTCGACCTGATCAGACAGATGTCGGACTCGAAGGCCGTGATCGGCCTGAACATGCTGCGCCTGTGGGATGACCGCGGCACGCTCGAGCCGTGGACCGACCCGCTCGCCGCGCTGATGGAGGACGGCACGATCAGACCCGTGGTCTCCGACGTCATCCCGTTCGACCGCGCCGCCGACGCGCACCGCATCATCGCCGAGCGGCGCAACGTCGGCAAGGTCGTCCTCGTCCCGTAGTGGTCAGGCGCCGAGCGCCGCCCGCACCGCCCGCTCGTCCAGATCGCCCTCGATCCGCACGCGCTTGTCGCGCGAGCTCTCGCCGCGCACGACGCGGACCGCGCCCTTCGGCACGCCGGCGCGCTTCGCGATCAGCGCGCACACCGCCGCGTTGGCCCGGCCGTCGAGCGGGGGCGCCGTCACCCGCACGAGCAGGCGACCGTCGCGCATCCCGGCCAGCTCGTCACGCCCCGCCCGCGGGATCGCGCGGACGTCGAGCTCCATCGCGCAGCCGCAGTCCCGAGCGCGCTACGCCCGCAGGCGGTAGCCCGTCACGAACAGGCGCAGGTTCACGACGAACAGCGCCGCGACGGCGGCGGCCAACACGCCGACCGCGAGCGCGATGTTGCCGTCGTGGTAGCCGAGGAACCCATAGCGCACGATCCCGATCATGTAGTAGACGGGGTTAAAGTGCGTGAGCGTCTCGAACGGCTCCGGCAGCAGCGTCGCCGAGTAGAAGACGCCGCCGAGGAAGATCAGCGGCATCAGCACGAACTGCTGGTAGACGGCGACGTCGTCGAACTGCTCCGCGCGGATGCCGACGAGCACGCCGAGCTGCGCGAAGAACGAGCCGACCAGGAACAGCCCGGGGATCAGCACGAGGATGTGCTCGACCGGCAGGTCGATCAGCAGCGACGCGGCGATGAACGTCAGCAGCGCGACGAGCCCGCCGCGCAGGAAGCCGCCGAGCGAGAACGCGAGCAGCAGCTCGGTCGGCGAGGCGGGGGAGGAGAGCTGGTCGTCGATCGAGCGCTGGAACTTCTGCTGCAGGATCGAGGATGCGTTGTTCGAGAACGCGTTCATCGCCCAAGCCATCATGATCAGGCCGGGCACCACGAACACGACGTACTTGAAGCCGTGCAGCGTGTCGATGCGCGTGCCGAGCGCCGCGCCGAAGACGGAGATGTAGAGGAACGTCTCCAGCAGCGGCGCGCCGATCGTCTGGCGCTTGATCTTCATGAAGCGGTTGCACTCGCGCCGCACGAGCGCGAGGAAGCGGATCTGCCGCGGGCTGAGGCGCAGCCGGCCCTCGCGCGGCGGCGCCGGAGGGGCGTCGGGCTTGGCCAGCGTGCCGCTGCTCATACGACCTCCTCCGCCGCGAGGTGCGCGCGCGAGAGCTCCTTGCGCCCGACCAGCTCCAGGTAGGCGTCCTCCAGCGAGTCGACGCCGTAGCGCTCGGCCAACTCGTCGCTGGTCCCGGTCGCGACGATCTCGCCGCCGTTGATGAAGGCGATGTGGCCGCACAGCTGCTCGGCCTCCTCGAGGTAGTGCGTGGTGAGGAGGATCGTGGTGCCCTCGGCGTTGATGCGCTGGACGTACTGCCACAGCTCCAGGCGCAGCTCGACGTCGACGCCGGCGGTCGGCTCGTCGAGGATCAGCAGTCTCGGCCGGTGCATGAGCGCGCGCGCGAGGATCAGCCGTCGCTTCATCCCGCCCGACAGCGTCCGCGTGCGCTCGTCCTTCTTCTCGGTCAGCGAGAAGGCCTCCAGCAGCTCTCTGCAGCGCTCGCGGCGGTCGCGCCGCGCCATCCCGAAGTAGCCGCCGTGGTAGTCGAGCGTCTCCTCGACGGTCAGGAACCAGTCGAGGTTGAGGTCCTGGGGGGCCAGGCCGACGGCGGTGCGAGCCTGCTCGTAGTCGTGGATGGCGTCATGACCGAAGACGCGGATCGAGCCGGAGGTGGCCGACGCGAGCCCGGTCGTGCAGTGGATCAGCGTCGACTTGCCGGCGCCGTTGGGGCCGAGCAGTCCGAAGAACTGACCGGGCTCAATCGTGAGCGAGACGCCTTTGAGGGCCTCGGTGCCAGTCGGATAGCGCTTGACGAGGTCTTCGATCTGGAGCGCCATCAGTTCGTCCAATTGTACCCGGAGCGGATTCCGCTCGCGCTGCGGTAGAGATCACAGTTGGAACATCAACTCGTCGGGATAGCACCAGGACCAGCCCTCGCCCGGCTCGATCGAGCGGATGATCGGATGGCCGGTCGCACGGTGATGCGCCGTCGCATGGCGGTTCGGGCTGTTGTCGCAGCAGCCGATCTGCCCGCACGTCTGGCACATCCGCAGGTGCACCCACGAGCTCCCGATCGCCAGGCACTCCGGGCAGCCGGGCACTTCCGGCGGCGGATCCAGGATCTCGACCTGGTCGAGGTGCGTGCAGCCGTTGGTCGCCATGGAGGCAGCCTACCCGCCGCCCGCACGGACGTCCCGACGTAGTGCGGGCGGTCAGGCGGCGCCGGCGCGCTCACGCGCCTCGGCCACCGCTCTCTCCGCCGCGCGATGCCCGATGTAGGGCACGAGCGCGCAGTAGAGCAGCTCGGGCAGCATCTCGACGAGCTCGTCGGCGGCGTTGCGCTGAAGCCGCGAGTAGATGATCTCGTAGATGCCGCCGACGACGACGTCGGCAGCCAGCGCGGGGACGACGATGCCCTTCGGCGCTTCCATCCGGCCCGGCTCGAGGAAGTCGATGAAGACGCGCATCGCGGCGTCTCGACGGCTGCGCGCTTCGGGTCCGGCAGCGACCACCTCGACGATGCACATGCGCGCGAACGCGGGCTCCGCCGCGAGGTAGGCGAGGAACGTCTCGAGCCCGTCATGCACCTTCTGGGGCCAGCCGTCGGCCTGTTCGTAGGCCTGGCCGACGGCGGCGAGCAGCTGCTCCACCACTGTGTCGTACGCGGCGAGAAAGCACTCCTCCTTGTCGGCGAAGTGCTCGTAGAAGGTCCGCCGCGAGAGGCGCGCTCGGGCGATGATGTCGGCCACGGTCGTCGTGACGAACCCCTGCTCCGCGACGGCTTCGGCGACCGCGAGCAGCATCCGCTCGCGCTGGTTGTGCACGATGAAGCGGCGGGGGAGGCCGTGGCGCCCGCGCGGGAGGCGCTCGGGCACGCGATCTGCGGCGATCGGCATCGCGCGACCATAGACGCCCTCAGGAAACATCGGCGTCCTCCTGGGCGCGTCGACGCGCCTGCTCAGCCCGGGCAACCGGGACGGACGGCGTCCGGCTGGTCGTTCGACTTGCTGTCAGTGAAACCCCCATCGGCTCGACAGTAACCAATACGGCGCACGTTGACAACAAAAGACGGTCCTGTTTATAGTTTTCCAGGCGCGTGCTCGTTCTCACCGCGAGGTCTCTCCTCGCAGGGGAACACCCGGTGCGAGGCTACGTGCCAGCCTTGCGCTCGACGCGGCCGGGGCGTGCGGATGGGATCCGCCCCGGCCGCGTCACACCTTCGCCGCGCCGCGTCTCAGACTGGGACGATGCTGCGCGGCTCGCCCAGGCGGCCGCTGATGTCGGTTCGGCGCAGCACGCCGATGAGACGCCCGTCGTCCGTCACCGGTATCTGCACGAGGTCGTGCTCCATCATCGTCGTCCACGCGTCGTCGATCGACGCGTCGGCGTCGACGCTCGCGATCATTTGCACCTGCAGCCGGCCGATCCGAACTGCGTCCGGATCCCGACGCTGCGCGACGATGCGCACCACGTCTCGCTCGGACAGCATGCCGAGGACGTTGCGGTCCTCGCCACAGATCGGAAGCGCGTCGACTCCCAGGTCGGCCAGCTTGCGCGCACCCTCGAGCACCGTCTCGTACTCGCTGACGCACTCGCCGAGTCCGGTCACGTACTCCCGTGCCGTCTTGTACATCTGCTCCTCCTAAGTTGCGCCCCCCGAATGGCAGGTGAGGACCGACGTCGGCGTGCAACGACCTGCGCGCGGGGCGTCCCCGGCCTCGCGCGCTGCACGCCGTCGCACTGCGACTGGTGCGGCTGGCGCTTCCTCCTCGTAACGGGTGCTGCGAATGGGATACGTCAGCTTCCCAGCCTGACCGCTTGCGTTCAAGTGGCAACCGTCGCAAGGGTCGGTACTGCGACCCGGCGGCTGCGCTCACTCAGGCTGGAGGCTGAGCAGCGACAGTTCGGAGATCGCCGGCCGGGCGCCGTCCGGGGGCGCTCCGACGATCCACACGAGCACGTAGCGGTACGGCTGGGCGGGAAACTTGACCGTCATCCCCGCCGCGATGCCGGACCGGCTCGCGAGGTGGTCCCAGCCGGCATCCGTGATCGAGGCCGGAGGGCCGCTCGTGGCGCCGTAGATCTCGACGCTCATGCCCGGCGTCGGGGTCTTCAGCACAAGCCGGCGGATCTTCTCCTTGCCCGCAAGGTCGACGTACACGCCGAGCTGCGGCGGTGCGGTCGGATCGACAGCTGCGGGGGCCTGCCACGAGGTGCGCGTGGACCCGTCGACCACGCGGCTGGGATCTCCGAGGTCGACGTCGCGGGCCGCATACGGCGCGTACGCGACGACCGCTGCGCCGAGGGCGATGTCGCTGACCGCGAACTGCGGCCGCGGCGGCGTGGTGGCCGTCGAATGCGTGTCCGGTTGGACTGAGCCGCCGCCGGAGCTGCCGGTGTCTGCGCCGCCATCGGTCGATCCGCCGGAGCCCGAGGACGAGGTGTCACCGTCGAAGGACGACGTTCCGCCGCCGGTGCTGGAGCTCGAGCTGCCGGGCAGCGGCGTGGCGGGCGTGTACGGCGCCGGCTCCTGCGTCGCGGGAGGGATGGTGTCGCTGGGCGTCGTGGCGGGCGGCGCCTGCGCAACGGTCGTCGGCGGCGGCGGCGGCTGCTTGTCGTCCTGCAACAGCGTGTAGCCGCCCGCGGAGGCGGCGCCCACGAGCACCGCAAGCGTCGTCGCGATGCCGACGGCCGGTCGCAGCCCGGGGCGGCGCGGGCCGGGCAGCTCGTGCCCGCAGTCGAGGCACCAGCGCTGCGGGGCGGCGGCGGGTGCGCCGCAACTCGGGCAGGCACGCTCGCGGGGGGACTCCATGCGGCAACGGTACCCCATCGGGAACGCGGGATTCGCCGGCAGCGGACGGGTCTGCGACCGAACGGCGGCGCTCGGCGCCACGCCTTTGCGCCGCATGCTTCGCTAAGCTGCCGCGCGTGATCCTCGCCGCCTCACCCGCGTTCACGTTCACGTTCGGCCTGCTCGTGACGTTCCTCGGCATCGGCGTCATCGCCAACATCCTGATCGTCTACGCGGTGATCCAGGTGCTCGGCGAGCGTCAGCAGAACGAGGACCACCGCACCGGCACGCTCGACGGCTGAGGCCCCGCCGGCTCGCGGCCGGTCAGCCGCTCAGAAGGGAAGTGTGCTCGCGACGTCGGCGAGCCGCGGCGCCGTGGCGTCGCGCTCAGAGACAATCGGCTCGACCCCGATCGGCCACTTGATCCCGATCGCGGGGTCGTCGTAGGCGATCCCTGACTCGGTCGCCGCGTCGTAATAGCTCGAGCACTTGTAGACGACGTCGGCGACCTCGCTCGTCACGCAGAAGCCGTGCGCGAAGCCGACCGGCACGAACAGCTGGCGCATCGACTCGTCGTCGAGCGCGAAGCCCTCCCATCTGCCGAACGTGGGCGAGCCGCGTCGCAGGTCGACGACGACGTCGAAGATCTCCCCGCGCGCGCAGCGCACGAGCTTGGCCTGCCCGGGCGCTGTCTGGAAGTGCATGCCGCGCAGCGCTCCGCGGCGCGAGCGCGAGTGGTTGTCCTGCACGAACGTGACGTCCATCCCGGCCTCGCTCCAGGCGTCCTGGCGAAACGTCTCGGCGAAGAAGCCGCGATGGTCGCCGTGGACTGCCGGCTCGATCGACAGCACGCCGGCGAGGCTTGTCGGGAGGGTGCGCATCGGGCCGGCAGCATAGAGCGAGCGGCCGTCGTGCAGGAGAGCACCGACCACACGTCGAATCCATCGCTGCCCATGAAGCGAGTCTCCGCCACCACCACCCCCGAGCCGCCGCGCCCTCATGGCCACCAGGCGCTCTCCGACTACATCACCGCCCGTTTCGACGAGTTCTCGCGCTCCCAGAAAGACGTCGCGCAGTACATCGTCGACCACCTCGACGAGGCCGCCTTCCAGACGGCCGAGGAGCTCGCGCGCCGCGCGTCGACTTCCTCCAGCACGGTCGTGCGCTTCTCGCAGGCGCTCGGCTTCGAGGGCTTTCCCGAGCTGCAGCAGGCCGCACGCGAGGAGTACCGCCGCCACGCCGGCGCCGGTCAAGGCACCGGAGGCGGTGCAGCGGTCGCCGTCGCAGCCCCGCTCTTCTCGCTCGACCAGACGGAGTACGAGACGGCCCTCGCGACCGACCACGTCAACGTCGAGGAAACCGCGCGCAAGCTCTCGCGCAGAGACATGGAGGCCGCCGTCGAAGCGATCTCCACAGCCGAGCGCGTGCTGATCGCCGGCACGGACCAGATGGCGTTCTTCGCCAGCTACCTGCGCCACCTCCTGATGCTGCTCGACATCCGCGCCGAAGTCGTGGCGAGTCCGTCGCAGGAGGCGCTCGGACGCCTCTCGCGCATCGACGAGATGACGCTCGTGATCGGCCTCTCCGCCGGCCGGCCGCATCCGCTGATCGCCCGCACGATGAAGCTTGCGCGCCATCGCAGAGCATCGACGCTCGCGATCAGCGACGCGACGCTGTCCGAGGTCTCCAGACTCGCCCGCATCCGCCTCTACTACTCGTCGAACAGCCCCGCCTACGTGCGCTCGCACGTCGCCCTGCTGTCGCTGCTCCAGGGTCTCGCCTACGGCGTCTACGCGCGCGACGCACAGCAGTACGAGACGCGCATCAAGGCGTTTCGACTCAAGTGACGTCGCGGGAAGCTCGTCGCTTGCGATGAGCAGACCGCGAAATATCGGGGAAGCTCGTCGCTTGCGATGAGCAGACCGCGAAATATCGGGGAAGCTCGTCGCTTGCGATGAGCGGACCGCGAAATATGCGGTGAGCGCGGAGCGCTCACCGCTCCGCGACGTACAACCCCTGCTGTGCGCGACCGACACGCCCGCGCTCGTCGTAGAGCGCGCTGTCGCTGACGCCGATGCCCGCATTGCCGACGCGCGTGACCGCGTCGAGCCCGACCCACTCGCCCTCGGGCAGCCGCTCCACGTAGAGCGTGAGGTCGGGATTGATGAAGACGTGGGTGGCCCACGAGACGGCCGTCGCGATCCCGTTGCCGAAGTCGCCCGCCGCGGCCAGCCGCTGGAGCGGAGAGGGCTCCTCGCCGGCGACGAGCGGCGCCTGCAGCCGAAACCAGGCGAACGCCGGCCCGACGTCGGCGAAGGCGCCCTGCGCGAAGCGGACCTCCATGCCGTCGCGCGCGAACATCGTGGGACCCTGCTCGAACGCCGGCATGTGGATCGGCTTGCTCGTCGCAGGTCCGCCGTGCGGAGGCGAGATGCGGTCGGCCACCGGCGCGGGCACCGCGTCGCTGCGGATCCGCAGTGCGGTCGCGCGGGCGACCTCCTGCCCGTCGGCGTGCAACGTCGCCTCGACCAGCTGCACGCGTCTACCGGGCCGCAGCACGCGCGTGTTCAGGTCGAGGGGCGTGAGCGGCACGGGCCGCAGGAACTCGTACGTGAGCCGAACGACGTCCATCGGCACGGCGCTCTCGGTCTGCTCCACGGCGCGTGCGATCAGGGCCGCGGGGGCACCGCCATGCTGCGCACCCGGGTCCCACGGGCCGCGCGCCAGCTCGGTCGGCAGGAAGCGGCTTTGCCCCTCTGCAAGGTAGATCGCGTCGGTCACGGCGGGCAAGGCTAGTCACACGGCGGCGTCGTCGCGCCGTGGCTATATTCCAGCCCAGATGCGCGACGAGGCGACATTCACCGTCAAGGCCGGCCTGGCCGAGATGCTCAAGGGCGGCGTCATCATGGACGTCGTCACCCCGGAGCAGGCACGGATCGCCGAGGCTGCAGGCGCTTGCGCGGTGATGGCGCTCGAGCGCGTCCCGGCCGACATCCGCCGCGACGGCGGCGTGGCGCGCATGTCCGACCCCGAGATGATCAAGGGCATCCAGGAGGCCGTCACGATCCCGGTGATGGCGAAGGCGCGCATCGGCCACTTCGCCGAGGCGCAGGTGCTCGAGGCGCTCGAGGTCGACTACGTCGACGAGTCCGAGGTCCTCACCCCGGCCGACGAGGCGCATCACATCGACAAGTGGGGCTTCAAGGTCCCGTTCGTGTGCGGTGCGACGAATCTCGGCGAGGCGCTGCGGCGCATCGGCGAGGGCGCCGCGATGATCCGCTCCAAGGGCGAGGCCGGAACCGGGGACATCGTCAACGCCGTCACGCACATGCGCATGATCACCGGCCAGATCCGTCGTCTGCAGGGACTCGACGACGCCGAGCTGGCGACCGCCGCCAAGGAGCACCAGGCACCGCTGGACCTCGTGCGCGGCGTCGCAGAGCGCGGCAAGCTGCCGGTCGTCCTCTTCTGCGCCGGCGGGATCGCGACGCCTGCCGACGCCTCACTGATGATGCAGCTCGGCGCAGAGGGCGTGTTCGTGGGCTCGGGCATCTTCAAGAGCGAGGATCCGGAGCTGCGGGCGAAGGCGATCGTCGAGGCGACGACGCACTACGCCGACGCCGAGCGCGTCGCGGCGGCCTCGAGCGGTCTCGGGCAGCCGATGACGAGCCTCGAGAGCTCCAAGCTCGAGTCCGAGCAGCTGCTCGCCCAACGCGGCTGGTAGGCCGCAGCGTGGAAGCGCCGGTCGTCGGCATCCTCGCCCTCCAGGGCGACTTCGCCGCGCACGCGCGCGTGCTGCGGGAGCTGGGCGCCGATCCGCGCGAGGTTCGCGTGCCGGCCGATCTCGGCGGACTCGACGGGCTGGTGATTCCCGGTGGAGAGTCGACGACGATGACCCTCGGCATCGAGCGCGAGGGACTCGCCCAGCCGCTGCGCGAGCTCGCGGAGTCAGGCACGCCGCTGTTCGGCACCTGCGCCGGACTGATCATGCTCGACCGCGAGCACCTCGGCTTGATGGACCTGCGCGCGCAGCGCAACGCCTTCGGCCGCCAGGTGCGCTCGTTCGAGGCCGACCTCGACGTCGTCGGGATCGACGGTCCGCCCGTGCGCGCGATCTTCATCCGCGCGCCGTGGGTCTCCGAGCACGGGGAGGGAGTGGAGGTGCTCGCAGCTGTCGACGGCCATCCCGTCGCCGTCCGCGAGGGCGACCGGCTGGCGATCGCCTTCCATCCCGAGCTCAGCGGCGAGACGCGGCTGCATTCCCGCTTCCTCGAGCTCGTGCGGGCCCGCCTCCCAGCCAGCCGCTGAGAGCAAGGCCGTCGGTTTCGCCGTTCGGTCGCGACAAGCGGACGACCTTCCGGCGACGTTACACGCGCTGGCGCTCCCGATCGCGCGCGTAGCGGCGGAACGCCCGCTCGAAGGCGTCCCAGTCAGGCGGCGGCGGCTTGGGTCTGCGTCCGCCGCCGCCTCCGCCTTCGTCGTCGCTGTCGTCGTCGCTCGGCGGAGCGTCGCCGCGACTGAGCCATCCCGCCGTGCACACGAGCTCGCCCGCCAGCACGAGCGCGAGCGCTCCCGGAACGATCGCTCCGGCCGCGAGGGCGGCCACCGCCGCCAGGTAGCCGCCCATTCCGAGCGACAGCACGGTGCTGCGAACCGCGAGGCTGACTCGCCGCTGCGGCGGTGGGCCCAGGTAGGCGATCCCGACCGAGGCGAGCAGCAACACCGCGAGCGTGACCTTGGGCGCGAGAGCCATCCAGAAGCATGTACCCGGATTGCGTGCCGGACGCAACCGCATGCCGCGTCCACGACGTCCAGTCGAGCCCCGGCGGATGCGCATCTCGGCATCTGAGACGCGCGCGTCTACGCCGGTCAACCGCCGATGTCCATGTACGGCCGGCACTTCTGAACGCGAAAGACCTCTTGAGCAATAGCGCGCGCTTGAGCAACGCAAGCACCGCCCCGTCGCGCATCGTGGTCCACTTGGGTTGCGACAGAAGTAAGTGGACACTGCACCAGGAGTCATGGTAGTTTCCCAATCAGAGCCGGTGGGTCGCAGGCCTTGTCTGGGGTTGTTAAACGGGGTCTGAGGCGGAGTCGCAGACGACGCTGCCAATGCTTCACCGGGAGCCGAGGAGAGGGGATCAGTCGTGGCTCGATCCGACGTGTCAGGAATTCGACGGCGGCGACAGTGGTCGCCGGACGCGCGAGCCCTCGGCGTCGTCGGAGACCGGTGGATCCTCTTGATCGCACGCGAGCTGGCCTTCGGCGCGCTGCGTCTCTCGGAGCTGCAGCGGACCTTCCCGGGGATGTCGACTGGAGCGCTCGAGCAGCGCCTCAACCGCATGACGTCCGAAGGGCTCGTGATGCGCCACCGCTACGCGGAGGTGCCGCCGCGCGTCGAATTCGAGCTGACCGACGCCGGGCGCGACATGCTGTCGATCCTCGCGCCGATGGTCCAGTGGGCGCTGCGGTGGACATGGTCGGCGCCACAGCCGGACGAGTGGGTCGACGTGACCGCGATGTTCCGGCTCGCCGGGTGCGTCGTCGCGCCGCCGGTTGACGCGACCGCGGAGGTCGAGCTGATCGTGGAGGACGAGCAGGGGGTCGCGTTGGACCTTTACACGCTGCGGATGGCAGGAGGCGACGCAACCGTCGTGCATCGGCCGGCCGACCACGCCGACACCGTCATCACCGGCACGTCGAGCGCCTGGGCGCAAGCGCTCGGGCCGACGCACACCGTCGAGCGGCTGCGCATCGGCGGAAACCGCCGCGCGGCCGAGATCTTCCTCGCCGGCTTCCGGCCGCTTCCCGAACGAGCGCACTAGCGGGAGGCGCGGGCCGGCTTCGCTTGGGGGACGGGCGCGGGGGTTGGGGGACCCCCGCGCCGGCGCCCCTGTGACGTCGCCCGCAGGCGATCGCTTGCGATCGCCGCAGGGCGAAACACCCCCGTCGCAGGCGGTCGCTTGCGATCGCCGCAGGGCGAAAGCCAATACCGCAGTGCATACTGAAGCGATGCGCATCGCCGTCGCCGCCGACGAGTTGACCGGCGTCGCCGAGCTCGTCCCGGAGGCGCTCCGTGCTCGCGGCCACGAGCCGCTGCCGCACGGCGCGCTCGCGCCCGGCGAGCGCAGCGATTGGGCGTGGGCGAGCGAACAGGCGGCTCGCGACGTCGCAGACGGCCGGACGCAGCAGGCGATCGTCTGCTGCTGGACGGGCACCGGCGCCTCGATCGCCGCCAACAAGATCTGCGGCGTGCGGGCAGCGCTGTGCGGTGACGCCGAGACGGCGGCGGGAGCACGGCGCTGGAACGACGCGAACGTGCTCGCACTCAGCCTCCGGACGACCTCCGCCGCCCAGCTGGATGAGATCCTCGACGCGTGGTTCGCGGCCGGTCCGAGCGAGGAACCGGACGACGTGGCGAACGTCGCGCACCTGGCTCGCCTGGAGCGGGGCTAGACTCGCCCTCGTGGCCGGCGACCCTCGTGAATGCCCCTACCGCCTCTGCGACGGCAGCGGCATGGTCGTCGACCTCGAGGCGAACACGACGTATCGCTGTCGCTGCTGGCCCGAGCACGTCTCGCGGCGGCGGGCGAGACGACTCTCGCGCGAGGTCCCCAAGCGCTTTCGCAACCTCTCCTTCGAGCGCGAGCCGATCCCCTCAATCGCGCGCGACGCGCCAGAGGTAGTGCGCGCGGTGCACCGCTATTGCGATCGCGTGGACGAGATGCTCGACCGCGGGGAGGGGATGTGGTTCCTCGGCAGCCCCGGAACCGGCAAGAGCCACCTCGCCTACCTGATCTCCCAGCAGGCGCTCGCGGCCGGGCGCTCGGTCGCGATCTACACCGGGCCGCGTCTGCTCGACGAGATCCGCCGCACCTACGGCGACGAGGACTCCGGCTCGACGCTCGACCTGATCGACCGCCTCACCAGCGTCGAGCTGCTGCACGTCGAGGATCTCGCAGTGGCGCGGCCGACCGACTGGGTGCTCGAGCAGCTCTACAACATCATCAACGGACGCTACGAGAACGAGCGCTCGATCGTTTTCACCTGCGACCTGACCGGCGACGATCCCGAGGCGAATCCGCGCGACCCGGCGTCGCTCGCGAGCCACATCACGCAACGCAACTTCTCGCGCCTGATGGAGATGTGCGGTGACCCGCTCGTGCTCACGGGCACCGACAACCGGCGCCTCCAGGTACGCCGCCCGGCATACGACGAAGTCGCCTAGCCGAGGGGTGCCGGACGCGGCCCCGTGGCCGCGGGAGGCAGGGCCCCTATACGAGTGCTGAGATACTCGGTCCCGTGACCGACGCCCAGGACCTCCGACCAGACGACGAGCCGACCCGCACGCCCGACGAGGAGCTGCTGGTCGGCCCACCGCAGGTCGCCACCGACCCGATGCGCATCCAGCGCATGCGGCGCGAGCTGGAGATCGGCTTCGCCGCGCTCGCCGACGTCGAGAGGGGCGTAACGGTGTTCGGCTCTGCTCGGACGCACCCCGACGATCCCGAGTACCGCCAAGCGGTCGAGGTCGCGAGACGTCTCGGGCTCGCCGGCTACGCGATCATCACCGGCGGAGGCAGCGGCATCATGGCGGCCGCGAACGAGGGCGCGCGCGACGTCGGGGCCCTGTCGGTGGGCCTTGCGATCGACCTGCCGTTCGAGGAGCCGGAGAACCCGTACATCGACCGCCCGCTGCACTTCCACTACTTCTTCACGCGGAAGGTGATGTTCGTCCGCTACGCCTCGGCGTTCGTCGTCTTCCCCGGCGGCTTCGGCACGCTCGACGAGCTGTTCGAGGCCCTCACGCTGATCCAGACGCGCAAGATCCGCGGCTTCCCGCTCGTGCTGGTGGGCAGCGACTACTGGACGCCGTTGGTCGGCTGGCTGCGCGAGCACGTGCTGCGGGCCGGCAAGATCTCCGCGAGCGACCTCGACCTGTTCGCGATCGTCGACGACACCGACGAGATCGTTCGGATCGTGACCGAAGCGACCGAGCGCCGCACCGCGCGCCGTCCTGCCTAGGGGTGCCAAAGGCGGCCATGTGGCCGCCGGAGGCGGGCCCCCGTGGGCTTAGCGCCGCGCCTCGATCGCCGTCACACCGCCGAGCACGCTCTGCAGCCAGCCGCCGGGCGTCGGCAGGTCGAGCAGGTGGTCGATGCGATCGGCCTGCAGGCCGAGCTCGCGCAAGCGCTCCATCAGCGTCTGTGGCGGGATCAGCACGCGATGGCGCGGGACGCCCGGCGCGACGAACCGTTCGCCGATCGCGCGGGCCTGCAAGCGCATCGGGCTCGGCTGGGCGATCGCGAGCAGGCCGCCGGGCTTCAACAGCGCGGCGGCGTGGTCGAGCGCGACCCCGGGCGCCCGCAGGCGCCCGAGCGACTGCCAGAAGACGATCGCCGCGTAGCGCCCCCCGAGCTCCGTGATCTCCGCGTGCTGGACACCCACGCGTGCCGTCGCCGCCGAGTCCCCGGAGACGATCCCGGTCGTGAGGCGACCGGTGGCACGCAGCGCGTCGAGCAGCATGCCGTCGCCGCTGCTCACGTCGAGCACCGGCCCCGGCGGCGCGACGCGCGCGATGCGCGATGCGAGGCGCCGGCGCGCACGGCGGCGTGCCGCCTCGCCCAGCGTGCAGATGCGGTGCGGGCCGTGTGCCTGCGCAACCGGGAGCAATGGGGCGCGCACGAGCTCGCGCTCGGCGGGCCAGTCCAGCGCGGTCGTCGCGCCGCAGTGATCGCAGCGCAGCTGGCCGAACGCGCGCAGCGGACCGTGAGCGAGCGGCTGCTCGCACCAGGCGCACGTCGGGACCGTGCGTATCGCGTCGGGGGGACCCGCGACCACAGCGTCTGACGGTACCCGCCAGATATGGGATCGCGCGCCGCTTAGCGGTCCGCTACGCGGCGTCTGGGGCGACGACCGACGTGAAGCGCACGACCCCTGCATCGTCGTGCTCGATGACCTTGCCCTCGACCTGCAGCAGATCCAGGTGGCCGAGCACCTCGGACAGCGTCAGGAACGCCTGCGTGACGGCGACGTTGCCCCACATCCGCTGCGCGAGCTCATGGGCGGACAGCGGACCGTCCTCGAGCAGGCCGTGGATCTTGCGGGCGCGCCGCTCGGTCAAGCCGAAGCGCTCGTCGATCAGCGCGCGGTGATCGGCGACCGGCTCGCCGTGGCCGGACAAGACGATGCGCGCCGGCAGCGCACGCGTCTGCGTGAGCGACGCGATGTAGGTGCGCAGCGCCTGCGGCCGTCCCACGCCTTCGGCAACCGCGTCCGGCCGCTCGTCGAGCGGGCGCGCGACCAGCGGGTTGGACGAGATGTGCTTGATCAGGTGGTCGCCGCCGAGCAGGAGCTCGCTGCGTTCGTCCCAGAAGACGGTGTCGGAGGGGCTGTGCCCGGGGCGGTGCTGGACCGCGAACGTGCGGTCGCGCAGCGTCAGTTGCGTCCCATCGGCGAGCGGCCGCGTGACCGGCGCGCCGCTGCCCCAGCCGCGGAAGGCGGAGGAGACCGAGCGCAGCGCCTGCGTGACCTCGGCAGGGATCCCGTGGCGCAGCATCAGCGCGACGGCGAACTCGTCGTCGAGCTCTGCGGCGCGGCTGAAGTCCCCGAGGTAGGTCTGGAGCTGGTCGAGCGCTGCGACCTCGGCGCCGGAGCGGCGCGTGAGCACGTCGAGCAGGCCGATGTGGTCGATGTGCTGATGCGTGACGACGATCAGCCCGAGGTCCTCGATGCGATGGCCGCGATCCGCCAGCGCCTGCTGCAGCTCGTCGAGCGCCTTGCCCGAGTTCGGCCCCGTGTCGACGAGCGTGAGCGGGTCGTCCTCGATCAGGTAGCAGTTGACGCGGCCGACGAGGAATGGCGTGGGGAGCGGGATGCAGTGGATGCCGATGCCCGCCGCCTCGGCAAGCGCCTCCTGCGGCGTGAGCCCGACCTCGGCGGCGTCGGACACGTCAGCCGCGGATCAGCGCGAGCACCTCGTCGCGCCGCCGCTCCATGTCCGCGTGCGAGACGAGCGACTCGAGGCAGAGGCGCAGCAGCGGCTCGGTGTTCGACGGCCGCACGTTGAAGTGCCAGTCCTCGTAGTCGACGGAGACGCCGTCGAGGTGGTCGATCTCGGCGTCGCCGTAGCGCCTCTCGATCTCGGCCATCTTCGCTTGCTGGTCGGCGACCTCGGAGTTGATCTCGCCGGAGATGAAGTATCTGCCGCGCAGCGGCGCGAGCAGCTCGCTGAGCTTGACGCCCTTCTTCGAGAGCAGCTCGAGGATCAGCAGCGCCGGCAGCGTGCCGGAGTCTGCGTTGTAGAACTGGCTGAAGTAGTAGTGGCCGGAGACCTCGCCGCCGAACGACGCGCCGGTCGCGCGCATGCGGACCTTGAAGAACGCGTGGCCGACGCGGTTCACGAGCGCGGTGCCGCCGGCGGCCTCGACCGTGTCGCGCACCGCACGCGAGGCGCGCACGTCGTAGAGGATCATCGCACCCGGCTCCTTGGCGACGATCGACTCGGCCAGGAGCGCCGTCAGGAAGTCGCCGTCCACGAACTGGCCGGTGTCGTCGATGTAGAAGCAGCGGTCGGCGT
>JBJMLB010000122.1:0-38768 GCA_045805465.1 Conexibacter sp. | reverse complement strand
CGCAAGGGCTTCAAGTTCTCGACCTACGCGACCTGGTGGATCCGCCAGGCGATCGCCCGCGCGCTCGCCGACAAGGCGCGCACGATCCGCATCCCGGTGCACGTCGTCGAGAAGCTCAACAAGATCGGCCGCGCCGAGCGCAAGCTCGTCACGGAGCTGGGCCGCGAGCCCACGGCGGAGGAGATCGCCGACGTGACCGGGATCGACCCGGAGGAGGTCGACTCGATCAAGCGCAGCGCCCAGGCGCCGGTCTCGCTGGAGAAGCCGGTCGGCGACGAAGAGGAGTCGGAGTTCGGCCAGTTCATCGCCGACGAGCGCGCCGAGTCGCCGTACGAGCGCGCTGCCGAGATCCTCACGAAGGAGGCGCTGCGCGAGGCGCTGGAGAACCTCTCCTACCGCGAGCGCCGCGTGCTGGAGCTGCGCTACGGCCTCGGCGGCGAGCACCCGCGCACGCTCGACGAGGTCGGCCGCACGTTCAACGTCACGCGCGAGCGCATCCGCCAGATCGAGAACCAGTCGCTGAAGAAGCTGCAGCAGCTCGCCGAGGCGCAGAAGTTGCGCGACGTGGCATAGCCCACGACGGATTCCGTTTCGAACGAGGGTCCCGCTCCGGCGGGGCCCTTCGTCGTTCTAGGCGGGCAGCGCCGACTTCAGCTCCGGGGGCAGGTCGAT
Source organism: Conexibacter sp. (assembly GCA_045805465.1). GTDB lineage: Bacteria > Actinomycetota > Thermoleophilia > Solirubrobacterales > Solirubrobacteraceae > Conexibacter. Next base: position 38,096 of record JBJMLB010000122.1, on the reverse strand, counting down.
TCTGCCCTCCGGGAATCTCGGCATCATCCGTCTCGCGAGCGCGTCGCAGGGCCGGCCGGCGAGCAGCGGCAGCAGGTCGGTGACCCCGCCGAGCGCGCGGATCGACGGCGCGATCTGGAAGTCGGCCGCGTTCGGTGCGTCGGGGTCGCCGATCGTCCCGTCCGCGATCCAGGCGTCGACCTTGTCGAGCATCGCCGGCAGATCGCGCAACACGGCGCGCGCGTGGTCGAGGTCGGCGTCCACGCGCGCCGCCATCGAGCGGGCGATCGGCTGGTTGAGCCGGCCGACGAGCCCGGGCAGCGGGAAGCCGAGGTCTCTCGCGAGCCGCGCACGGGCGCCGTTGTCGTGCGCGAAGGTCCAGCGGAAGACGCGTCGAGGAGCCATCTGCAGCTCCGCCTCGCCCCAGCGCTCGGCCTCCTCGACCGCGCGGCGCCTGTCGGCGTCCGCCGGATAGAGCGGCGGCTCCGGGATCAGCCTCTCCAGGACATGGGAGAGCTCCACCGAGTCCTCGATCTTGCGGCCGTCGAGCTTCAGCGCCGGCACCGTGCCGCGGCTGTAGCCGAGCAGCTTGAGGATCAGCGGGTGGACGCCCGGCGGCAGCTCGACCCACTTCGTCTCGACACCCTTGTAGGCGAGCATCATTCTGGCCGTGTTGGCCGGGTTCGAGATCGAAAAGCCATAAAGGCGTGCCTGCATTCAGGCCACGCTACTCAAGCCCCGCCGCGTACGCGCCGATGCAAGCAGCGTGTTCGAGATCGACGCTGCCCTGCACCAACTCGTCGAGTCCGGCGGCTCCGACCTGCATCTGAAGACCGGGGCGCCGCCGCTCGTGCGCGTGAACGGCTCGCTCGGCCCGCTGCCCGGCGAGGTGGAGCTGAGCGCGCAGGACACTGAGCGCGTGCTCGACGGGATCCTTCCGACCGACGGCCACCGCAGCGAGTTTGCCGCGGACAACGAGGTCGACTTCGCCTATGCGATCGAAGGCCTCGCGCGCTTCCGCGTCAACGCCTTCCGCCAACGCGGAACGGTCTCGATGGTCATGCGCGCGATCCCGACGAAGATCAAGACGGTCGACGAGCTCGGCCTGCCGCCCGTCATCTCCGAGCTGGCCGAGGAGTCGCGCGGGATCATCCTGCTGACCGGCACGACCGGCTCGGGCAAGTCGACGACGCTCGCGGCGATCATCGACCACATCAACAGAACGCGCGCCGAGCACATCGTCACAATCGAGGACCCGATCGAGTTCCTGCACCAGGACAAGCAGTCGATCCTCAACCAGCGCGAGGTCGGGGCGGACACGACGTCGTTCAAGCGCGCGCTGCGGCGCGTGCTGCGCCAGGACCCGGACGTGATCCTGATCGGCGAGATGCGCGACGAGGAGACGGTCCACACGGCGCTGTCCGCCGCCGAGACGGGCCACCTTGTGCTCTCGACGCTGCACACGATCGACGCGCCTGAGACGGTCAACCGCATCGTCGACTTCTTCCCGCCGCACCAGCAGCAGCAGGCGCGCGCGATGGTCGCCGGCACGCTGAAGGGGATCATCTCCCAGCGGCTCGTGCCGACGCCCGACCGCCGCGGCCGCGTCGCCGTCTGCGAGGTCCTGCGGATGACCGGCCGCGCGAAGGACATGATCCTCGACCCGGAGCAGACCGGTCGTCTGCGCGAGGTGATCAAGGAGGGCGGGTTCTACGGAATGCAGACGTTCGACCAGGCGCTGCTGCACCACCTGCAAGCCGGTCGCGTCTCGATGGAGGACGCCATGCGCGTCGCCACCAGCCCGCACGACTTCAAGCTGCTCGTCGCGGCCGAGGGACGGGGCGCGACGTCGATGGACGACGTCGGCGATGGAGCGTCCGCCGCCGAGGCGTCGGCCGCCGAGGCGCCGCCGGAGCCGCCCGCGCCGCCGCCGGCACCGCCCGTGCGCCCGGCTCCGGTGCCTTCGGAGCGGCCGGTGACCTCATCCGCGCCGCCAGGTTTCGGCTAAAGCCCTTTACTTCAGTTTGGAAAGTCTTGCGCTACCATAAGGAGTGCATGGCTTCGAACGATTCCTGTCCCGTCTGTCGCACCGCCGAGATCGTGTGCGGGAAGTGGACGCTGCTGATCATCCGCGACCTGGCCGACGGCCGCTCGCGCTTCTGTGAGCTCGAGCGCTCGCTGCAGGGCATCAGCCCGCGGACCCTCTCGCTGCGCCTGCGCGCGCTCGAGGAGGAGGGGATCGTCGAGCGGCGCACGTTCCCCGAGGTGCCGCCCCGCGTCGAGTACGCGCTGACGGAGAAGGGCCGCGCGCTCGTGCCGATCATCGAAGACATGCGCACCTACGGCCGTCGCTGGCTGAACGCCGACGGCAACTGCGCGCCCGCGGCTGACGTCAAGGTGGCCCCCGTGGCCGCCGCCGTCGCCTGAGGCTGCAAGGCAGCCTGCGCCGGCAGGATCGCCCCGCTCGGCAGCGAAACCGCCGTGCATGCGCAATCGCATGCTCCACGGCCTGCTCGAGGCCTTCGCCGAGGACGCGGGCCTGCAGCTGGCGCACGAGACTGCGAACGGCGCCGAGGTCCCGTTCGAGGTGGTGGAGATGTCATCCCGCCCCGCCGCGCGGTCGCCGCTCTACTGCTATCGCCCCCAGACGGCCGGCTTCATTCGCTCTCACATGGGCGTGCTCGACCGTCTGCCGAGCTACCTGCCGGCGGCGCGGGCGCTCGCCGCGATTGACGGCATCGACGCCTATCTGCGCCGTCGCGGCGAGCCGCGCATTCCGCCTGATGGGGGAGGGACCCCCCATCAGGGCCGCGAGCGCGCCGACGCGGCGCTGCGCTCCTTCCTGTCGGCCGTGTTCGCCGAGACGAGCGCGTTCGGCTATCAGCCGGAAGCGTTCGCCGCCGCCTACGCCGAGCTCGAGGCGACGCTCTACGAGGGTCGACAGGTCGCGATCGTGATCGCGCCGCTGCTCGGGCTCGCGCTCGACTCCGACGAGGTCTCGCTCGGCGACGGGCTCGCGCTCGTGCGCGGCGAGGCGCTGCCCGACGTCCCGCCGGAGGCCGTCTGGTCAACTCCCGGAGAGGTCGAGCACGGCGCCGTGCTGGCCGTGCTGACGGTCGAAGGCGACCGGATCGCCGGTCCCCCGGTGACGACGGCGCGCAGCCGCTTCCGCCGGCTGCTGAGCGCGCTGCGTCTGTTCGAGGCGGGCCCGTTCGCACTCGGCCCGCTCGCATGGGCGCGCATCGACGGCGGGACGTGGCACGTCGCGCCGCTGGGGACGGGCCCTGCGCGGACCCGCCGGCGCACGCTGCTGAGCGCCGCGCAGGAGGACGAGTTGCGCGCCTTCTGCAACCTCGTCACACGCCGCACTCCGCGCGCCGGCGAGGTCGCGTGGGCGCTCGGCCGCTACGAGATGGCGCGCGAGCGCAGCACGCCGTTCGAGGCGCTGACCGATGACCTGCTCGCCCTGCGTGCGCTGCTGGAGCCGGAGGGCGCCGAGAGCGGGCGCCTCGCGCAGCGCCTCGCCGCGCTCTGCGCGCTGCCGCAGGAGCGCGCAGCGCTCGCGGAGCGGATCGCGCGCGCGGTCACGCTGGAGCGCACGATCGTCGCCGGCCTCGCGCAGTCGGAGTCCGGCGCGGACGTGCTCGCCGACGAGCTGGCCGGCCACCTGCGCGCGCTGCTGCGCGACGTCCTCTGCGGCCACCTCGACTCCGATCTGCGCACGCTCGCCGACGAGCTGCTGGCGGAGTCGGCCGCGGCGCCGCTCGGGGTCAGCTGACCGAGCTCGCGCTCGCGGGTCGCGCGCGGTAGAGCTGCACGCTGCCCTCGACGCCCTTGATGCGGCGCGACGGCAACGTGGACCATTGCCAGCGTGGCTTGTCGCCGTTCGCTTCGGCCGCGGCCTTGCGCGTCGCCGCGGTTGCCACCACGCTCCCCGGCCGGGCGACCGACGTGACGCGGCTCGCAAGGTTCACGGGGCTGCCGTACCAGTCGCCGGCGCGATGCAGCGCCTGGCCGGTCGCCAGGCCGGCGCGCAGGCGCGGGAAGTCATCGGCCTCCTCCTCGGCGAGCCGCACGAGCTCGGTCGAGACGTCGAGCAGCGCGTCCGCGTCCGGCGAGACGAGCATCGCCGCGTCCCCGATCGTCTTGACGAGTCGAACCGGCGGCTGGACCGCCTCGGTCGCGAGCTCCAGCAGGCGCCGCGCGATCGCGCCGAGCTCTTCGGCGGGGATCTGCTCGCCGAGCTTCGTGAAGCCGACGAGGTCGGCGAACGCGACCGTCACCTCCGTCGCCCCGAGGATGCGCCCGTGCGCGATCTCGGCGCGGCCGATCGCGTCGTTGCGGAGCTGGTCCTGCAGGTGCATCTCGAAGATCCGCTCCATGATCTCGCCCAGCTGCGGGCCGAGGTGCTCGTTGATCGCCGCGAAGCGCGCGCTCAGCTCCTGCTCGCCGACGTCGGGGCCCAGCAGCGCGTCGCGCACGAGCAGGCGCACGGAGGCGGCGACGCGCGAGAGGCTCTCGCCGAGCACCCGCGCCATCTCCATGAGGCCCTCCTCGGGCAGGCCGGCCGCCTCGAATGCCTTCAGCTGCCTGAGCGCCTCGACGTCGCGGTCCGTCAGCACGCGCTCGTCGAGGTCGGGGCGGGGGAGGCCGAGCGCCTGGCGGTAGCGCAGGCCGTCCTCGGCCTCGATCCCGGTCAGCTCGGCGACCTCGCGCGCCGTGTAGCGCGCGGCGCCGAGCGTGCGCTCGACGCGCAGGAACACGAGCCGGTCCTCGGCGACGGCGGCCCGCAGCTCTGCCAGCGACACGCCGTCGGCGGTCAGCTCCTCGAGCAGCGCGAGCCGCTCCGCCCGCGCGCGCTCGTCCGCGAGCCCGTCCAGCAATCCCTCTGCCGCGAAGTCCATCGCCGCCCAGCCTACCTGGCGCGCGGACGTCAGACGCCGGTCTGCGCCTCCACGCGTCCGCTGTCGATCGCGTCGAGCAGCGCCGCGTGATCGCGCTCGTTCTGCTCCGCGTAGGCCTCGGCGAAGTCCGCGATCGCGCGGTCGCAGGCGTCGCCGGAGCCGAGGTAGGCGGCGATCGCGACGGCGTCGCCGCAGCGCGCGTGGGCACGCGCGAGCGTCGCGCCGCAGAGGCCGGCGTAGGCGGCGAGCCCGTCGGCCGTCATCGCGTCGACGTCCGCGGAGGTCTTCCAGTCCCACAGCTGGCGCACGTAGAAGTCGCGCACCTTGCCGTCGATGCCGGTGGTGCGGATCCAGCCGAGGAAGATGTCGCTCGCGGACTGCATCCGCCGCTGGCCCTCGACAACGCGGCGGCCCTGCTGCGAGAAGCGGCTGGTGCCCGCATAGGGGGCGAGCACCGACGGCTGCGCCTCCTTGCACTGCAGGAACAGCGGGTCGTCGTCGTCGCGCCCGAGCATCAGCAGGATCCACGCGCGCGTTCCGACGCTGCCGACGCCGACGACCTTGTGCGCCATGTCGGCGAAGCGGAAGCGGTCGAGCAGCCCGCGGCGGTCGGAGGGCAGCGTGGCGCGGTAGGCGGCGATCAGCTCGCGCATCCCGGCCGCGTAGTCGTCTGCCTCCCGTTCCGGCAGCATGTCGCGCAGCGGGACGATCAGCGGCGGGTTGCTCGCGATCCGCGGCTCGCCGTCGACGCGGTGCGTGAGCTTCGCGAAGGCGCGCGTGCTGTCCTTGCGCTTCGCCTTCGCGGTGCCGCGCTGAAAGCGCGCCAGCTGCTCCTCGCCGCTGCGTGCGCGGATCAGTCGCTCCAGCTCATGCTCGTCGACTCGCGAGTACCAGACGTCGAGCGTCGGAGCGCCCGCCAGCTCGCGCATCGCCTCGCGATAGCCCTGCACCGCCTCGCGCGCGCTCGCGCGCCGCTCGCGCCGCGTCCAGTCGCGCTCGCGCGCAGCGACGGCGAAGCTCGCCGCCAGCCGCTTGAGGTCCCACTCCCATGGGCCTGGCAGCGTCTCGTCGAAGTCGTTGAGATCGAACACGAGATCGCGCTCGGGCGAGGCGAAGCCGCCGAAGTTCGACAGGTGGGCGTCGCCGCACAGCTGCACGCGGATCTCGGAGTTCGGGCTGCCGGCGAGGTCGGCGGCCATCACCGCCGCCGCGCCGCGGAAGAACGCGAACGGCGAGGCGGACATCCGCCCGTAGCGGATCGGCACCAGCTCGGGCACGCGGCTCGCCGCCTGCGCCTCGAGCAGCGTGATCGGATCGGGCCGCTCAGCCGGCGTGATCCACCTCGCGTGCGACGAGCGCGGCGCGGCCGTGCGCGCAGCCTTGCCGCGCGCGGCGCGGTCGGCGGGGGTCACAGGAGCGGTCGCTGTCACACGGCGAGCATCCCACGCCCGGTCACGCCGGGCAAATGCCTATCTGCCGTGCTCTGGCCCGAACAGCTCTGCCTGGAGTCGCACGAGCCCGTCGATGTCGTGGACGTCGCCGTCGAGCAGCGGGACGCGCAACAGCGGGACCTCGGCGCCAAGGCGTTCGGCGAGGTGCGCGACGTTGGCGGCGTCGCGGCGCGCGAGCGCGTGCTCGTCGGCGAAGGCGTCCGCGACTCGTTGCGCGAGCGCGGGGGAGAGGCCGGCCTCGCGCTCCAACAGTGCAGGCAGGTCGGCGAGCGCACCGTCCCCGCCGTCCAGCTCGTCGGCGTGGACGCGATTGACGATCGCGCCGCCGAGTCGCATGCGCGCCGCGCTCAGCCGCCGCCGGAAGTAGATCGCCTCCTCGATCGGCTCGCGCTCGGGCGAGGTCACGAGCAGGAAGCGCGTGCTCGGCGCCCGCAACAGCGCCTCGACCTGCGCGGCCCGCTCGCGGAAGCCGCCGATCAGCCCGCCGAGCAGGCGGAAGAAGTCCGACAGGTCGCTCAGCAGCTCCGCTCCCGTGACGCGTTTCAGCAGCCCGAGCACGAGTCCGGTGCCGCGGCCGATCAGCCGCAGCCCCGCGCCGCCGCCGCGCAGCAGCGTCTGCAGCGCGCGGCCGTCGAAGAAGGCGGACAGGCGGTCGGGCGCGTCGAGGAAGTCGAGCGCGTTGCGCGACGGCGGCGTGTCGAGCACGAGCAGGTCCCAGCCGCCCTCCTGCGCCAGCTCGTGCAGCTTGGCGACGGCGGTGAACTCCTGCGAGCCGGCGATCGCGTCCGACAGCTCGCGGTAGACGCGGTTGGCGAGGATCTGGTCGCGCGTCGCGTCGTCGGGCGCGAGCGTCTCGATCAGCTCGTCGAACGTGCGCTTCGGGTCCAGCGTCATCGCCCACAGCTCGCCGTCGCCGAGTGGCAGGCCGGCGTCGGCGAAGCGCTCCGGCTCGATGCGGTGCGGCTCGTTGCCGAGCTCGTCGAGCCCGAGCGCGGTCGCGAGCCGCTGCGCCGGGTCGATCGTCACGACCGCGACTCTCAGGCCGCGCGCCGCCATCCCCGCTGCGATCGCGGCCGAGGTCGTCGTCTTGCCGACGCCGCCGGAGCCGCCGACGACGCACACGCGCGTGTCGGCGAGCAGCGCGGCGACGCCGGTCGGACTCACAGCAGCTCCTCCAGGTGGTCGGCCAGGCCGGAGAGCGCCGCTGGGTCGAGCGTCTCCACGAACAGGTAGGGCAGCTCGAGCGGCGGCGAGCCGATGTCCTCGGCGAGCCGCGCGACCTGCTCGCGCTGTCCGCAGACCCGTGCGTGCTCGGAGAGCGCGGTGCGCAGTGCCGCGTGGGCGACGCGCTTCCCGCCTGCGCTCGCGAGCGCGTCGCCGACCGTGCGCGCCTGCCGCGGCCCGAGGCGCTCCGGCAGGCACGCGTTCACGACGACGCCCGCAAGCTCCAGTCCGATCGCCTCCGGCAGCCGGCGCCGCAGGTCGAGCGTCTCCGTCACCGGCATCTCCTCCGGCAGCGCGACGGCGAGCACGGCCGTCTGCGCCGGGTCGCGCAGCGTCGCGTCGATCGTGCGGCCCTGATGAGCGATCGGGCCGACGCGCGCGATCTCCGCGAACGTCTTCGGCGTTCTCAGCCCGCCGAGCGCATGGCCGGTCGCCGGCGCGTCGACGATCACAAGGTCGTATGTCATCTTGCCCGTGATGCGGCGCGGGTCTTGCGCCAGCTCCCAGGCCTTGCCGAACGTCATCAGCTCGCGCATCCCCGGCGTGGCGCCGGCGAAGGCGTGGAACGCGCGCGACGCGCTGAGCAGGTCCCCGACGCGGCCGGCGCGCTCGTGCAGGTACTCCTCCAGCGCGTGCTCCATCTCGACCGAGGTCGCATGCAGACGATCGCCGTCGAGCGCCACCTCTTCGCCGACGGCCGACGCGACGCCGTACGTCTCGGCCGCGCGGGCCTGTCCGCTCAGCTCCGCCACGATCGTGCGCAGCCCGCGCCGCGCCGCCGCGATCCCGAGCGCGAGCGCGACCGTCGACTTGCCGACGCCGCCCTTGCCGGTGATGAACACGAGGCGCTTGTCGGCGAGACCTGGCACGCGGGCGGAGACTAGAACGCTTTTGCCTTGCGGTCGCCGCAAGCGGACGACCGCTGGCGACGTCACCGAGGAGGAATCCCCATAAGCACTGCGAATAGAGGCGCGTAATGGTTTCCCGACCGCATCGGAGACGGCTGCTGTGAGCTCCACGGCCAAGGTCATCGCTTTCGCCAATCAAAAGGGCGGCGTCGCGAAGACCACCACCACGCTGAATCTCGCTGTGGCCTTTGCGGAAGAGGGCCATCGCGTGCTGTGCTGTGACATGGACCCGCAGGGCAACCTGACGATGTCGCAGGGGATCGACCCGGACACGGTCGAGACCTCGATGTACGACGTGCTGGTGCATCACACGTCGATCCGCGAGGCGATCCGCAAGCGCGAGATCGACGTCGCCTGCTCCTCGATCGACCTCGCGGGCGCCGAGATCGCGATGGCCGCCCAGATCGGCCGCGAGCGCTCGCTGCAAAAGGCGTTCAGAGCGATCGAAGAGGACTACGACTTCATCTTCATCGACACCCCGCCGAGCCTCGGACTGCTCACGATCAACGCGCTGACGGCGGCGCACAAGGTGATCGTCCCCGTGCAATGCGAGTATCTGTCGATGCGGGGCCTCATCCAGCTCCAGAACACCCTCTCGATGATCCGCGAGAACCTCAACCCCAACGTCGAGATCGAGGGCATCCTGCCCACGCTCTTCGACACGCGGACGCTGCACGCCAAGGAGGCGATCGAGATCCTCGAGGAGAACTTCGGGGACAGAGTGTTCGCGTCGCGGATCCGCAAGACGGTCCGCTTCGCAGAGGCTCCCGTGAAGGGCATGTCGGTGCTGAAGTACGACCCTGACGGCATCGCGGCCCATTCCTATCGGGCGCTCGCGAAGGAGGTCCTCGGCAATGGCAAGCGGTAAGCGTGCGAGCATGAGGGAGGGCCCCCTCGCGGCCCTCTTCCGCAGAACCGAGGACGACTCGGTGGACGCGACGACGGCGGCGGCGACCGACGCCGCCGCAGCCGAGCAGGCGGCTGCTCCACAGGCGCCCGCGACCGAGGCGCCCGCTTCGGCGCCGCACCCCTCGCTGCTCGCTCCGACCGCTGTCGACGAGGAGCCGGAGATCGCGCCGCCCTCGCCGCAGGAGCGCCTGCGCGCCGCCTTCTCCTCCGACATCCCGGAGAACATGCTGGAGCCGCCGCGGCGCATGCCGCGCAGCGACGTCTACGAGCAGCACGCGGCCGAGCGCGCGCCCGGCCTCGGCCCGGTGCTGCGCGTCGTCGGCGTCGGCGGTGGCGGCGTCAACGCCGTCAACCGCATGATCGAGGCGGAGGTCGCCGGCGTCGAGTTCATCGCCGTCAACACCGACCAGCAGTCGTTGCAGCAGTCGAGCGCGCACCTCACGGTGTCGATCGGCGAGTCGCTGACGCGTGGCCTTGGCTCCGGATCGGACCCGTCGATCGGCCGTCGTGCGGCGATGGAGGAGTACGACCGCGTCAAGTCGCTGCTCAAGGGCTCCGACATGATCTTCATCACGGCCGGCGCCGGCGGCGGCACCGGCACGGGCGCGGCGCCCGTCGTCGCGCGGATCGCCCGCGAGGTCGGCGCGTTGACCGTCGGCATCGTCACGAAGCCGTTCGGCTTCGAGGGCTCGCGCCGCCGCAGCCAGGCCGACGACGGCGTGCAGGCGCTCGCCGACGAGGTCGACACGCTGATCGTCGTCCCGAACGATCGCCTGCTGAGCGTGCTCGACAGAGGCACGTCGATGGTCGACGCCTTTCGCGTCGCCGACGACGTGCTGCGCCAGGGCGTCCAGGGCATCTCCGATCTCGTGACGCTTCCCGGCCTGATCAACCTCGACTTCGCGGACGTGCGCACGATCATGTCCGACGCCGGCAGCGCGCTGCTCGGCATCGGCATGGGGATCGGCGAGCGCCGCGCGATCGACGCGGCCGAGCAGGCCGTCGCCTCGCCGCTGCTGGAGACGAGCATGGAAGGCGCGCGATCGATCTTGCTGTCGATCACCGGCGGCGCGAACCTGTCGCTGTGGGAGGTCAACGAGGCCGCGAAGGCGGTCTCCGAGGCGGCCCACCCGGACGCGAACATCATCTTCGGCGCGATGGTCGACGAGAAGCTCGACGACCAGGTGTGGGTGACGGTGGTCGCGACCGGCTACGGCGAGCAGCGCGGGCGCCGTGCCGCGCGCGACGAGCTCGGCGCCGCCGGGCTGCGCACGGAACTGCGCGAGCCGGCCGGCGAGCCGCGCGTCTCGCGTGCGAGCGCTCCGGCTCCGGTAGGGGCTCGCTCCGGCTCGCAAGAGCTGGACGTGCCCGAGTTCCTCCCTCGTCGATAGGCCTCGCCGACATGGCATGCTCCCGGCCGTGACGATGCGCACGGCCGGGGTCGCAGCCATGCCCGACGGAAGCGCGCGCGGATGACCTCCGCGCGCGGCGTCGTCGCGGCCGGGCATCCGCTCAGCGCCGAGGCCGGCGCCGAGGTGCTGCGCGCCGGCGGCAATGCGGTCGACGCCGCGCTCGGGGCGATGCTTACCGCGTTCGCGGCCGAGCCGCTGCTGACCGGGCTCGGTGCGGGCGGATACATGCTCGTCGTGCCGGGCCACGGGTCGCTCTGGCCGGGCGCGAACGAGCCGGTCCTGCTCGACTTCTTCGTCGAGGTGCCCGGCCGCGGCGCCGACCACGCGCAGCGCGCCGAGCTGGTGCCGGTGGACGTCTCGTTCGGCGACGCGGTGCAGCTGTTCAACGTCGGTGCGGCTTCAGTCGGCACGTACGGGATGGCGCACGGCATCTGCACGGCGTCCGAGCGCTTCGGGCGCGTGCCGCTCGCCTCGCTGGCGACGCCCGCGGCTGCGCTCGCGCGCGCGGGCGTCCCGTTGAACGCCCAGCAGGCCTACGTCGTGGAGATCCTCGGCGGGATCGTCACGCTGACGCCTGAGGTGCGGGAGATCTACGCGCCGGAAGGATCTGTGCTGCGGGAGGGCGAGCGCGTCTGCCAGCCCGCTCTCGGCGATGCGATCGAGCGGCTCGGCGCGGAGGGCGCGCGCCCGTTCTACGAGGGCGACGTCGCCGCCGCGGTGGCGGCGCTGCTGGCGGAGCAGGGCGGACTGCTGACGCTGTCGGATCTCGCCGCCTACGAGACGGTCGCGCGCGCGCCGGTGCGGGCGCGCTACCGCGGACGCGAGGTGCTGACGAACCCGCCGCCGTCGGCCGGCGGGACGTTGATCGCGTACGCGTTGGGTCTGCTCGACCGATCGGAGGGCCCGCCCTCGCTGGCGGCGCTTGTTGCTGCGATGGACGCGACGCAGCGGGAGCGCGGGGCGGACTTCCTCGACGGGCTCGACGCGCTGGGCTTCGCCGAGCGCTTCCTCGCGAACCGGCACGGCTCGACGACCCACGTCGCCGTCAACGACGCCGCCGGCGGCGCGTGCAGCGTGACGTGCTCGAACGGGGAGGGAGCCGGGATCGTCGTGCCGGGCACGGGGATCCACCTCAACAACATGCTCGGCGAGCACGACCTCAACCCGCTCGGCTTCCACAAGCTCCCGGCCGGGCGCCGGATGCCGAGCATGATGTCGCCGACCGCGGTGCTGCGCGACGGGACGCCCGAGCTGGTGCTGGGCAGCGCCGGCTCGAACCGCATCCGCTCGGCGATCCTGCAGACGATCGTGGCGGCCTTGGATCATGGGATGCGCGCGGGGGACGCCGTGCGCGCCCCGCGCGTCCATTACGAGGACGGCGTCGTCTACACCGAGCCGGGCGTCGACGTCGGCGGCTTGGAGGCCGACGGCTACGCGATCGCCCGCTTCAGAGCGCTCAACCTGTTCTTCGGCGGGGTGCAGGCGGTCGAGCGCGATCCCGTCTCCGGCGCGCTGTCGGGCGGCGGCGACCCGCGGCGCGGCGGGGCGGCGGTGCTGGCGTGAGGCGGCTCGTGCCCGCGCTCGCGGCGCTCGCCGGCCTGCTGACGCTCGCCGGCTGCGGGGCCGCCTATCCCGACGTCTTCCTGCTTACGCGCAGCGGCTCGCTGCCGGGCGCGAGACTGACGCTGCTCGTCAATGACGGCGGCACCGTGCGGTGCAACGGCGGCACGGAGCGCCAGCTTCCGCCGAGACGACTGCTCGACGCGCGCAGAATCGCCACCGACCTGATGGAAGAGGCACACGACGACCTCACGCTGCCCGCGCCGCCGGGCTCGCTGCTGCGCTACCGCCTGCGCACGCAGGAAGGCACCGTCACGTTCAGCGACGTCGACGCCGTTCGCAGACCCGAGCTCGCGCCCGTGATCGTGTTCGCCCGAAAGGTGGCGCAAGACGTATGTGGCCTTGCGCGCTAGTTGAGTTGGATCAGGCGCGGAGAATCTTTACGAATTCACATATCTAGTGTGTAGACCGCGCTGCGGCACTCTCATAGCGTCCTTTGTGACGGGGCGCAGTGGTGTGGTCATCACGGGCACTTGATAACTGCTTCCCGGGAGTGATCCTTCCGGTGGGTTCGATTCCCACGCCCTCCGCCATTGGCCTGACCGGGCGACATAGAGCAGGTGCGACCATCATGCGCCGAGGGACTTCATTCATCCTGTGCTCGTCGCCCGGTCGACGCCGCCGTCTTGCTACCCTCGGCATGGTTATCAAGTGCCTGCACCACAAGCTGCGCCCCTGGCCCGCCGCCAGGCGGGTCAGGTCGTTAAGGCGCCTCGTCTCTGGACGGCACCGCCTCGGGTCTCAGCCGAACCGCACCTTGCCGTTCGAGCGCGCGCGCGTCTGTGCGTGCGAGACGAACTCCAGCCGCTTCATCGCGGCGCGGAACAGGCGGGTCACGAGCCGCAGACGCGCGTTCTCGGAGCGGATGTCGAGCAGGCCCTGCTTCGCGTCGAGGCCGAAGTCGACGGTCCCGGCCATCTCGTAGGCGCCCATCTTCGCCAGCTCGAGCGGCTCCGGGCGGTTGTCGGTCGCGCGCTCGACGAGCTCGGCGTACGTCTCGCGTGCGAGCGCGGCGAGCGAGTCGTCCACCGCCTCCTCGCGGTCGGCGAGGAACTCGACGACGCCCGCCGGATATGGCAGATGGTCCTCTCGCTCCAACAACTGGAACGGACGCGTGCCGCGCGTGAGGATGTCGAGCTGACCGTCCTCGGAGCGCTCGACCACTTCGGTGATCTCGCAGGCGCAGCCGATCTCGCGCAGCCCGTCGTCGGACAGCCACACGATCCCGAACTCGCGCTCGTCGGCGAGGCAGCCCTCCATCATCGTCTTGAAGCGCTCCTCGAAGATGTGCAGCGGCACAACCTCGCCGGGCAGCGCGACGAGCCCAAGCGGGAAGAGGGGGAAGTCGCGTACGGGCCCGCCCGGCATCCGGCAAGTGTATGCGCGCCGCTGTCTCGCGGTGGCCCGGCGACCGCCTCGACGCCAGGCCTCCCGTGCGATGCAACCGATGGGGCCGCTCGAACGTAAGCGCCTGAGATGGCGTCCACTGCGATCGTCTGGGTGCGGCGCGATCTGCGCATGCACGACCATCCGCCGCTCGTCGCGGCGCTCGCCGCGCATGACCGCGTCCTGCCCGTGTACGTGCTCGACCCCACGCTGCTGGCGGGCCGCTTCGCATCGGGACCGCGGACAGCCTTCCTGCTCGACTGCCTGCACGAGCTCGACGGGGCGTTGCGCGAGCGCGGCTCGGGGCTCGTCGTGCGTCATGGCGCTCCAGAGCGGGAGCTCCCCGCCTTTGCGGAGGCCGTCGGCGCAGCGGCCGTGTACTGGGCGAGCGACGCGACGCCCTATGCGCTCGCGCGCGACCGGCGCGTGGGCGCCCTTCTGCGGCAGGCCGGCGTCGAGGCCGTGCCCGGGCCCGGCAACTTCGTCGCCGACGTCGGCCGCCCACGGACGAAGGCGGGCGGACCGTTCACGGTCTTCACGCCCTTTCACCGTGCATGGAGCGCGCTCGAGCGCCGGCCGGTCCACCGCGCGCCGGGGAAGCTGCCGGCGCTCCCGCGCGGGGTCGACCATGGCCAGCTGCCGCGCCTCGCGGAGCTGAGCCTCGGGGGTGGTGACGAGCTGGCGGCGCCGGCCGTCAGCGCCGGCGAGTCGTCCGCCCGCGAGGCGCTCTCCGACTGGCTCGCGAGTGACCTCGCCGCCTACGGCGACCGCCACGACCGCCTCGCCGGAGGAACCTCACGGCTCTCGCCCCACCTGCGCTTCGGCACGCTGTCGCCGCGCGAGGTCGAGGAGCGCGCTCGCCGCCACGGCGGCGCCGGGGCCGCGGCCTTCACCCGCCAGCTCGCCTGGCGCGACTTCTACGCCCACGTGCTGCTCCACCATCCCGGCGACCGCCTGCACGAGCACCAGGAGCGGATGCGCGCGCTGGATTGGGACGAGGACCCGCAGCTGCTCGCCGCCTGGCAGGAGGGGCGCACCGGCTATCCGCTCGTCGACGCGGGCATGCGCCAGCTGCGTGCGAGCGGCTGGATGCACAACCGGGCGCGGCTCGTCGCCGGCTCGTTCCTGACGAAGGACCTCCAGTTCGACTGGCGTGCGGGGGAGGCGTGGTTCATGCGCTGGCTGCTCGACGGCGACGTCGCGCAGAACAACGGCAACTGGCAGTGGATCGCCTCCGTCGGCGTCGACCCGGCACCTGCGTTCCGGCGACTGCTGAACCCGTCGCTGCAGCAGAGAAGGCACGACCCCGACGGGGAGTACGTGCGCCGCTGGGTGCCCGAGTTGCGCGGCGTGCCCGACCAGCGGCTCGCTGAGCCCTGGCGGATGTCGGAGGAGGAGCAGGCGGCGGCGGGCTGCACGATCGGGCGCGACTACCCGGCGCCGGTCGTCGACCATGCGCATGAGCGCCGCCGCGCGCTGGAGCGCTATCGGGCGGCGGGGACGGCAGCCGCCGTCGAAGCCTGAGCCGAGTCATCGCCGGTCGCGCCCGGCACCTCCGCCGCCACGCGCGCGAGCTGTGCCACGGCACGCGCGATCGCCGGCTCGCTCGCGCCGCCGAAGCCGAGCACGAGCCCCGGAGGGCCGGTCTCACGCGGAACCACGACAGCCCGTGCAGGCGCATCCCGTGGGCGGCGGCGGTCGCCAGGAAGCCACCCTCGTCGACCGCCTCCGGCAGCAGCGCGACGACGTGCAGTCCGGCGGCGACGCCGTCGCCGAGGCGCCAATGCGGCAGGTTGCGCGAGAGCGCTGCGATCAGCGCATCGCGCCGCGCGCGATAGCGCGGGCGCATCCGCCGCAGATGGCGATCGAGCTCTCCGCGCTCGAGGAAGTCGGCGAACGCCAGCTGCTCGAGCACCGACGTGCCGAGGTCGTCGAGCGCCTTCTCCATCGCGACCGGACCGGACAGCGCCTGCGGCAGCGCAAGCCAGCCGAGCCGCAGGCCGGGCGCGAGCAGCTTGCTCGCGCAGCCGGCGTAGACGACGCGCTCGGGCGAGAGGCCCTGCAGCGCGCCGACGGGGTCGCGGTCGTAGCGGTACTCGGCGTCGTAGTCGTCCTCGATCACGTACGCGTCGTGCGCGTCGGCCCATGCGAGCAGCGCAGCGCGCCGGTCCGGCGCGAGCACGCCGCCGAGCGGCGACTGGTGCGCCGGGGTGGCGAGCACCGCGTCGGCGTCGATCTGGGTGAGCGCGTCCGTGCGCATGCCGTGCTCGTCGACCGGCACCGGGACCACCTCCAGCCCGCAATGGGCGGCGACGCCGCGGTGGATCATGAAGCCCGGGTCCTCGACGGCGATGCGCCGTGCGCCGCGCGCCCGCAGTGCCCGGCAGACGAGCGCGACCCCCTGGGTCAGGCCGCTCGTGACGAGCAGCCGCTCGCCGTCGGCCGCGACGCCGCGCGCACGACCGAGATAGCGCGCGAGCGCGGCGCGCAGCGCAGGCGTGCCCGCCGGATCGGCATAGCCGAGCTGCTCGTCAGCGATCTCCCGCAGGACGGCGCGCTGCGAGCGCAGCCAGGCGATGCGCGGGAAGCCCGCGAGGTCGGGAGCGCCGGGGTGGAAGTCCTCCGGTACGGCGCGCGGATGCGGCGCCGGCTCCGGGGCGCGCACGGGGCGGGCCGCGTCGGCGACGACGGTGCCCGCGCCACGCCGCGTCACGAGGTAGCCCTCGGCGGTCAGCTGGGCGTATGCCTCGACGATGACGCCCCGGGAGACGTCGAGCTCGGCCGCGAGCACGCGCGTCGCCGGCAGGCGCGCGCCGGTCGTGAGGCGGCCGCCACGGATCGCCTCGCGCAGCTGGCGCTCGAGCTGGGCGTGCAGCGACTCGCGGTCCTCGCCGCGGGCCACGGTCAGCAGCAGCTCCACCGTGTTTGGTCCGGTTCGGAGGGCGTCGATTGGCACTGGAGCGCGGTCCGCATCGGGGCTACCGTAGCGACCACCCACTCAGCGGACCACCATCAGGAGCGTCGAGATGAACGAGATCACCGTCATCGGGGGCGGCGTCGCCGGGCTCGTCGCGAGCATTGCCTGCGCCGAGGGCGGCGCCCCCGTGCGGCTGCTCGAGGCGCACGAGACGCTCGGCGGGCGCGGGCGCAGCACGGACGGTCCCTATGTCGCGAACTTCGGACCGCATGTGCTCTACGCGAACGGGAGGCTGTGGGACTTCATGCGCGAGCGCGACCTGCTGCCGCCGGCCGCACGTCCTCCGATGGCGGGCATCCTCTTCCGTGCCGGCGGGAGACGTCGGCGCACACCGCCGATCGCGATGACGCGCGCGGTCCTGCGCCTGTGGCGCACGCGGGAGGCGCCGGACGACGTCTCCTTCCGCGCGTGGGTCGCGGAGCGCTGCGGCGATCGCGCCGCAGAGCTGCTGTCGCGCTCCTGCGGCGTCTTCGCCTTTCATCACGATCCCGGCGAGCTGGCGGCCGGGTTCGTGTGGGAGCGCTTCCGCCAGGCGTTTGTCGACCTGCCGCCGAAGGCGCGCTACGTGCGCGGCGGCTGGAGCGCGCTGATCGACCGCCTGGAGGCCGGCGCGCGCGGCGCCGGCGTGCAGATCGAGACGGGCGCGCGCGCCGCCGAGCTGCCGGCGGACGGTCCGACCATCGTCGCAACCGAGCTGTGCGACGCGCGGGCGCTGCTGGACGACGCGACGCTCGACTGGCCCAGCGGCCGCACCGTCGCGCTCGACCTCGGCCTGCGCAAGCACCGCGGAGATGCGTTCGTCGTCTGGGACCTCGACGAGGCGGGCTGGATCGAGACCTACAGCGTCCCCGACAAGACGCTCGCCCCGGCCGGCCACGCGCTCGTGCAGGCGCAGATGCCGCTGCGCCCGGGGGAGAGCACCGACGACGGCGAGCGCCGCCTGGAGGCGCTGCTTGACGTCGGCTTCCGCGACTGGCGCGAGCGCGTCACGTTCCGCCGCCGGCAGCTGCTCGACGGCCGCTCCGGCGCGCTCGACCTGCCCGGCACGAGCTGGCGCGACCGCCCCGCGATCGACCGCGGCGACGGCGTCTACCTGGTCGGCGACAGCGTCGCGGCGCCCGGCCTGCTGTCGGATCCGGCTGTGACGAGCGCGCTGGAGGCGGCCCGCCTGAGCACCGCCTCGCCGCCTCTGGCGGCGTCCTCGGTCGCTCGCCTGCCTTAGCAGGTCACGCTCCCTGCGTCCTTGCCAGACCCGGCGATCCGGCGCTCAGGAAGCCGGCTTCCGTCCCGAGATCAGCAGGTTGTAGAAGATCGCCGCCGGCAGCCGGCCCTCCAGCAGCCGCTGGTCGAGCTGCTGGAGCGTGAGATAGCCGCGGTAGGCGTACTGGCGCCAGCCCCACGGCACGTCCTCGGGGACGGCGGATCCCTCCAGCACGCGGTTGGTCCAGCCGAACCAGTTGGCGACGAGCTCCTCGCCGCGCACCGTCACGTCCTGGAAGCCGGCGCCGCGCGCCGCGTCGGCGAGGTCGCCGGGGGCGAAGGCGTGGATGTCGACGAAGCGCTCCAGGGCGTGGTCCTCGGCGTGGGGATCGCGCGTATGCCCATTGGACCCGTTCCCGTTGTTCACGCTCCCCGCCGCGCGCGCGCCGATCGCCCGCCGCCACAGCGGCGCGACCGCGGCGGCGCCGCGCTTGGGCACGCGCGCGATGCGATCGCCGTAGCGCGAGGGCTCGCCGGCGAACACGACGGTCCCGCCGGGCTTCAGCACGCGGTCGAACTCGGCGAACGCCTGCGTGAGGTCGGGGATGTGGTGCAGGATGGCGTGGCCGAGCACGAGGTCGAACGACGCGTCCTCGAACGGCAGTCTCTCCGCATCCGTCTCGACCGTCTCGACCGCCAGCCCGAGCCGCTCGGCGTTGCCGCGCAGCGTCTCCAGCATGCCGGGCGAGATGTCGGTGCACGTCGCCTCGCGGATCACGCCCGCCTGCAGCAGGTTGAGCGAGAAGTAGCCGGTGCCGGTGCCGATCTCCAGCGAGCGCCCGAAGCCAGCCGCGAGCGCGTCCTTCGACAGGACCTTGCGCAGCTTCATCAGCACCTGCCGCTGCCCGGGCCCACCGAAGTCGATGCCCCACTTGGCGTCGTAGCTGTCGGCGGCGACGTCGTGGTAGCGCGTGTTGACGTTGCGGATGTCGTCGTCGGTGCGTGGAGCCTCCATGCGGCGCGGCACTCTACCCTGTCGCACCTCATGGAGACCGCATACGTTCAGTCGAACCAACCGGCCGGCGTTCCACCGCTCGCGCTGACCGGCGAGCGCACGCTGCCCGACGTGCCCGAGGAGAACTACTGGTACCAGCGTCACCTCGTCGTCTATGAATGGATTTCCGCGCGGACGATCGGCGACCGTGTCATCGATATGGCGTGCGGCGAGGGCTACGGCAGCGAGGTGCTCTCGCGCTCGGCCGCCTCCGTCGTCGGCGTCGACGCGAACCCCGAGGCGCACGAGCACGCGCGGCTGCGCTACGTGCGCCAGAACCTGCGCTACGAGCGCGACCTCGTCGAGACGTTCAGCGAGGAGTGCGACGCCGTCGTCTTCCTGCAGACGATTGAGCACGTGCAGAACCCGGGGGAGATCCTCGAGCACTTCAAGTCGATGCTCGCCCCCGGCGGGATCGCCTACGTCTCGACGCCGAACCTGCTCACGCTCGCGCCCCCTGGTGCCGAGAAGTCCGAGAACCCGTGGCACGTCAAGGAGTATCGCGCCGAGGAGTTCCGCGCGCTGTGCGAGGCGCACTTCGAGCAGGTCGAGCTGTGGGGACTGTTCCACGCGCGCAAGCTGCGCGCCCACGCGCTGGCGCTGTCCGCCGGCTGGGACCGCGTCCACAGACGACTCGGCATCACGAGAGCGTTCTACGACCGCTTCACGCCGGCCATCGCCGCCTCCGACTTCGCGCTCAAGCCCGGCGATCTCGACCGCGCGCTGGACTTCCTGGCAGTCTGCCGCGCGTGAGGCGCCCGATGACCCGCCGCGCGTGAGCAAGCGCGCTCCCGCCGACCGCGGCGAGCTCGCGCTCGTCCTCCACACGCACATGCCTTACGTGGAGGGCTACGGGACATGGCCGTTCGGCGAGGAGTGGCTGTGGGAGGCGGCGGCCACCTGCTACCTGCCGCTGCTCGACGCGTTCGACGCGCACGGCGCTCCGCTGACGCTCTCGCTGACGCCGGTCCTGTGCGACCAGCTCCAGGCGCACGGCGTCCCGGAGCGGCTCGTGTCGTTCCTGCGCGAGGTGCGCCGCGAGACGCACGCGCTTGACATAGCGGGCTGCCGTGAGGCCGGGCGGGACGACTACGCCCGCGAGCTGGAGCGCGCCGCCGAGGACTACGAGCGTGCGCTCGTGCGCGTCGAGGCGCTGAACGGCGACCTCCTGAGCGGATTCGCGCCCTACGCCAGCTGGACCTCCTCCGCGACGCATGCGGTCCTCCCGCTGGTCGCGACCGACGCCGGCGTGCGACTCCAGCTCGAGCGCGGCATCGCCTCCCACCGCGGGCGCTTCGACGGCGGGCGCGAGTGGGGTGGGGGCTTCTGGCTGCCGGAGTGCGCGCATGCGCCGTGGCTCGACCCGCTGCTGGAGGAGGCGGGCGTCCATGCGACGTGCGTCGACCTGACCGACGTGCTCGGCCGCGGAGCGCCCGGCCAGCTCGCGCCGATCGCCACCGACGACGGCCCCATGCTCGTGCCGATCGACCGCGCGACGATCGAGCTCGTGTGGAGCGACGGCGGCTATCCGGCGCATCCCGCCTACCGCGATTACCACGCCTTCACGGTCCACCACCATCGGGTGTGGAGCAACGACGGCGTCACGTACGACCACGCGGCCGCGCTCGGGCAGGCCCGCACGGACGCGGCCGACTTCGTCGCGCGCACGATCGCGCGGCTCGACGCCGGCTCGCAGGCGCTCGGCCGTCCCGCCCTCGCCGTCTGCGCGCTCGACACCGAGCTGCTCGGCCACTGGTGGTACGAGGGGATCGCCTGGCTCGGCGCGGTGATCGAGGAGGCCGAGCGCCAGGGGCTCGCGCTCGCGCCGCTCGACGACGCGCTCGCGCGGCACGAGGCCGTCCCGCTCCGCGACGCGCTCGCCGACGCCGCCCCCGCGCCGCGCGCGCTCGCCGACGTGCGCGCCGGCCGCCTGCCGACGACGACGTGGGGCACGCCGCGCGACCTCTCGACCTGGACCGGCCCACAGGTCGCCGACCTCGCGTGGCAGACGCGCGACGCCGAGCTGCACGCGCTCGTCGGCGCACGCCGCCTCTCCGCGCGCGCCGAGCGCGAGCTGCTGCTGCTGCAGTCGAGCGACTGGGCCTTCCAGGTCACCCGCGACCTCGCCGGCTCCTATCCGCGCGATCGCGCCGCCGGCCACCGCGCTGCGCTGGAGGCGGCACTCGCCGCGAGCTGCAAACAGCCCTAAGCCGCAACGGGTCCTCGTTTTGACAGCGTAAGAGGACACAAGTAAGATGTCGTCGTACGACGACTTTTGCTCATGTCGGCGAACGCGGTCACTGCTATGGACGTCAACAGCCTTCGAGACCTCGCTGCGATCGCCCGCGGTCGCCGACATGAGCTGGCCTTGAGTCAAGCTGAGCTTGCGGCTCGGGCGCGGGTCTCGCGCCAGTGGGTGAGCACGTTCGAGAGCGGGAAGGCGACGGCGGAGATCGGCCTCGTGATCCGGCTGCTCGACGCGCTCGACCTGCGGCTGGCCGTCGCTGCGGCAGGCGCCCCGGGTGCGCCGCGCGGCGCGGCGGCTGTGGACCTGGACGCGCTGCTCGACGACCAACGGGGCCCATGAGCGACACGCTCGTCGTCGCGCTCGAGGACGCCGTGGCCGGGACGCTGACGCGTTCGCCGGGCGGCAGACTCGCATTCGCCTATGACGAGGAGTTCCGCCGCCGGCCGGACACGACGCCGCTCTCGCTCACGCTGCCCAAGCAGATCCGGGAGCACGTCGGCGCACGGCTCGACGCGTGGCTGTGGGGACTGCTGCCCAACAACGACGCCGTGCTGCAACGCTGGGGTCGTCAGTTCCACGTGTCGGCCTCCTCGCCGTTCGCGTTGCTCTCCACCCCCGTCGGCGAGGACTGCGCCGGCGCTGTGCGGTTCGTCGTGCCAGACCGCCTCGAACAACTCCTCGACCGTCCTGGCTCCGTCACCTGGCTCACCGAGGAGGACGTCGCCGAGCGACTGCATGACCTGCGCGTCGACACCACCGCGTGGCTCGGCCGCTCGTTCACCGGCGAGTTCAGCCTTGCCGGCGCCCAGGCCAAGACCGCGCTGCTGTACCGCGACGGCAGCTGGGGTGTCCCCTCCGGTGCGACGCCGACCAGCCACATCCTCAAGCCGGCGGTCGCCGGCCTCGACGACCATGACCTCAACGAACACCTCTGTCTCGACGCCGCCCGCCGCGCCGGCCTGATCGCTGCCCGCACGCGCATCGAGCGCTTTGCCGAGGAGACCGCCGTCGTCGTCACCCGCTACGACCGTATCGAGAGCGGCGAGACGATCCGCCGCGTCCACCAAGAGGACATCTGCCAAGCGCTCGGCGTCCCACCGAGCCGGAAGTACCAGAACGAAGGCGGACCCGGCCCAGCCGAGATCGTGCGCTTGCTCCGCAATGCGATGCGGCCCTCCGCTGCCGAGGACGCCGTCCGCCGTTTTGCCGACGCGCTCGCGTGGAACTGGCTGATCGCCGGCACCGACGCACACGCCAAGAACTACTCTCTTCTGCTCGCGGGTCCCGAAGCGCGCCTCGCGCCGCTCTATGACATCGCCTCCGCGCTCCCCTACGGCACGCACGAGCGCAAGCTGCGCCTCGCCATGAAGCTCGGCGGCGACTACCGCGTCTATCCCCATCACAACCCGTGGCCGAGAGCGGCACGCGAGCTCGGCCTCGACCCCACGACACTCGTCGACCGCGTCCGCGAGCTCGCCGTGCTCGCACCCGACGTCCTTGCCGACGCGATCGCCGCACCCGAGGTCACCGCACTCGAGCGACCACTGCCCGCACGTCTGCTCGACCTTGTCGCCGACCGTGCAGGACGCTGTCTGCACCTGCTCCACAGCACCGGCTGATCGAGGCACGTGCTTGGGGTCCCAGCACCGCCTTCGACAGGCGGCGCTGACGGCCTTGGAGGCGGGCTAGACTCCGGCCGGTCGCCTTGGCCGCAGAGCCAACCCCCCGATGGCCTCCACCCGCATCCTCATCCTCTCCTGGGAGTACCCGCCGCTGATCGAGGGCGGGCTGGCGCGGCACGTCCGCAAGCTGTCCGAGCAGCTCGTGCAGCAGGACGTCGAGGTGCACGTGTTGACGCGCGGCGACGACGCGATGGCCGCCGAGCAGGAGCTGTGCGGCGTCCACGTGCACCGCGTGCGCGAGCCGCGCAAGCCGCGCGACCTGACCGAGTTCGTCGCCTGGATCGAGCACATGAACGCCGACATGCTCGCCGCCGGGCTCGAGCTCGGCGAGCGGCTCGACTTCGACCTCGTGCACGGCCACGACTGGCTCGTCGCGACGGCCGGCGACCAGCTCGCGAAGCGGCTCGACTGCCCGTGGGTCGTGACGATCCACGCGACCGAGTACGGCCGCCACCAAGGCTGGGTCGACAAGCACCCGCAGTCGCACATCCACAATGTCGAGACGTGGATGGCCAACGAGGCCGACGCGGTCATCACGTGCTCGCATTACATGCGCGACCACGTCGCCGACATCTACGGACTCGACGAGGCTCGCATCGCGGTGATCCCAAACGGGATCGACCCGCTCGACCTGCAGCCGGTCGAGGACCTCGACGCGCTGCGCGCCCGCTTCGCCCTGCCGCAGGAGCGGCTCGTGCTGCTCGTCGGCCGGCTCGTCTACGAGAAGGGCTTCCAGATCGCGCTGGAAGCGCTGCCGGGAGTGATCGAGCGGCTCGGGAACGTGCGCTTCCTCGTCGCCGGGTCCGGCACCGCCGAGTCCGAGCTGCGCGCGCAGGCCGACGCCCTGGGCCTCTCGCAGCACGGCACGTTCCTCGGCTGGATCGGTGACGACGTGCTGCACTCGCTCTACCGCATCGCCGACCTGACGGTCGTTCCGAGCATCTACGAGCCGTTCGGGCTTGTCGCGCTGGAGGCGATGGCCTCCGGCTGCCCCTGCATCGTCGCCGACACCGGCGGCCTGCGCGAGGTCGTGCCGAACGAGCAGGTCGGGCTGCGCTTCGAGTCCCGCGATCCGGTCTCGCTCGCCGGGATGATGGAGCGCGTGCTGTCCGACGACGCGCTGCGCGATCGGCTCGTCGCCGAGGCGAGCGAGCACGTGCTGCGCTTCGACTGGGCCGACATCGCCCGTCAGACGGCCGAGATCTACGGCGACCTCCGTCGCCTCGCCGTCTGACTGATCCGCTGGACCGCCGCGCGCGAATACCTCAGTTGAGAGCCGAGCGCTCCCGCCGGCTCCGATCTCACAGGGGAGTTAATTCATGTCATCTCGCTCCAGCGACGGAGTGATGGATCGCCGCGGCTTCATCGCCAAGAGCGCGCTGACCGGCGCCGGCGCAGCCGCCGGCGTCGGCACGATCGAGGCGCTCCTGCCGTCGTTCGCCGCCGCGCGCAGCCACAAGGGCGGCGTCACGAAGGGCGATCTCGCGATCCTTGGCGCGGCGCAGATCGCCGAGGCGCTCGCCGTCACGACCTACACCGGCATCATTGACACGGCCCCGTTCTTCACGCGGTTGGAGTCCGACGACCAGGAGTACTTCAAGGCCGCACGGACCGAGGAGATGGCGCACTACCTGCTCGAGAGAAGCGTCACCAGAAAGGCGACGCCGGTGAGCGCCTTCTACTACCCACCGAGAATGTTCGCCGACGCGCAGACGACGCTCGACGTTCTCGTCACCTTGGAGGACGCGTTCATCGCGGCGTATCTGGTTGGCGTGCGCAAGTTCAGCTCGCCTGACCTGCGCGTCACGGCCGCGCGCATCATGGGCATCGAGAGCGACCACCGTACGCTCGCCCGCGTCGTCGCCCCGAGCGTCGCCGCCCAGGACGGCGGCCCGATCGAGCAGATCACCGGCATCCAGGGCAGAGCCGAGTCGGTCGACCCGCCGAACAACAACACCTATGAGCGCACCCTGCACTGGACAAAGATCTCCAAGGCGGTGGATGCGCTCACGCCGTTCATCGACAAGAGAGCGGCAGCCAGAGCCGGCTTCGACACCAGCCGCTCGTTCGAGTTCAAGCCGTTCACGCCGCAGCTGCCGAGCGGGCTCGGCGACTTCCACTCGTTCATCGGCTGAGCGAGGGGAGCCCGGCGCGTCCCGACCCCGCAGCGCGCCGGGCGCTCGGCCCCTTGAGACGAGGACCGCGAATCTGACGGCCTATACGGCAGTCGGATTCGCGGTCCTCATGCGCGCAGGGCTTCTGCGGCGTCCTCCAGCCGATCGTCGCCCCAGAACGCCTGGTCGTCGACGACCACGCTCGGGACTCCGCGCACGCCGAGCGCGATCGCGGCGTCGGTGCGCTCCCGCAGCGCCGCCTTCACCGACGGTGAGGAAGCGGCCGCCAGCAGCGCCTCCCGCTCGATGCCCGCCGTAGACGCGGCGTCGCGCACGGCCGCCGGGTCTGACAGATCCCGTCCGTCCCTGAACCCGAGCCGCAACGCGGCCAGCAGGAACGCCCGACCCGCCCCGCGCTCATCGGCCGCCACGGCACAGCGCATCGCCAGCAGCGTGTTGCCCGGCCACGGCTCCGGCCAGCGCACCGGTCCCAGCCCGTAAGCCAAAGCCCGCCGCTCGACCTCCTCGATGCCCTGCGTCCGTGCGTCCGTCAGCGACCACGAGCCCCAACCCCGCGCCGCGAACACGGCTCCGAGCAGCACCGGCTCCCAGACGACGTCCGTGCCGAGCACCGACTCCACCCGCTCCGCCGCCAGCCACGCATACGGCGAGCCGACGTCGACGAAGAAGCGAGGACGCTCGGTCACCGCACGCTCAGTCAATCAAGCGCTTGCGCAGCCGCCAGATCGCCAGCCGCCACATCGCGAGCCCGAACGCGATCAGGAATGCGAGGTGGCCGAGGTCCGCGAGCGGCTCGATCCCCAGCACGACCACGTCCCGGACCAGCTGCACGCAGTGGTAGAGCGGGTTCAACCGCGCCAAAGCCTCGATCGCCGGCGGGAACGACGAGATCGGGAAGAACGTCCCGGCCGTCAGGAACATCGGCGTCAGGATCCCGCTCGTCACGTACGAGAAGTTGTCGATCGACTCGGCCATCGCCGCGAGCGTCATGCCGAACGCGACGAACGCGCAGCCGGTCACGAAGCAGATCAGCGGCACGAGCACGGCGGTCGGTCTCGGGTCCAGCCCGAACGCGATCGCGACGAGCAGCGGCACGTTGCCGTAGACGCCCGCGCGCAGCCCGATCCACAGCACCTCCGCCGAGACGATCTCGTCCACGTCCACCGGCGCCGCCAGGAACGCGTCGTACGTGCGCTGGAAGCGGTACTTCAGGAACGTCCCGTACATGCCGGGGAAGGCGGACGAGAACAACACCGCCGTGGCGACGATGCCGGTCCCGACGTACTGCTTGTAGTCGAGTCCGCCGATCGACGTGATCAGCGCGCCGAAGCCGAACCCGAACGCGAGCAGGTAGATCGTCGGCTCGACGATCGAGGAGAAGGTCGTCGTCTTCCAGTTGCGCGAGAAGACGGTCGCGTCGCGGCTCATCACGCCGACGACCGCGGACGGCTCGATGCGGTGCAGGCGGCGGCGCCGCCGCGGAGGCGGCTCGACGGCGACGGACGCCGGCGCGGTCGTGGCGCTCACTCGATCTCCTCCCCGGTCAGGACGACGAACGCGTCCTCCAGCGTGGCGGCGCGGCGCACCCCCTCCGGCAACGTGCCGTTGTGACGCTCGGCGTGCAGGATCGCCAGCGCCGGCCCGGAGCGGCGCATCGCCCAGCCGGCCCGCTCGCCCTCCGCGCGCAGCTCCTCGAGGCGAGCCGGCGGACCGTAGACCTCGTGCGTCTGGGCGCCCGCGTGCTCCTGCACGAGGTCGGCCGGGCGTCCGCGCGCGACGATCATGCCTCTCGCCATCACGGCGACCGTGTCGGCGAGCCGCTCGGCCTCCTCGATGTAGTGCGTCGACATCAGCACGGTCGTGCCCTCGGCGCGCAGCGCGCCGATCAGCGACCACAGCTCCTGGCGCACCTGCGGGTCGAGCCCGACCGTCGGCTCGTCGAGCAGCACGAGCCGCGGTCTGTGGACGAGCCCGCGCGCGATCAGCAGGCGCCGGCGCATGCCGCCGCTCAGCAGGTCCACGCGCGTGTCGGCGCGCTCGGTCAGGTTTGCGATCTGCAGCGCCCGCTGCACGGCGCCCGCACGCTCCTCCGGCGCCACGCGGTAGAGCCGCGCGAAGACGGTGAGGATCTGCCGGCAGGTCAGCTCGACGTCGAGGTTGTCGAGCTGCGGCACGACGCCCATCTCCGCGCGCGCCTGCTTGGACTCGCCCGGCAGCCTCCAGCCGAGCACCTCGATCGAGCCCTCGTCGGCGATCGCCTGCGCGGTCAGCATCCGCATCGTCGTCGACTTGCCGGCACCGTTGGGGCCGAGCAGGCCGAGGCAGATGCCGGGCGCGACCTCCAGGTCGAGCCCGGCGACGGCCGTGATCGCGCCGAAGCGCTTGACGACGCCGCGCAGTGAGATCGCCGGCTGCGCGGCGGCCGCCTCGCTCCTGGTCCGCGCGCCGCCGGCGGTGGCGGGGCTCACGCCCATCTCATCGCCTGCGGCTCGTCGCGCATGCGGATCACCTTCGCAGGCACGCCGGCAGCGACGGCGTTCGCGGGCAGGTCCTTCGTCACGACGGCGTTCGTGCCGACGATCGCGTTGTCGCCGACCTCCACGCCGCGCAGGACGCACGCGCCGTAGCCGAGCCACACGTTGTTGCCGACGCGCACGTCGCGCTTGTAGATCCCCTGCAGGCGGATCGGCCGCTCGACCTCGACGACGCCGTGGTCGAAGTCGATCATCATCACGCGGTCGGCGACGATGCACTCGCGACCGATCGAGACGTGCTGGTAGGCGGAGATCGTGCACTCCTGGCCGAGCACCGACTTCGCGCCGATCAGCACCTCGCCCTCGTGGGCGCGCACCTTCGTGCCATGCCCGAGCCACGACCAGCGGCCGAGCACGACGCGGGCGCCCTTGCCGATCTCGAGCTGCACGCCGGGACAGATGAACGCGATCCCGTCCGTCTGCAACCGTCCGCGGAAGCGCAGCTTCAGCCACGCGAGGCGCAGCAGCAGCAGCCCGTAACGGCGGTTCAGCATGCGGTTGCGGCGCATGAAGCGCAGCAGCGTGAGCGGGCCGCCGTGCAGCGGCGGCGGGGCGGCGCGGACCTCGTGGGGAAGGTCGACGGGCGGCGGCGCGAGGACAGGCTCCATCTCCCCGCATGGTATGCGGGAGGCAGCCGGACGGGCGCCGCGTGGAGCGCCCCGCGACGGAGCTCGGGCCGTCGCCGCCTGCCGCGGTGCCGGCGGCCCGGCCTGCCATCATGCGCGACCCATGGCGCCCGACCCGACCCTTGCCGAGCGCCTCCTCAGAGGCGACAAGCGCGCGCTCGCTCGCGCCATCACGCTCGTCGAGGACGACCGTCCGGAGGGCTGGGAGCTCGTGCGCGAGGTCTACCCGCACACCGGCAGAGCGGCCGTCGTCGGCTTCACCGGCCCGCCCGGCGTCGGCAAGTCGACCTTGCTCGGCGCGCTCACGAAGGCCGAGCGCGCAAAGGACCGCACCGTCGGCGTCCTGTCGATCGACCCCTCCTCGCCGTTCACGCAGGGCGCGCTGCTGGGTGACCGGATTCGCCTCACCGAGCACTTCCTCGACAGCGGCGTCTTCATCCGCTCGATGGCCAACCGCGGAGCGCTCGGCGGGCTCTCGGAGGCCGCCCTGCAGGCGGCGCTGCTGATGGACGCCGCCGGCCGCGACGTGGTGCTCGTCGAGACGGTCGGCGTGGGGCAGGCGGAGGTCGACGTGATGGACCACGCCGACACGATCGTGCTCGTGCTGATGCCCGGCTCGGGCGACTCGATCCAGGCGCTGAAGGCCGGCGTGATGGAGATCCCCGACGTGATCGTCGTCAACAAGGCCGACCACCCGCTGACCGACACGATGGTCCGCGAGATCCGCGGCGTCCTCAGCCTCGGCGAGCAGAGAGGCTGGCGCGTCCCGATCGTCAAGACGCAGGCCGCCCACGGCATCGGGATCGACGAGCTGCTCGAGCGGATGGAGGCGCATCGCGCCTACATCGCGCAGGAGGGCACGCTCCTGGAGCGTCGCCGCCGCAACCTCATGAACGAGGTCGTCGCGATCGCCGCTGCGCGCATGCGCCGAGAGCTGGAGGCCTCGATCCGCGAGGACCCGGACGTGCAGCAGCTGCTCGACGAGGTCTGTGCTCGCCGCCTCGATCCGGCGTCGGCTGCGACGCAGATCCTGAGCAGCAGACTCGCGCGCCGCTGAGTAGCGGCCTCGCCCTTTCGTCCAGTCGCATCGACACGCCCGCGACGCAGGTCTAGCGTCGCGCAACCGTGCTTCAGCGCGCACTGCTATTGGGGTTGCTGGTCGCCGGCCTCTGGGCGACGAGCGCCGCGGAGGCCTACGAGTCGTTGGCCGTCGGCGGAGCTCACGCATGTGTACTGCGCGCGGACGACTCGCTGCTGTGCTGGGGCAGCAAGTACAACAGACTGCCGAGCCCGCCCGCGGGTGCCTTCGGAGCGGTGGCGGCAGGAACCTTCAACAGCTGCGGACTGCGGCTGGCCGATCGCTCGATCGTGTGCTGGGGGCTGTACGCGCCCTACTGGCAGCCGCAACTGCCAACTGGTCCGATCGCGTCGGTCGGGATCGGCACCTTCCACCTGTGCGTCGTCGTCGCCGGTGACGGTCACGTCAGGTGCGTCGGCCAGAACGACTACGGACAGGCTGACGCCCCCACAGGTGCCTTCAAGGCGGTGACGGCCGGCTGGAGTCACACGTGCGCGATCCGCCTCGACGACACGGTCGCCTGCTGGGGCGAGGACTCGTGGGTGGGCAAGACGCACCCGCCGAGCGGAACGTTCGCACAGATCTCCGCCGGCCAGGAGCACAACTGCGGACTGCGCTTCAGCGGCGCCGTCGTCTGCTGGGGCTTCGACCGCGAAGGCCAGACTCAGGCGCCGCCCGGCACGTTCACCGCTGTCAGCGCCGGCACGAACCACTCCTGCGCGGTACGGACCGACGACGCGATCGCATGTTGGGGCGACGACACCTACGGCCAGAGCCACGCGCCGCCCGGTCGCTTCAGAGCGGTCGGGGCCGGCCACCTCTTCACGTGCGGTCTGCACCTCGACGGGTCGGTCGCGTGCTGGGGCGCCAACGACGGTGGGCAGGCCAACCCTCCGGACGAGCCGCCGAAGACACCGCCGAGGACGACCATCGCGCTCGACCCGCCGAGCCCCGACGGAAGCAACGGCTGGTACGTCTCGCGTGTTCGCGTGCGCGTCTCTGCGGTGAGCGGCGAGCCGGACGTCCCGGTCGTGGAGACGTACTGCCAGCTCGACCGCGTGCCGCCGCCGACGGTCATGTGGGACATCCCTCCGGCCTGCGCGTACCTCGGGGCGGGCGCCGACGTGACGGCCGGGGGCCAGCACTTCCTGTGGGCGGCCAGTCGCGACATCCAGTTCAACGTCGAGCTGCCGGTCGGTCGTTCGTTCCGGATCGATCGCACGCCGCCAAGCGTCCATTGCTCCGTGGATCGCTCGGCCCTGTGGCCGCCGAACCACCGGCTCGTGCCGGTCGCGGTCAACGTGTCGGTCGACGACGCCGGCTCCGGCCCCGCGGGCTACCGGCTGCACTCGGTGACGAGCGATCAGCCCGACGCGCGCACCGGGCCGCATGCCGCGGACGTCCAGGGCTGGGCGATCGGCGCGGCCGACGGGCAGGGCCTGCTGCGCGCCGAGCGCGACGGCGGCAGAACGCGCCACTACGCGCTGACGTACCGCGGTTTCGACACCGCTGGCAACGCGACCGACTGCAGAGTCGCGGTCGCCGTCCCGACGCACGCGTCGTAGGGCGCCGCGATCCGCTCAGTCGTGCAGCCGTCGCGCCAGCGCGACGAGCGTGTGGACGCCCCATCCGGCGCCGCCCTTGCCCGCATAGGGCTTGCCGTTGTCCCACGCGGTGCCGGCGATGTCGAGGTGCGCCCACGGGACGTCGCCGACGAAGCGGTGGAGGAACTCGGCAGCCGTGATCGAGCCGGCCTTGCGGCTCTCGACGGCGTTGAGGATGTCGGCATAGCGGCTCTTGATCAGCTCCGCGTACGACTCGTGCAGCGGCAGGCGCCACAGCGGCTCGCCGGCGACCCGGCCGGCCTCCGTCACCGCGGCGGCCCACTCGTCGTCGTTCGACAGCAGGCCCGCGTGGCTGTCGCCGAGCGCGGTGACGATCGCGCCCGTCAGCGTCGCCAGGTCGACGATCCGCTCGGCGCCGTGCGCGACCGCATACGCAAGGCAGTCGGCCAGCACGAGGCGGCCCTCGGCGTCGGTGTTGACGATCTCGATCGTCGTGCCGTTCGAGGCGCGCACGATGTCGCCTGGCTTCACGGCCGTGCTGCTCGGCATGTTCTCGGTCGCGCCGACGATCCCGAGCACGCGGATCGGCAGCTTGAGCCGCGCGATCGCGCCGACCGCCTCCAGCACGGCCGCGCCGCCCGACATGTCGAACTTCATCTCCGACATTCTCGCGCCGGGCTTCAGCGAGATCCCGCCGCTGTCGAACGTGACCGCCTTGCCGACGAGCGCAAGCAGCGGACCGCCGACGTCCGGACCTTCGTACCTGAGGACGATCAGCTTCGCCTCCTGCGCCGAGCCCTGCGCGACGGCGGCGAAGGCGCCCATCCCGCGCTCGCGGATCTCCTGCTCGCCGAGCACCTCGACCGTGATCCCCGCCGCCTCGCCGGCGATCTCCTGCGCACGGTGCGCGAGGAAGGACGGCGTCGCCTCGTTGCCCGGCGCGTTCTGCAGGTCGCGCGCCCGGTTCTGCGCCTCGGCGACCACAGTCCCAATCTCCACCGGCGACCGCACGTCGTGGTGGGCGCTCAGCAACAGCCCCTCCAGCGCGCCGTCGTCCTCGGGGTGGTTGCGGTAGCGGTCGAAGCGGTAGCCCGCCAGCACCGTGCCCTCGACGAGCCCGGCGACGACCGCGTCGTCGACGTGGTGGGGGACCTCCCAGCACAGCGTCGTCGTCCCGAGCTCGCGGGCGCGGCCGTGGACCGCGGCGGCCGCGATCCGGGCGCGCTCGGCGTCGAACGCGTCGCGCGAGCCGAGGCCCACGACGATCCAGCGACGCTCCTCCGCGTGCGCGACGGCGAGGTGCTTGAAGGCGCGGCGCGCCTCGCCGCGGTCGAGCAGGCGCTGGAGCGTGCCGCCTGTGACGTCGTGCGCCACGTCCTCGCCGTCGAACACGCCGACGGCGATCGTGTCGGCGCTCGTCGCGAGAGGGCCGTCGGTGGTCGCCGCGATGCGCATCGCGGCGCAGACTACCCATCGGAGCTTCGCCGCTCACGGTGGGCGTCGCTGCCGGCGGTCCCCGTGTCGTGGGCGACTAGCATTCCCGGCGGTGCCCACGGGCGCCCCTCCCACACCGCGAAACGGAGACCCGATGCCCAAGACCGTCATTCTCGGTGCCGCGCGCACCCCAATCGGCAAGCTCGGCGGCGGCCTCGCCTCGCTCGACGCGACCGAGCTCGGCGGTACCGCCATCAAGGCTGCGCTCGAGCGCGCCGGCGTCGAGCCGGAGCAGGTCCAGCACGTCGTGATGGGCCAGGTCATCCAGGCCGGCCAGGGTCAGATCCCCTCGCGCCAGGCGCAGATCAAGGCGGGGATCCCCAAGGAAGTGTCCTCAGAGACGATCAACAAGGTGTGCGCGTCCGGCGTCCGGGCCGTGGGCATCCTCGACGCGGCGATCCGCGCAGGCGACCTCGAGGTGGCCGTCGGCGGGGGCATGGAGTCGATGTCGAACTCGCCGTACCTGCTCAAGGGCGCCCGCTTCGGCTTTCGCATGGGCGACGCCAAGGCGATCGACTCGATGATCAATGACGGGCTCACGAACCCGTTCAGCGGCAAGCACATGGCGCAGGAGGCGTCTGAGGTCGCGACCGAGCTCGAGTTGACGCGCGCCGACATGGATCGCTGGTCCGTCCGCTCGCACGAGCTGGCGATCAAGGCGACCGACGAGGGGCGCCTGCCCGAGGAGATCGTCTCGGTCACGGTCAAGGGCAAGAAGGGCGACACGGTCGTCGAGGTCGACGAGGCGCCGCGTCGCGACACGACGCTCGAGACGCTCTCGAAGCTGCCGCCGATCTTCATGAAAGACGGCTCGCACACGGCCGGCAACGCGCCCGGCGTCAACGACGGCGGCGGCGCGCTCGTGCTCGCCTCCGACGCGTGGGCGCAGGCCAACGGCAAGAAGGCGCTCGCGACGATCGTCGCTCAGGCGCAGGTCGCCGACGACTTCCCGTACCTCGCGAGAACGCCCGCGCTCGCCGCTCAGAAGGCGCTCGCGCTCGCCGGCCTCTCCGCCGACGACATCGACGTGTGGGAGATCAACGAGGCGTTCGCCTCCGTCACCCTCAACTCGATCCGCATGCTCGGGATCGACGAGGACAAGGTCAACGTCAACGGCGGCGCGGTCGCGCTCGGCCACCCGATCGGCGCCTCGGGCGCGCGCATCCTCGGCTCGCTCGTGCTCGAGCTGCAGCGCCGCGGCGGCGGTCGCGGCTGCGCGGCGATCTGCTCCGGCGGCGGTCAGGGAGACGCCGTCATCGTCGAGGTGCCCGCGTCCTGACCGCGGGCGACACAGCCGGCGACGGGGTCGCGACGAGCGCTGAGCGAGCGCCCGTCGCGGCCGTGCCTGGCGATTCCGACGGCGAGCCGGCCGGTCGCGCCGCCGCCTTCTTCGACCTCGACCGCACGCTGATGGCGGGCTCGTCGGCGTACGAGTTCGCTCGTGCCTCCTACCGCAACGGGCTGCTGAGCCGCCGGCAGCTCGCGCACGGGGCGTGGGCGAACGTGCAGTTCCGCCTGCGCGGCTCGACCGACGCCGCCACCGACGAGCTGCGCGCGCGGATCGCGCAGGCAATCGAGGGCGTCCGCGTCGTCGAGCTGCAGCGCCTCGGACCGTCCGTGCTCGCGGGCGTCCTCCCCCGCATCTACCCGCAGATGCTGCAGGTCGCCTGGGAGCACCAGGACGCCGGTCGCGAGGTCTACATCTGCACCGCGGCGGCGCACGAGCTGGCCGAGGTGCTCGCAGGCGTGCTCGGCTTCGACGGTGGCATCGGCGCCCGCTCGGAGGTCCGCGACGGCGTCTACACCGGGCGGCCGCACGGGCCGTTCACCTACCGCGAGGGCAAGGCCCAGGCGATGCGGGAGCTGGCCGCCGCGCGCGGGATCGACCTGACCGCCTCGTGGGCCTACTCCGACTCCGAGTCGGACCTGCCGATGCTGCGCGCCGTCGGCAACCCGGTCGCCGTCAACCCGGACGCGACGCTGGCGCGGATCGCGCGCGACGAGGGCTGGGAGGTGCTGCGCTTCGAGCGTCTCGGCCGGCGCCTCGCCGTCGCCGGCTCGGTCGTCGCCGCGGCGACGATCGGCGGGCTCGGCTCGCTCGCGCTCGGCCGCCGCAAGCCGGTCCCGCCGCCGCGCCGCATCCCGCCCCGCCGGCTGCCGCGCCGCAGACGATGAGCGAGCTGACCGACGAGCAGCGCGACGTCCGCGCGCTCGCCCGCCGCTTCGCGCAGGAGGAGATCGCCCCGCACGCGGCGACCTGGGACCGCGAGCACCGCTTCCCGACAGAGGTCTTCGCGCAACTCGGCGAGCTGGGCCTGATGGGGGCCTGCGTGCCGGTCGAGCACGGCGGGGCGGGGGCGGACTTCCTCTCCTACGTGCTCGCGATCGAGGAGCTGGCGCGCGCCGACGCGGGCGTCGCGGTGACGGTCGCCGTGCACACGAGCGCCGCCACGCTGCCGCTGCTCGCGCACGGCACCGACGAGCAGATCGCGCGACTCGTGCCGCCGCTCGCACAGGGGATCGAGCTGGGCGCCTTCGCGCTGACCGAGCCCGAGGCCGGCTCCGACGCCGCCGCCCTGCGCACCCGCGCCGACGCCGACGGGCGCATCACCGGGTCGAAGCAGTTCATCACCACCGGCTCGCACGCACACACGCTTCTGGTGTTCGCGCGCGACTCCGACGACCGCATCAGTGCGTATGTCGTCCGCCGCCCCACGCGTGGACTGACGGTCAGCAAGGAGGAGGAGAAGCTCGGCCTCAACTCCTCCAGCACCGCGGCGCTCTCCTTCGACGCCGTGGCGGGCGAGCGATTGGGCGCCGCCGGCGCCGGCATGCGGATCGCGCTCGGCACGCTCGACGGCGGGCGCATCGGGATCGCCGCGCAGGCGGTCGGGATCGCGCAGGCCGCGCTCGACGTCGCGACCTCCTACGCGAGAGAGCGCAGCGCCTTCGGCGGTCCGATCGCCCGCTTCGGGCAGATCCAGGGCAAGCTCGCCGACATGCAGACCGAGATCGAGGCCGCTCGCGCGCTGACGTGGCGGGCCGCGCGCCTCAAGCAGGCCGGCCGGCCGCACACGGTCGAGGGTGCGCAGGCGAAGCTGTTCGCCTCCGCCGTCGCACGCCGGCAGACCGGCGAGGCGATCCAGGTGCTCGGCGGCTACGGCTACACGAGGGACTACCCCGCCGAGCGCTACTACCGCGACGCGAAGGTCACGGAGATCTATGAGGGCACGAGCGAGATCCAGCGGCTCGTGATCGCTCGCGCTCTGCTCGGTCTCTGACAGGCGCCTCGCCGCGCCTGGCGGCGTCATCGCTCGCTCGCCTGCGGTTGCAGGCCACGCTCCCAGCTTCCTTGCCAGGCACGACGATCCACCTATCCGAGACCGAGCAGCTGCTCGGCGACGCCGCTCGCGCCACCGAGTAGGTGGAACATCACCTAACATCCGCGCGCAATGAGCACGACTGAGCGCAAGATCCGCGTCGTCGTCGCGAAGCCGGGCCTGGACGGGCACGATCGCGGCGCCAAGATCATCGCCCGCGCACTGCGTGACGCCGGCATGGAGGTCATCTACACCGGCCTGCACCAGACGCCGGAGCAGATCGTCGAGACGGTGATCCAGGAGGATGCGGACGCGGTCGGGCTCTCGATCCTCTCCGGTGCGCACATGACGCTCGTCCCGCGTATCGTCGAGCTGCTGCACGCGCAGGACGTCACCGACGTGATCGTGACCGTCGGCGGCACGATCCCCGCTGACGACATCCCGGAGCTGAAGCAACTCGGCGTGGCCGAGGTCTTCACACCCGGCACGCCGACGCAGGACATCGTCGCGTTCGTGCGCGGCGCCGTCCGCGCCTCCGCGTAATCCCCGTTCGCACCGGCACATCGGCGCTCTTTGCGCAATCGCACGGGGTAGTGCGATTGACTGGTCAGTCAACGCGGTATCATCCGCGCGCACACCTGCCGCGAACTTGCGTTTTTGCACTGCTGAGGAGGCACCCGAGTTGAAGATTTGCGTCCTGGTCAAAGAGGTGCCAGACGCCGCCGTCGAGAAGCGCATCGACCCATCGACGGGGCGAATGGACCGCAGCGGGGAGAAGAACCTCAACCCGTATGACACGCACGCCATCGAGGCGGCGATGCAGATCAAGGAGGGCGGGGCGATCCCCGTCGAGGAGATCGTCGCTGTGACGATGGGCCCGGAGAGCGCCGTGCGCGCCCTTCACAAGGCCGTCTCGCTCGGAGCCGACCGCTCCGTGCACCTGACCGACCCCGCGCTGGCGGGCTCCGACGTCGCCGCGACGGGCTACGCCCTCGCCAAGGCGCTCGAGTCCGAGTCGCCCGATCTGGTGTTGCTCGGCCAGCAGTCGGACGACGGCGAGTGCTACACGATCGGCGCAGTCGTGGCCGACCACCTGAAGATGCCCTCGCTTACGCAGGTCATCAAGATGGACGTCGATAGCGGCGCGCTGCGCTGCGAGCGTCAGGCCGAGTACGGCTACGACACCGTCCAGGTCCAGCTCCCGGCCGTCATCTCGGTCGGCGACGCGATCAACGAGCCGCGCTACCCGTCGCTCAAGGCGATCATGGGCGCGAAGAAGAAGCCGCTCGACACGAAGGCCTCAGGCGACGTCGGCATCGACGGCTCGCTCGTCGGTGCGGACGGCTCGCGCGTCGACTGCGGCGAGTTCAAGGCTCCGCCCGCCAAGGCCGGCGGCAAGATCATCGAGGACGAGGACACGAACGAGACGGTCGAGCAGATCGTCGCGTGGCTCGACGAAAGGAAGCTGATCTGATGTCGGGCATCTTGGTCTACGTCCTCCACTACGAGGGCGCTTTCAACAAGAACTCGCTCGGCGCCGTCTCCGAGGGCGCGAAGCTCGCCGGCGAGCTCGGCACCACCTGCGACGCGGTTGTCGTCGGCGGGGGCGACCTCACCAACGACCTCTGCGCCACGCTCGGCACTTACGGCGCCAAGCGCGTCTTCAAGGCCGAGGGCGCCGAGGGCCTCGCGCAGCCGGTCGTCGACGTGATGGCCAAGGTCATCGACGAGAACGGGCACAGCTACGCGCTGTTCGGCGGCGGCCTGCTCGGCTTCGAGATCGGCGCCGGCCTCGCCGCCCGCAAGCAGGCGGGCGTGACGATGGAGGTGACCGCAGTCAACGTCGACGGCGGCAAGCTCGTCGCCGAGCGTCCGATCCTGGGCGACTCGCAGATCTCCACCTCCAAGTACCGCGGCGACCTCGGCATCATCATCGGGCGCATCAACGCGTTCGAGGTGAAGGAGTCGGGTGCGGGCGCGGCCGAGGTGGTCGACGTTCCCGTCGAGTACTCCGCCTGGTCGAACCAGGCGACGATGGTCCAGCGCGGCGAGCAGCGCGGCGCCGACGTGAACATCGAGGACGCGAACGTGCTCGTGGCCGGCGGCCGCGGGCTCGGCAAGGCCGAGGGCTTCGAGCTGTGCGAGCAGCTCGCGGGCGCGCTCGGCGGCGCCGTCGCGGCCACGCGCGCCGTGGTCGACGCCGGCTGGTACCCCTACGCGGCGCAGATCGGCCAGACCGGCAAGACCGTCGCGCCGAAGCTGTACCTCGCGGCGGGCATCTCCGGCGCGATCCAGCACAAGGTCGGCATGCAGGCCTCGGAGAACATCGTGGCGATCAACAAGGACGCGAACGCCCCGATCTTCGAGTTCTCCGACCTCGGCATCGTCGG
>JBJMLB010000121.1:0-12625 GCA_045805465.1 Conexibacter sp. | reverse complement strand
GTTCGGATACTGTCCCGGATATCTATCAAGCTCATCGAGCATTCTCGATTGAACATTGGCAGCGCCCGGATCCGGAATCGTGTTCGCCGTATAGAGTCTGCCAACGGACGGAGCGTCCGCGATGTCGACGGCCGGCTTAGTTTGGAGGTTGGTGCGGAACATCATCGTCGGCCGCGTCACTGGCGGCGACGTAGCCGTCTGCAAGACGCAGACGAAGTTGCCGGTCGCCAGGTTCGGCATCGGAGAGCCGAACGGCGGGCGAACGTCACCAGGACTAGCCCGTGGGCATTCCGGCCCCGGCATGGCGACATCCAGATACTCGTACGTATCTCTGCTCGTGTTATGAATTCGCCCTCCAACGTAGTAACCCGGCTGCGTGATTACGACATTGCCGTAGGTGGCTCCTCGAGCGAAGTCCTTCGCGAAGAAGTAATCGATCTGGTCAGGGACGGCGGGCGCGGCGGGCATCTCACCCTCAATGAAGATCCCGCGAATCGCCGTGCCGATTTGCCAGCCAACCGTGAACGCACCGGCCCCAGCGACGACAGCCGATGCAGTGCCGATCAGCCCAAGGCGCGGGAGCACACCGGAAGCCGTGCGCAGGTTCGTCAGCTCGCTCCACAGCGCGCGGGACGCCGGCTGACCCGGGATCGGCCGATGCTCGGCGAGCCAGAGATCAGAACAGACGCCACCGCACCCGGGAATCGTGCTCGTGCCACCACCGCGATAGAGGTAGTTGGTCACCTGCGGGGCGTTTCTGACGATGGAGTCCGGCACCGCGGCGCGCCCCGCAGATGCGCCCAACGCCGAGAGGATGACCGCCACCAGTACCGCCACCAGGACGCGGAGAGCGACCCGGCGCAGAAGGTCCAGCGCGCCGCGGCTCATCGGAGCCGCATCCAGTGGTAGACGCGGAAGAGGACGAAGACCCCAAGCATGGCCGCGAGGAGACCCGCGGCGTACGGGGCGATCGCCGCCACCGTATCCCAGCTATCCGCCACGACCTTCGACGGGAGGTCCACGATCGGCTGCGCCGGATCAGGCACCACCGCCGCGCCTCCGATACATGCTGAAGAGGGCATACCCGAAGGCGAAGATCAGCGCGAGCTTGCCGAGGTAGAACAGCGCCGCTCTGTTATCCACGATCACACCGGCCACCATGTCGTAGGCGTTGTCAAGCCGATCGCCGATGCTGAGCGGCGCACCAGCGGGGTCGCCGATCGGCCCGTTGTCATAGACGAACCCGTCGTCGGATGCTGCTATGAGAATCGTGGCTGCCATTCGGCCGTCCTCCCCCGAAGCTCGTGGCCGCGGGGAAGGACGCCCGGATAGCTCGCCGCTACCGAAGGGCCGACTTCGACTTGCGGAAGGCCCAGAACAGCACCGCGACTGCGAGCGACGCCGCGAGCACGACCACGATGTACGGCAGGACCGCCTCCATCGTGTCTCTCTGATCCGTAGCCGCCGCTCTCGCCGCGTCCACCACGGCCGTGTTCGCCGCCGCCGACGCCGAGCTGACAAACGCCGAGAGCGACAGCAGCGCGAGCGCCAGCGCGAGCCCGACGCGGCTGGTGATCTTGATCATCGTCCATTCACCTCCTCTCTCGATTCACCGACGACCAGCCCATGCGGCCGTCGAGATCCACACGGCGACCACGCCCACCACTGCGCCGAAGCTGACCGCTCCGGCCACCGCGGCGTAGACGATCGCTGTGCCGTTCTCCAGCGTGATTTCAGCGAGATCGCGTATCACGACTCCACCGCCCGCCGGAGGAAGTGCGCAACCACACCGGGCAACAGGCCCGGCGCAGCCGTCCCGAGGATCACCAGCCCCACCGCAAGCGCAAGGTCATCCACGACTCAGCCCCGCCAGCACTTCACGACGACCACGACCATGAGCAGCGTCGTGATGACCACGCCGAACACCAGCGCCTCAAGGAACAGCAGCTTCAGCCACTTCTCCGCGTCACCGGAGAACTGGACGACGTTAACGTCGCTGGGCATCGGTGCCTCGCGGCACTCAGCCGGAGGCCGCGGCGGTGTGCGCCCTCGTCGGCACGCACGCCACAACGGACAGGTAGCTGTCCCAGTCCGACCCACGGTCTTGGATCACCGCGGTACCGCTCAGCGTGAAGCGGTCGCCCTTCTTGAACTTGCTGTAATCGACCGCGGGGACCATTCGATCGAACGACGAGCCGGTGACCTCAATTACCTCGACGTCACCGTCTTCTTGGTCGCACTCAAACTTGAGCACGGGCGCAGCGGTGCGCTTCTCTCCCGTCTCTTTGATGACGTAGTCCCGCTCGGGCTTGCAGCCCCGGAACTCCACCTTGAGCGACACCGGCAGTCGCATCGGCATTTGGGCCTCCTAGGTATTGCCTGGAGGCGAGGCCGGGCGTACGGGCACCGCCCGAGCCCGCAGCCGCAGTTACGACATGGACGACGCCGTACGTCCGGCCGATGTCTCCTGGCAGGGATCACAGGAGCACAATGCTAAACCAACCTTCACTGGCTGTGTGGCCAATTTTCGGTTGTTAACCGCGTGACGCCGTACGGCAGGTTTTACCACAACGTAGTTTGTCAGCGGGCCGACTCCGACTCACGCTTAACCGGGGATGGTCGATCCAGTATCCCCGTACAGCTCGGCGTACTGCGCCTCGTGCAGCATTACCAGCTCCGAAAGTGGGAGCTTCAGACCATTCCCGAGCTTCAACAGGAGGCGGAACGTGGGGTTGATCTCGCCACGCTCGATGGCACCCACGTAGTTGCGATGGACACCAGACCGAAAGCCCAGCTCCTCCTGAGAGAGCCCTCTACGCGCTCGTGCCTCGCGGAGCGCTCTACCGAGCGCGACAAACTCCGGCCCACGCGGGCCCACTTCTGGTGGCATTTGGAGATGCGGTTTGATTCTCATGCCGAAAGCATACAGCAGTATGCCTACCAGAGTATGTAGTCAGGAGTAGGCAAGTCGGCTTTGATTCGCGCCGTGACCAGCCGGCCCTCATCCTTCGCCGAGCAGTTGCGGCGCGTACGAGAGGCGAGAGGCTTGAGCCGAAACCTCCTCTCGCATCGCACGGCTCGCGTTGGCGAGCCTGGGATCTCCCCTGCCGGCATCGAGGCGCTTGAGCGCAATCCGGATCGCCAGCCCACCGATCGCACCGTCCTCATCCTCGGAGATGCGCTGGGGGCGTCGGACGAGGAGTTCCCCGCCTACGCTCTGGCCCGCGCCCGAGCCCTGTTCAGCGAGCGGATTCAGGGCGAGGATAGAGCGCTGGCGAATCTCCGCAGGCTCAAGCGCTGCCTTTAACGGTCGGGTCCTCGGAGCGCTCGCCCAACGTCGGGCATCGACGGGGAGGGAGCGGTGGCGCCCTATATCGCACCGTCGTCCACGAAAACCGCATGACACCTCGCGCACGCGCGGGCGATGCTGCCTGCCCGCTCTCCCCTTCGGCGAGGTACGCCGGTCTGGCGGGACGTGATCCGTGCAGAAACTGTGATCCCTGCCAGGAGCACGCCCACCTAACCGGCGCGTCTCCATGGTACCCCATTCGGGGCGTGCGGCTCTAGGCGTTTCGAGTGCTCCCTAGGAGGTTTGGGCCACTATTGGGCCACATCTCGCTACGCCAGCGCCGCCACGGCTTCCCGCGTTCCTTGTCATCGCGGACGAAGCGGAAGACGGGCCTCGAACCCGCGACCTTCGGCTTGGGAAGCCGACGCTCTACCAACTGAGCTACTTCCGCGTCCTCGTGAGTCTACTGCGGCCCCGACGCCGCGTCTTGCCTGGACGATCCGTCGGATGCGGCGCAGCGTAGGCTTCGTGCCGTGCGCCGCCGCGTCGTCATCGTCCCGATCCTGCTGCTGGCGAGCGTCCTGCTTGCGCGTAGGCGCCGGCGCCTGCGCGCCGCCTCGACGCCGCTCGCCGCGCCGCCGCGAGAGGCGCCCGCGGCGCTGCTCGAGCCAGGTGCGCGCTTCGTGAGCGTGCCGTGGACGCTCGTCGAGGGGGACCCCGCCGACCCGCGACTGCGCATCCGCTGCCACGGCGACGAGCACATGGAGCTCGACCGCGTCGACGCGCAGGAGACGCCCACGCAGGTGTTCGTGACGGCGCTGATGCGCTGGAGCCCGCCCGCCGGCGGCTGGTTCGCGGGCTCGCACCAGCACGAGGCGGTCGTCTCGCTCAGCAGCCCGCTCGGCACGCGCGCGCTGGTGCACACGCCGGTCGACTCGCTCTACCCTTGAGCACTGCGATGCCCCGCACCGTCACGACCCTCGCCGTCTCCGTCCTCGCGCTCATGCTCGTCGGCCTGCTCGTGTTCGGCGTGCTGCAGACCGGCGACGACAGCTCGATCGATCAGGCGATCGCCCGCGGCGAGCATCCGGTCGCCCACGACGCCCCGCTTCCGTTGCTCGACGGAGGCGGCAGCAGAACGCTCGCCGACTACCGCGGCGACGGCTATGTCGTCCTCAACTTCTTCGCCTCGTGGTGCGAGCCGTGCGGCGAAGAGGCGCCGCTGCTGAATCGCCTGCAGCGCAGACTGGCGGGCCGCGGCACGATCGTCGGCGTGGCCTGGAACGACGCGACCGACGACTCGCGCGACTTCGTGCGCAGCCACGACGTCGCCTATCCCGTCATGCGCGACGTCGACGGCGCGTTCGCGAAGGCATACGGCGTGAAAGGGATGCCGGAGACGTTCGTGGTCGACCGGCACGGTCGCATCGTCACGCTCCAGCGCAGCCAGCTGACGCCGAGATGGGTCGCGGCGGCGCTCGACCCGCTGATCGCCTCCGGAACGCCGCGCGGATGATGCGCCGCCTGCTGCTGCTCGCCACGCTCGTAGCGCTGCTCGGTGTCATCGCCCCACCCGTTTCCGCCGCCGAGCCGCAGACGACGCTGCCGGCGATGGAGCAGCAGGTCATGTGCGTCGTCTGCAGAACGCCGCTCGCCGTAGCGAACGGCCCCCAGGCCGACGCCGAGCGCCGCCAGATCCGCAAGCTGATCGCCGAGGGCAAGAGCGAGCAGCAGATCAAGGACGTGCTCGTCGCGCAGTACGGCGTGCGCGTGCTGGCCCTGCCGCGCGACGACGGCTTCAACCTCGCCGTCTACCTCGTGCCGATCGCCGCGGTCGCGCTGGCGCTTGCGCTGCTGGCGATCGCCCTCCCGCGCTGGCGCCGTCACGCCCGTGTGCGCGCTGCCGCGCCGGCTGCCGCCGTCCCCGCGCTGAGCGCGGAAGACGCACAGCGGCTTGACGAGGACCTCGCCCGGCACGACTGACGCTCGCCGACCCTCGGGTCGGGGCACGCTTGGCGGAGGGTGCTCGCCTCAGTTGACGACCGGCATGACACCGGATTACTGTGGGAAGCGTGACGCGGCCCTGGGGAGGCCGCGCGAAGCCGACGGCAGCAACGGGGGAAGCGCCGATGACACGGACCGGAGCGGAGTACGTCGAGAGCCTGCGGGACGGCCGCGAGGTGTGGATCGACGGGGAGCGGGTCGGCGACGTCACCACCCACCCGGCCTTCCGCAACACCGTGCGGTCGATCGCCGGCCTGTACGACATGACGCACGACCCGCGCTACGCGGACGTCCTCACGACGCCCTCCCCCGCGACCGGCGAGCCGGTCCACCGCTGCTACACGATCCCGCGCTCGCAGGCGGACCTCGTCGCACGCCGCGAGGCGACGCGCACCTGGGCGAAGGCGACCTTCGGCTACCTGGGCCGCAGCCCCGACTACATGGCCTCCTGCTGGGCGGGCTTCGCCGCCGCGCCGGGCTTCTTCGCGCGCGGCGGACAGGAGCGCGCCGACAACCTGCTCGCCTACTACGCGCACATGCGCGACCGCGACCTCTACCAGTCGCACACGATCGTCAACCCGCAGATCGACCGCTCCAAGCCGGCGGCCGAGCAGGAGGAGCCGTTCCTCTACGTCGGCGTCGTCAGAGAGCGCGACGACGGCATCGTCGTGCGCGGCGCGAAGATGGTCGGCACCGCCGCGCTGTTCGGCGACGAGATCTTCGTCGGCACGATCGAACCGCTCGGCAGGAACGACCAGGACTACGCGCTGACGTTCTCGATCCCCTTCAACAGCCCCGGCGTGAAGGTGATCTCGCGCGCCTCC
This sequence comes from Conexibacter sp., assembly GCA_045805465.1. Taxonomy (GTDB): domain Bacteria; phylum Actinomycetota; class Thermoleophilia; order Solirubrobacterales; family Solirubrobacteraceae; genus Conexibacter. Next base: position 6,508 of record JBJMLB010000121.1, on the reverse strand, counting down.
TACGAGCAGGCCGCGCGCAGCACGTGGGACAACCCGCTGTCGAGCCGCTTCGACGAGAACGACGCGCTGATGATCTACGAGAACGTCTTCGTGCCCTGGGAGCGCGTGTTCGTCTACCGAGACGTCGAGCTGGCGTTCAAGCAGTGGTGGGACACGCCCGCCTTCTCGTATTGGATCCATCAGGCCGCCACCCGCTTCTGGACGAAGCTCGAGTTCCTCGCCGGCCTGGCGATCAAGGTCGCGAAGGCGAACAACGTCATGCGCGTGCCGCTCGTGCAGATGCAGCTCGGCAGAGTCCTGACGAGCGTCAACCTCGCGAAGGCCGCCGTACTCGCGATGGAGGAGGGCTGCGAGCCGGTGCCCGGGAGCGACGGTGCCGTGCAGCCGAACCGCGCGGTCGCGTTCGCTCAGCGCGCGTGGGCGCCGAACGCCTACGTCCAGCTGATCGAAGAGATCAAGTGGCTCGCCGGCGGCTCGCTCATACAGATGCCCGCCTCTTACCGCGACCTCGTGCACCCCGAGTCCGGGCCCCTGATCGAGCGCTACGTGCGCTCGCCGGGCCACACGGCGGAGGAGCGCATCAAGCTCTACAAGCTCGTGTGGGACGCGGTCGGCTCGGAGTTCGCCAGCCGCCACGAGCACTACGAGCGCTTCTATCACGGCGCTCCGTACGTGAACCTGCCAGCCGCGTTCCGCGAGGGAGCGCCGGAGCAGTGCGAGGCGCTCGCCGACGCGGCCCTTTCCGGCTATGCCCTGAGCGACCTGCTGGCCGGGGACACAGGGCGAAGCCCTGGGTCGGACGAGGACGCGGCGCCGCTCACATCGAGTCCGGCGCGCTGACGCCGAGCAGGGCGAGCGCCCGCGCGATCGTGCGCTGAGCGGCCACCGAGAGGGCGATGCGGAACGCTTCCAGCTGCGCCGGCTCGGCGCCGACGACGTGGCAGTCGCGGTAGAAGGCGGTGAAGTCCTGCGCCAGCTCGAGCGCGTACGCGGCGATGCGGTGCGGCGCGCGCCGATCGGCCGCCTCGGCGACCTCGTCGGGGAACGCCAGCAGCTTCTTGATCAGCGCCCGCTCGGCCGGCTCGAGCGGCGCCGCCAGACCGGATCCGTTCGTGCCGCCGGCTGCGACCGACGCGAGCGCCGCCGCGACCCGCTCCTCCCCCGCCTTCTCGAGGATCGAGTGGATCCGCGCGTGCGCGTACTGCACGTAGTAGACGGGGTTCTCGTTGCTCTGCTCGCGCGCGAGGTCGAGATCGAGGTCGACGGTCGAGTCGTGCGATCGCTGGAGCATGAAGAAGCGCGTCGCGTCGACCCCGATGTCCTCGATCAGCTCATCGAGCGTGTTGAAGATCCCGCGCCGCTTGGACATCGCCGAGCGGTCGCCGGCGCTGATCAGGTGGACGAACTGCATGATCAGGATCTCGATCGCGCCAGGGTCGCCGCCGAGTGCCTGGAACGCGCCTCTCACCCGCGCGACGTAGCCGTGGTGGTCGGCGCCGAAGACGTCGATCTGCCGCTCGAAGCCGCGAGCCTGCTTGTCGAGCAGGTACGCGCAGTCGGAGGCGAAGTAGGTCGGCTCGCCGTTGGCGCGCTCCAGTACGCGGTCCTTGTCGTCGCCGAACGTCGTCGTGCGCAGCCACAGCGCGCCCTCCGAGCGGTAGGTGTGACCGCTCGCCTCGAGCGCCGCGAACGCGCGTCTGACGGCGCTCGGCTCGCCCTCGTACAGGGAGCGCTCGCTGAAGACGCGATCGTGCCTGACGCCGAAGCGCGCGAGCGTCGCCTGGATGCGGGCGAGCATCTTCGCCACCGCCTCCTGCGCGAGGTGGTCGGGGTCGGCCGTCGCGCTGTCGGGGATCTCCTGCGCCAGCTCGGCGACGTAGTCGCCTTCGTAGCCGCCCTCCGGGACGTCCTTCCCGAGCGCGCGCGCCTGCACCGACTCGCCGAGCTTGCGCACCTGCGCGCCGGCGTCGTTGAGGTAGTACTCGCGCTGGATCTCGTGTCCGTGGAAGGCGAGGATCTCGGCCAGCGCGTCGCCGTAGGCCGCGTGCCGCCCGCTGGCGGCGACGAGCGGGCCGGTCGGGTTCGCGCTCACGAACTCCACGAGGATCCGCTCCTTGGCGCTCGCACCGTCGGCGCCGAACTCGTCGCCCAGCTCGAGCACGTGCGAGAGGGCCTCTGCGTGCCAGGAGTCAGCGAGGAAGAGGTTGAGGAAGCCCGGGCCGGCGATCTCGTACTTGGACAGGCCCGCGCCCAGGCGCTGCCGGAGCGCCTCCCCCAGCCGCTCCGCAATCTCGCGCGGCGGCGCGCCGACGCTCGGCGCGAGCAGCATCGCGGCGTTCGTCGAGTAGTCGCCGAAGCCATCGCGTCTCGGCCGCTCGACGCTCGGCGCGGTGCCGCCCTTCGCAGCGCCACCGTCGCGGAGCGCTGCCGAAGCCGCCTCGACGGCGGCGCGAAGATCCTGCAGCGGAGTCACGGGTCCGGAGGGTAGCGGCGCCCGCACGCCAGCGCCCCGCGCACGGTCGCGACCGTGTCCATGGGCCACCGCGTGACGTCGGCCCAGGTGAACCGCAGCACCCGCCAGCCGGCCAGCTCCAGCGCGTTCCCGCGTTCCCGGTCTTCCTGAAAGGCCCGCCGCGTGGCATGCGCTCCCCAACCGTCCAGCTCGACCACGAGCCGCTGCCGGGGCCAGCAGGCGTCGACCTCCATCCCCTCGATGCCGTAGTTCGTCTGCGGCCGCGGCAGCCGCTCGGCATCGAGGAGCGCGAGGAAGCGGTCCTCCAGCTCCAAGCGGGTCACATCCGCTCCAATTGCCCGCAGCTCTTCGAGGGCTCGCCGCAGCGCGGCGTGCCCGCCCCCGTTGCGGGTGCGCGTCCGCTCGAGCGCTCCTTCGATCGCTCGCAGGTCGAAGGAGCGCTGCCGCTCCGCCTCATTCAGCGCCTTCCTCAGCCGCGCGCGGGGCACCGTCCCGGCCAGGTCCGCCAGTGTGCGGGCGACGCTCGTGACCGCGATCCCATCGATGCTCGTCACGTCGTCGACATCGAGGGCGGTCGTGCGGAAGACCCGGATCGCCCGGGTGCTCGACGCCCGTCCCGTCGTCGTGACCTCCCAGCGCGCATGGTCGCCGAGGGGCGAGAGCCCGTGGAGCGCCGCCGCGTCGCGGTGGCTGAGGGCCGCTCCGTCACCCACCGCCAGCACCGCCGCGAGCCAGCGGCCCTCGCGGCGCAGCCGGTCATGCCCGACGGCGTAAACGCCGCGGTGGAGCCGCAGGAGTTGGGCCCTCGCCACGCGGTCGCGCACCATCGTGTCACTCAGCCCCACTGTGCTGAGCTGCCGCCGAGCCACCACCCCATGTTGCTTCGCCGCCAGCCTCGCAAGCGCCCGATCCGGATGCTCGACGTTTTCCGGGTTCAGGAGACCCATAACTCGTCGTGCTTCGGGCATGCCCGTGAGGTTGGCATCTCGCCAGCGGCGTTTCGCGCGCGGTTTGCGTCAGTAGTGGTACGGCTCTCTCGCGAGGATCTTGTGGCCGCGGTAGATCTGCTCGAGCAGGACGACGCGGGCGAGTTGGTGCGGGAGCGTCATGGCGCCGAGGGACAGGCGGTGGTCGACCGACTCCAGGTCCAGTCCGAACGGACCGCCGACGACGAAGCAGACGTCGCGGCCGGCCTGCCGGCGATCCTCCAGGAACGAGGCGAACGACGGGGAGTCGTACTGCTTCCCCTCCGCGTCGAGCAGCGAGACGAACGCGCGGTCCGGGATGCGGCGAGCCACCTGCTCGTCCTCGCGCACCTCCACCAGCTCGACCCGCGCGTGGCGGGCCAGCAGCTTCTGGTAGTGCTGGACGTCGTCGGCGAACGGCGGGCGCAGACGGCCGACGGCCAAGACGATGATTCGCACGGGTGCGATACTAGGCCCCATGGACGACGACGACCGCGAGCGCCACATCAACATCCACTTCTCCCCGGAGATCATGGCGGGGGTCTACGCGAACTTCGCGAACGTGAGCCACTCGGAGTACGAGTTCACGATCACGTTCGCGCGAGTGGACCACGAGGTCGACGACGAGGAGATCCCGGGTGTCGTTGTCTCCCGCGTCAACCTGTCGGCCCGCTTCATGCGCGAGCTGATCGACGCGATGGAGGACAACTACTCGAAGTGGCAGACGAGCGAGGGGATCAAGAACCTCCCCGAGTTCGGCGACCCCAACGATCCGCGCTCCGAATAGCGCGGATCCCGAGAGCACAAGCGACCTGCGAGGCCACGCGCGATGCGGGTCGCGATCGTCTCCGACATCCACGCCAACCGGCATGCGTTCGAAGCGGTGCTCGACGCCGTCGACGCGACCGGGGCCGAGGAGCTGTGGTGCCTCGGGGATCTCGTGGGGTACGGGGCAGAACCCGACGCATGCGTCGAGCTGGCGCGTCGCCACGTCGCCGTCTGCCTCGCCGGCAATCACGACCTCGCGACCTGCGGCAAGCTGCCGCTCGGCCAGTTCGTGCGAGGCGCCGAGCTGTCGATCGGCTGGACGCAGCACGTGATCGCCCCCGACAGCCTCACCTACCTCTCGGCGCTCGAGCCGCAGCGGCTCGACGAGGCCGTCGGCCTCTACCACGCCTCCCCGCGCGATCCCGTCTGGGAGTACGTGCTCTCGCCGCTGCAAGCGGAGCTGTGCCTCGACCGCCTGGAGCACCGCGTCGCCTGCATCGGGCATTCGCACATGGCCCTCTCGTACTGCCGCCGAGAGGGGACCCCGGCCTCCGGCGGCACCTGCCCGGAGGGCACCGAGCTCGATCTCGCCGAGGGCAGCTGGCTGCTGAACCCCGGCAGCGTCGGTCAGCCGCGCGACGGCGATCCGCGCGCCGCCTGGCTGCTGCTCGACACGAGCGGATGGCTGGCCTCATTCCATCGCACCGAGTACGACGTCGCGGGCGCGGCGGCGGCGATCCGCGCAGCGCGGCTGCCGGACTCGCTCGCCGAGCGGCTCGGGCACGGTCAGTAGCCTGTTTCGCTTGATGCGGTTCGCCGTGAAGGTCCTCCCCCTCTTCGCGCTCGGGTGCGTCGCTGCGCTGCTCGTCGCCTGCGGCGACCGCAGCGGGCTGCTCTCCAGCTCGCAGGCCGGCAGCCTGCAGGGCGCGCTCGCCGCCGTCCAATCGGCGTGCGCCGACGGGAACCCCGGCCATGCGGCGGTGGCGGCGCAGAGCTTCGCGGACCGCGTGAACGCCCTGCCGCCGGGCGAGGTGGACCGAAGCCTCGTCACGAACCTCCAGCGGGGCGCCTCCACGCTCGAGACGCTCGTCGCGCGCACCTGCACCGGCACGCCGACGACCACGACGACGCCGACTGTCACGACGACGACAAGCACGACGCCGACCACCACTTCGACCACCACGACGACCGAGCCCACCACGCCCACCACGCCGACGACGCCTCCGCCGACCACCCCGACAACGCCGACCACGCCACCCACGGACAACGGCGGCGGGACGACGACGCCGGGCAACAGCGGCGGCGCGCCCGGGCTCAGCGGCGGCGCCGCGCCCGGTCAGGTCAAGAAGGCGCTGAAAGAGCTCGAGAAGGAGGCCAAGCGATGAGCGAGACCGTGATCGCGGGCCGCTACGAGCTTGGTCGTCGGCTCGGCATCGGCGGCATGTCGACCGTCCAGCTCGCGCTCGACCGCCGGCTGGAGCGCAACGTCGCCGTCAAGCTGCTCGCGGAGCACCTCGCCGACGATCCAGCGTTCGTCTCGCGCTTCCGCCGCGAGGCGCTCGCCGCCGCGCGGCTCGTGCACCCCAACGTCGTGCAGGTGTTCGACTTCGGCTTCGACGAGGCCGCCCACCACCACTTCATCGTGATGGAGGCCGTCCCCGGCAGATCGTGCGCGGAGCTGCTGCGCGAGCGCGGCCACCTCGACGTCGAGGAGACCGTCGAGATCGTCGCCCAGGCCTGTCGCGGGCTCGACTACGCGCACCGCAACGGGGTCGTGCACCGCGACGTGAAGCCCGGCAACCTGCTCGTCACCGACGACGGCGTCGTGAAGCTGGCCGACTTCGGGATCGCGAAGGCAGCCGAGCAGTCGTCGATCACGCAGGTCGGCTCGGTGCTTGGCACCGCCGCCTATCTCGCCCCCGAGCAGGCGCGCGGCGAGGCCTCCGGCCCGCGCTCGGACCTCTACGGACTCGGCGTCGTCGCCTACCAGCTGCTGTCCGGCCGGCTGCCCTACGAGGCGCTGTCGCTGTCCGAGCTGGCGCTCAAGCAGCAGCGCGAGCTGCCGGCCCCGCTCGACGAGCTGAACCCGGACGTGCCGCCCGCGCTCGCGCAAGCGGTGGCGATCGCGCTCGCGCTCGAGCCGGAGGGACGATTCGAGACCGCGGCGGCGATGGAGCAGACGATTCGCGACGGCGCCCGCGGGATCGCGCCCGCCGGCGTCCCGACACGCTCGACCGCGGCCACACGCGTGATCGCGCCCGCCGCCGCGGCCGGGACGGCCGAGACGCGTGCGCTGCCCTCG
>JBJMLB010000120.1:0-9209 GCA_045805465.1 Conexibacter sp. | reverse complement strand
CGTCGCGATGACCGCTTCCACGACCTGCGGCTCGTGCGGGTAGGCGATCTGCTCGAGCGGCTTGGAATAGGGCATCGGCAGGTCGGCGCCGGTCACGCGCGCGACCGGGGCGTCGAGATGGTCGAACGCCTGCTCCTGGATCAGGGCGGCGAGGTTCGCGCCGACGCCGCCGTGCGGCCAGCCCTCCTCGACGATCACGCAGCGGTTGGTCTTGCGCACCGACTCGAGGATCGTGTCGAGGTCGAGCGGCCGCAGCGTCCGCGGGTCGATCACCTCGGCCTCGACCTCGTGCTCCGCCGCGAGCTCGTCAGCGGCCTTCTGCGCGGTCAGCGCCATGCGCGAGATGCCGACGATCGTCACGTCGTCGCCCTCGCGCCGCACGGCCGCCTTGCCGAATGGGACGAGGTGGTCCCCGTCGTCGGGGACGTCGCCGCGCTGACCGTAGAGGTACTCGTGCTCGATGAAGATCACCGGGTTGTCGTCGCGGATCGCCGACTTCAGCAGTCCCTTCGCGTCGGCCGGCGTCGAGGGGACCGCAACCAGCAGGCCCGGCACGTGCAGGTACAGCGCCTCGAAGGAGTGCGAGTGCGTGGGGCCGAGCTGGTGGCCGGCGCCCTGCGGCATCCGCACGACGAGCGGCACCTTCACCTGGCCGCCGAACATGTAGCGGATGTGCGCGGCGTGGTTAACGATCTGGTCGAGCGCCAGCAGGGAGAAGTTCACTGTCATGAGCTCCACCACGGGCCGCAGTCCGGCCATCGCGGCGCCCACACCCATACCCACGATCGTGTTCTCCGAGATCGGCGTGTCGCGCACGCGCGCCTCGCCGAACTCCTCCAGCAGCCCGGCGGTGACCTTGTAGGCGCCGTTGAAGACGCCGATGTCCTCCCCCATCAGGAACACACGCTCGTCGCGTGCGAGCTCCTCACGCAGCGCTTGGTTGAGCGCCTCGCGGTAGCGCACGACCGCCATCAGCCGCCTCGTTCCCCGTCGTGGGTGCGACCGCCGTGCGCCACGTCCTGCGCGTCGTCGGCAGGGCGCGGCGCGTCGCCGGAGTCGTGCGGCCCCGCCGCGTGCTGGTCGTACTCCTCCTGCATGCGCGGGTCGACCTCGCGCTCGCGCTCGTCCTCGCCGCGGTGCACGCCCGGGGAGCGCTCGTCGACGGAGTACCACCCGCGCACCTGGTCGCCGAGCGCGTAGACGTTGTCGTAGAGCGACTCGGGCGCCGGGAAGGGGGAGGCGTCGGCGAACGCGACAGCCTCGTCCACGCGCTTCACCGCGTCGGCGTCGAGCTTCGCCACGCCATCGGCGTCCAGCACGCCGGCCTCCTCCAGCCGCGCGGAGAACAGCGCGATCGGGTCGCGTCTGCGCCACTCGGCGACCTGCTCTCTCGTGCGGTACTCCTCCGGGTCGGCCATCGAGTGGCCGCGGAAGCGGTAGGTGACGGCCTCGACCAGCACCGGCTGGCGCTCGTCCCGCGCGCGTTGCAGCGCGTCCACGATCGTGCGGTGCGTGTCCGCCACGTCCATCCCGTCGCAGCGCACGCCAGGCACGCCGAACGACTCGCCCTTGCGCTGGAGGTCCGTGACCGCGGAATGGCGCGCCAAAGCGGTTCCCATCCCGAACTGGTTGTTGGAAACCATGAAGACGACCGGCAGTCTCCACAGCGCCGCGAGGTTCATCGTCTCGCCGAACGTGCCCTGGTTGGAGGCGCCGTCGCCGAACATGCAGAGCGTTGCGTCCTCCGTTCTCAGCAGGTCGGCGGAGAGGCCGAAGCCGGCCGCGATCGGCAGATTGCCGCCGACGATCCCGTAGCCGCCCATGAAGCGCCGCTCGAGGTCGAACATGTGCATCGAGCCCCCGCGCCCGCGCGAGCAGCCGCCCTCCTTGCCGAACAGCTCCGCCATCACCTTGTCGGGCGGCGTGCCGCGGGCGATCGCGTGGCCGTGGGAGCGGTAGGTGGAGATCAGGTAGTCGGTGTCGCGCAGCGCCCGCGCCGCGCCGACGATCGTCGCCTCCTCGCCGATCGCGAGGTGCAGGAAGCCGCCGATCTTCGCCTTCGCGTACAGCTCGCCCGCGCGCTCCTCGAAGCGGCGGATCAGCAGCATCGTGGCGAGCCACTCGCGCGCCGCGTCGGGCTCGGGCAGGGGCGGCGGGCCCTCGTCGGACTGGCTCCGGCTGTGTCTGGCTGCCGGTGTCGTGGCCATGCGACTGACCTTACCCGGGGAGCTCGGGTTTCGCCCTACGGCGATCGGAGGCGACCGCCGGGCAGCGGCGTCACTGCTGCCCGGCGTCGCGCCAGGCGGCCAGGAACGCGTCGGCGTCGAGGCGTCCGAGGTCCTCGCGCAGCGCGCGCACGAGCCGTCGCGCCTGGACGGCGGGCAGATCCCAGAACAGCACGACCTCGCCGCTGTCGACCGCGACGACCTCGATGTGGTCGATTCGCCGCGGGCCGGCCAGCCACGCGGGGCCGGCGCCGCCGCGCGTGACGATCAGCCGGTAGGCGCGGCGGGCGGTCATGCCGAGGCGAGCTCCGCCAGCCCCGCGGCCGCCTGCTCGACCGCGTCGTCGCCCTCAAACACGCGTCCGCCGAAGACGATCGCGGGCACCTGCGTCACGCCGGCCGCCGCGGCCGACGCCGACGCCGCGTCGAGCGCGGCGGCGACCGATCTGCGCCCGAGCGCCTGCAGCACCGCGCGCGGGTGCATCTCGCAGGCGGCGGCGGCGATCACGACCGTGTCCTCGTCGAGCGCGCGACCGCCCGCGAACGCCTGCCGGAAGGCCGCCAGCGCAAACGCGACCGCGCGGCCGATCTGCTTCGCATAGGTCGCCCCGACCATCGCGACGCGCGTGTCCTCCTGCGGCCACTGCGCCGGCCAGCGCAGCGGCTGGACGTGCTGCGCGGCGGCACGCCGCTCGACGACGGCGCGACGCTGCTCGGCCGGCATCTCGCCTGGGCCCTCAGCGGGCAGCCCGGCCGCCAGGATCGGCACCCACTCCGGCACGACCGGCAGGTCCGCCATCACGCGCTCGGCGGCCAGGTACGCCTCAGGGCTGCCGAGGTCGTAGTAGAAGACGGGCTGGGAGCGGTCCGGCGCAGCGTCGTGCACCGCCGGACGGTCGCCGTGATGCTGCGTAACCGAGAACTCGCGCTCGGACACGGACTACCCGTGGATCAGCCAGCCGTCGGCTGCGCGCGCGGCCTCCATGACGCCCTCTGAGAGCGTCGGGTGGCCGTGCACCATGCGCGCGACCTCCGGATAGCCGCCCTCGAGCGCGCGCGCGTTGACGAGCTCCTGGATCAGCTCGGTCGCCTTCGCGCCGATGATGTGACCGCCGAGCAGCTCGCCGTATCTCTTGTCGCCGATGATCTTGATGAGGCCGGTGCGGTCGCCGTAGACGGTGCCCGCGCCGACGGCGCCGTAGGGCACTCTGCCGACGACGACGTCGTGGCCGGCTTCCTTCGCCTGTGCCTCCGTCAACCCGAACGACGCGACGTTGGGCGTGCAGAAGGTGGCGCGCGGGATGTCGACGTAGGCGATCGGGTGCGTCTCCATGCCGGCGACGTCCTCGACGGCGATGATGCCCTCGTCGGACGCCTTGTGCGCGAGCGCGGGGCCCGGGACGACGTCGCCGATCGCCCAGATCCCTCTCGCCGACGTGCGCAGCGCGCCGTCCACCACGATCAGGCCTCTGTCGTCAACCTTCACGCCCGCGTCGTCGAGCCCGAGGCCCTCGACGTCGGCGCCGCGGCCGGCGGCGATGACGAGGTAGTCGACCTCGCCCTTCTGGTCACCGTAGGTGAAGGTGACGGAGTCTCTGCCGTCTCTGACGTTCTCAACGAACGTTCTGGTGAAGATCTGCATGCTCTGCTTCTTGAGGCCGCGCTCGGCGAGCTTCGAGATGTCGGCGTCCTCGGTGGGGAGCACGCGGTCGAGCGCCTCGAACAGCAGCACCTCGACGCCGAGGCGCGCGTAGGCGGAGGCGATCTCCGCGCCCGAGGCGCCGGCGCCGACGACCGCGAGGCTTCTCGGCAGCGACTCGAACGCCCACGCCTCCTCGGTGCCAATCACGCGACCGCCGAACTGCGTGCCGGGGATCGGCTTCTTGACCGAGCCGGTGGCAAGGATGATGCCCTTCTTCGCCTCGTACTCGACGCCGTCCTTGGCGGAGCCGACGCGCACCGTGCCGTTACCCGTCACCGCCCCGAGCCCGTCGATCACGTCGATTCTGTTCGCTCTGAAGAGGCCGGCGACGCCGCCGGTCAGCGTTTTGATGACCTTCTTGCGGCGATCGTTGACTCTCGCGAAGTCGATCGAGCGGCCGTCGACCTGGATGCCGAACTCGGCGGCGTCGTCGATCTCGCTCAGGATGTCGGCGGTGCGCAGCACGGCCTTGGCGGGGATGCAGGCGTAGTTGAGGCATCGCCCGCCGACGACGTCGTCCTTCTCGACGACGGCGGTCCGCATCCCGAGCTGCGCGGCACGGATCGCCGCCACGTAGCCGCCGGGACCGGAACCGATGACGATGCAGTCATAAGCAGATTCGGGCATGGCGGCGAGTGTATGTCACCCCCTCTTTCGGCCGCGGTCTGGCGCCTGAGCGTCCCCTGGACAGTGGGTGGGGCGAATGCGGGGCGGTGCGCGCCTCGGCGTGCCGCATGGGCGCGCGCTACAGACAGCCGCTGGACGTCTTCAAGACCGTTCGCCTCAGCGTGGAGTTCACGACCCGTCGAGACGAGGTGATCGACTATGCGCTGGTGCTGATCGCTGAGCTTGGCGGTCGCATCGAGACGATTTGTGTCTACGACTCCGCGCACGGACAAAACGAGATGCACCGATACACGCAGGATCTGGGCAAGCAGCCAGCGGAGATCTTTCACCACGATACGCTCGGTGAAGGCATGCGCACGGCCATCGGCGAGATCCAGCGCGGCTACGAGGAGATGATCGACGGATGGCGACGAGGGTGAAGAGCACCAGCAACCTGGGAAGCCCTGCTAGCAAGTTGATGGACGAGGCGATCGAGCTCGCCATCAAGGGGCATTCCCCGTATCCCAGCCGTGCCTCGTTCGTGAATCACGACGCGCCGAATCTGGCGAAGGAGATCGCGCATGCTTTCGACGAGGACTCCGCTGTCGTCCTCGTCTGGCCCGACCTCAGCTCCCGCGTCCTGAAGCCCGGCGATCAGATCCCGGCGCCTGCGGCGAGCGCGGCTCTGAGCGAGTCGGGCAGCGGCATCGATCTGCCGGCTGCGTAGTCGTAGCCGACGACGACGCCGTAGCCCTCGGCGAGCAGGCGGTCGTCGCCGACTGCGTGCATCGCGAACTCGAGTCTCGCGCTTGAACGGGCGATCTCGCCCGGCCGGATGCAGGTGCGGATCTCCTCGTCGTAGAACGCCGGCGCGCGGTAGTTGATTCTGCACTCGGCGAAGATCAGTCCGAAGCCCCCGCGTGTCGTCGGGTCGTTGCCGAGCAGGCCGGTGATGTACTGGATGCGCGCGTCCTCGAAGAAGCCGAGGAACGCGACGTTGTTGACGTGGCGCATCGCGTCGAGGTCCGCGAAGCGGACGCGGTCGACGTGACAATAGGCCCAGCCGTCGGGCACGGCCTCCGCGCCGTCGCTCACGGCGCCGGCCTCCGCTCGGGCATCTGGATGCGCGCCATCGCGCGGATCAGCTTCCAGAACAGCCAGCCGCCGAGACCAATCACGGCGAGGCAGAGGAACGCCGCCCACACGTTGGAGGCGACGAGCAGCGACAGCGCCGCGACGAGCACCTGGAAGGCGAGCAGCGCCTCGAAGCCGAGCACCGCCCAGTACTTCGCCTTCCACATGCCCCACGCCGCGAGCAGCAGGATCGCGGCGAGCAGCAGCACGCCCGGGAGCGAGCCCCCGTCGCCGATGCGCGCGCCCGACAGGTAGCCGACCACCATGAGCACCGCGAGCACGACGGCGACGATCGCGCCGGCCGTCACCGCCCCCGGTCGCTCGCCCTCCGCCAGCGGCTCCAGCCGCGCGCGCAGCTCCGCGTTGCGCTCCTCGGAGCTTCTGCGCCTGCGCGGCTCGACGGCAGCCTCGACAGGCTCCGCTGACACGGCATTGCCGAATGCGTCACGTGGGGGCTCGCGCCGACCGCGTTTGCGGCTACGTTGCGCCAACGTGGGCCTCCCATGGCAGCGCGCCGCGCAGCGTGCGCGCCGTTGCCTCGGGGTCCTCCGCGTCGGTGAGCGCGCGCACGACAACGATGCGCGTCGCGCCCGCGTCGGCGACTGCCGCGACGTTCGACGGATCGATCCCGCCGATCGCGAACCACGGCACTCCCCGCGGGGCGCTAGCCGCGTGGCGGACCAGCTCCAGCCCGACCGCCGGGCGTCCCGGCTTCGTCGGCGTCGCGTGCACGGGGCCGACGGCGAAGTAGTCAACGTCGGCGACGGCAGTGTCCTCAACCTGCTCGGGCGTGTGCGTCGAGCGGCCGAGCAGCACGTCCTCGCCGACGAGCGCGCGCGCCTCGGCGACCGGCATGTCGTCCTGCCCGACGTGCACGCCGTCGGCGCGCGCCGCCGCCGCGAGGTCGGGCCGGTCGTTCAGCACGAACAGCGCGCCGTGCGCATCGCAGGCGTCACGGAAGAGACGAGCCGCGGCCAGAATCGCCTCGTCGTCCACCGCCGGGTCCTTCTCGCGCAGCTGTACGACGTCCACGCCTCCGCGCAACGCCGCGTCGAGGAACGCACGCAGATCACGCCCGTCGCCGGCCGCGCCACACACGAGGTACAGCCGCGCCGCCGCAAGCCGCGCACGCCGTTCGTCACCGATGCGAGACGCCATCGCCCTGCATCTTGGCAGCCGCCGCCGTATCCGACGCTACGCCCGCAGCCCCTCCAGCAGCGCGAGCAGCGGCCCTTCGACCTCGGCGCGCATGGCGGCGGGATCGGTGGCGTTGGCGATCATCATCGACGCCTCGACCATCGCGCCCATCAGCATGTGCGCGAGCGGCTGCACCTCGCGGCGTCTCAGGACCCCGCTGTCCATCGCCTCCTGCAGCGCCATCGTCACGAGCCCGAGCCAGTGCTGCGCGTCGACCTCGCGCCACTCCGCCCAGCCGAGCACGGCCGGCGCGTCGAGGTGGGAGATGCGGATGACGGCCGGGTCCTCGCACAGGTCGAGGAACGCGCGCATGCCTCTCGTGAGCGCCTCCCAGGCGTCGGCGCTGCCGGCGGTCTCGGTGACGATCTGCGCGAGCAGGTCGTCCGCGAGTTGCGCGTGGACGGCGCGGAAGAGGTCGCGCTTGTCGGTGAAGTGGTGGTAGAGCGCGCCGCGCGTGACGTGCGCTCCGCGCACGATCTCCTCCGTCCCGACGTCCGCGTAGCCGCGCGCGGCGAACAGCTCGCGTGCGACGCGCAGCAGCTCGGTCCGCGTGGCGACAGCCTGCTCCTCTCGTGGCATACCGTCTGTATGCTAGGACATACAACCTGTATGTGAGAGGAGCCGGACGCAATGGCGAACACGAACGCAGACTGGCGCTCAGACGATCTCGGACCCGCACGCACGCTTGAAGTCGACGGCGGACGCGTGCGCGTCCACGTGACCGGCGACGGCCCGGCGATCGTGTTCGTCAACGGCCTGCTCGTCAACGCGAACCTGTGGCGCAAGGTCGTCCCGCGGCTCGACGGCTTCACGCGCGTGGCGATCGACATGCCGCTCGGCTCGCACCTCGTGCCGATGCCGGCACGCAGACTCACGCCGGACGACCTCGGCGCATTGATCGGCGAGGCGGTGCAGGCGCTCGGGTTGGAGGACGTCACGCTCGTCGGCAGCGACACCGGCGGTGCGCTCTGCCAGATCGCGGCCTCGCACAGACCGTCGTGGCTCCGTCGGCTCGTGCTGATCTCGTGCGACGCGTTCGAGCACTTCCCGCCGCCGATGCTCAAGCCGCTGTTCGTGCAGCTGCGGCTGCCGGGCGGTGCGCTCGCCGCGATGACCCCGCTCCGGGCGCGCGCCCTGCGGCGCCTGCCGATCGCGTACGGCTACCTCACGCACGACGCGATCCCGGACGCGCCGTCGGACTCGTACGTGCTGCCCGCGCTCGTGAGCCCGCACGTGCGCGAGGACCTCGTGCGTGTCTCGCGCGGGGTCGATCCCTGCCACACGATGCAGGCGGCGGAGCGGTTGAAGGCATTCGATCGGCCGACACTGATCGCCTGGTCGGCCGACGACAAGTTCTTCCCGCGCGCAGACGGCGAGCGGCTCGCCGAGACGATCCCGGGTGCGCGCTTCGAGCTGGTCGACGGCGCTCGCACCTTCTCGCCGGAGGACAGACCGGAGCGGCTGGCGGAGCTGATCGGCGCGTTCGCGCGCGAGGGCGCTGCCGTCGGCGCGGCGTGAGCGCCCGGCCCGAGGCGTTCGCCGGCGCCGCGAACGGCGGCGGCTACGCGCTTGTCGGCGGCCTGCGCCTCGCGAGCGACATGGGCCCGCACCGCTGACCGCAAGCCGCGGCGCGCGCCGGGTCGGCGCTACCATCGGCCCTACGGGAGCCCTCGACCGGGCTGAGAGGGCGGCACTCCGGCCGCCGACCGTCAGAACCTGATCCGGGTCATGCCGGCGCAGGGAAGGAGCACGTGCCCCACACCACCGATCGCTTCGACGTCGTCATCGTAGGCGGCGGAATCGCCGGCCTCGCCGTCGCGTGGCGCGCCCAGCAGCGCGGCCTGCGGACGGTTGTGCTCGAGCGCGACGTGCTCGCGCGCGGCGCGACGCACGTCGCGGCCGGCATGCTCGCGCCGATTAGCGAGGCGCGCGTCGGCGAGCGCGGGCTGCTCGCGCTCAGCCGCGCCTCGCTCGACCGCTATCCCGCGTTCGTCGCGGAGCTCGCCGACGCGTCCGGGCGCGACCCCGGCTACAGCGCCAACGGCACGCTGCTCGCCGCGCGCGACCGCGACGAGGCTGAGGCGCTCGAACGCGAGCTGGCCGAGCGCGAGGCGATGGGGCTGCCGGTGGAGCGGCTGCTCGCGAGCGAGGCGCGCCGCCGCGAGCCGGCGCTCGCGCCGACGCTGCGGCTCGCTCTCGACGTCCCTGGCGACCACGCGATCGACCCGCGCGCGCTGAGCGCAGCGCTCGCCGCCGCGGTCGAGCGCGCAGGCGGGGCGCTGCGCGAGCACGCGCAGGTGTCGCGCGTCGTCGTCGCCGGCGATCGGGTCGAAGGCGTGGAGCTGG
>JBJMLB010000119.1:0-21291 GCA_045805465.1 Conexibacter sp. | reverse complement strand
GGCCCGACCGCCGTGCGCAGCGCTGCCACGAGCGGCACCACGACGGTCGCGTGCTCGCCGCCCTCGCGCGCGAGCGCCGCGAGGTCGAAGCGCTCGGCGGCGCAGGCGGCGGCGACCCGCTCGGCAGCCGCCGGATCGCAGCGCCCCAGGTCGGCGTGCGCGCGCGCGAGCGCGGCCTCGACGTCGAGCAGCGCCTGCAGCAGGGCCGGATCCGCGACGGCCGCCGCGACGCCACCGCGCCCGTACGTCCCGTCGAACAGCATCGTCAGGCGGCGCGCCGCCGCTTAGAACCAGGCATTTCCGCTCACACCGACTCCATGCCGACGTAGTTCTCGGCCAGCGACCGGGCCGCCGCCTCCGAACGGCAAACGTAGCGCAGCCGCGCGCGCTGCAGCCCGGCCATGAAGTCGCCTTCGTCGCCGGGCTGATGGTGCAGCATCGTCGTCATCCAATAGGAGAAGTCCGCCGCGCGCCACACGCGCCGCAGGCACGTCTCGGAGTAGGCGTCGAGCAACGCGTCGTCGCCGCGCAGCAGGCTCGCCTCGATCGCCGCGCCGAGCACGCGCACGTCCCACACCGCGAGGTTGAGCCCCTTCGCGCCGGTCGGCGGGACGATGTGCGCCGCGTCGCCGGCCAGCAGCAGCCGGCCGCGGCGCATCGGCGCGGCGACGAAGCTGCGCATCGGCGTGAGCAACTTGTCGACGATCGGCCCGGTCGCGAGCGACCAGCCGTCGAGCGCGAGGCGGGTCGACAGCTCCTCCCAGATGCGGTCGTCGGACCACGCGGCGACGTCGTCGTCGGGATCGACCTGGAGGTAGAGGCGGCTGACCTCCGGCGAGCGCATCGAGTGCATCGCGAAGCCGCGGTCGTGGTGGGCGTAGATCAGCTCCTCGCACGACGGCGGGGCCTGCGCGAGGATCCCGAGCCACGCGTACGGGTACGCGCGCTCGGCGACCCGCAGTCCGTCGCCGGCGAGCGCCGCGCGGCCGGCGCCGTGGAAGCCGTCGCAGGCGGCGACCAGCTCGCAGTCGAGCTCGATCCGCTCTCCGTCGCCGCCGGTCGCGACGACGCGGGGCCGCGGCCCGTCGAAGCCCTCGATCGCGTCCACCCCGGCCTCGAACAGCAGCGGCCCGCCCTCATCCAGGCGGGCAGCGATCAGGTCCTTGACGACCTCAGTCTGCCCGTAGATCGTGACGTGGCGTCCGCCGGTGAGGTCCGCCATCGGGATGCGATGGCCCTCGCGCTCGCCGTCGTGACCCCAGCGCAGCTCGATGCCGCCGTGGACGAGCCCCTCGCGGCGCATGCGCGCGTCGACCCCCAGCTCGGCGAGCAGGTCGACGGTCCCCTGCTCCAGCACGCCGGCGCGGACGCGGCTCTCGCAGTAGGCGCGGTCGCGGCGCTCGACGATGATGTTGTCGATCCCGGCGCGGTCGAGCATCCGCCCGAGCAGCAGGCCGGCCGGTCCGGCGCCCACGATCGCGACTTGCGTCCTCACCCGGCTAGCTTCGCCGCATGGAGATGAGAAGTAAAGTGACGGAATCACGAGAAATTCCCCCGAATCGCTCATGTACCCGCCGCTCGACCTGCGGCAGCTGCACTGCTTCGTCACCGCGGCGGCGGACGGCACGATGACCGCGGCCGCCGAGCGGCTGCATCTGTCCCAGTCGGCGGTCTCGCTCAGCGTCGCGGCGCTCGAGCGCCGGCTCGGGACCCAGCTGCTGGTCCGCCGCCGGGCGCGCTCGCTGCTCCTCACGCCCGCGGGGCGGCGGTTCCTGCCGAAGGCGCGCGAGCTGCTCAGGCACGCCGAGGAGGTGCAGCGCCACGCGAGCGAACCGCGCGGGATCGCCGGCCCGCTCACGGTCGGCTGCTTCTCGACCGCGGGGCCGGTCGTGCTGCCGGCGCTGCTGGACAGCTTCACGCGCACCCATCCCGACGTCACGGTTGACTTCCGCGACGGCCCGGTGCCGGACCTGGAGGCGGCGATGCGCGCAGGCGACTGCGACCTCGCGATCCTCGACGGCTCCCTGACAAGCCCGGACGTCGAGCACGAGCCGCTGCACACGGCGCGTCCCTACGCGCTGTTCGCGGCCGACGACGCGATGGCCGGCCGCGCGTCCGTCGCGCTCGCGGAGCTGGCCGAGCGCAACCTGATCCTCTTCTCGCTGCCCCCGAGCGACGCCTTCCTGCTCCGGCTGTTCGAGCGCCAGGGGCTCGAGCCGCGGATCCGCCACCGCACGCCTAGCCACGAGCTGGTGCGCGGCCTCGTCGGGCGCGGCCTCGGCTACGCGCTGCTGCTCACGCGGCCGGTCCACGACCTCACGCACGAGGGCCTGCCGCTCGCTGCCGTCCCACTCGCGGACGACGTGCCGGAGAACTCCTTCGTGCTCGCGCGCGTGCGTGGCGCGCAACTCAGCCGCCAGGCGGCGGCGTTCGCGCGCCACTGCCGCGAGCACCACGCCTGAGAAGCGGCCTCCGTACCGCTTCTCAGGCAACGGGCCGGCGCGCACGACCCGCTCCCGGGTGGGGCGCGCCGATCGCGCCTCCCGTCAGGCCGCGACTCTGATGATCTCGTTCGCGGCGCGGATGCCCTCGTCGGCGGCGCCGTTGATGTACCCCTGGAAGTCGAGCGAGCAGTGCTCGCCGGCGAAGTGCACCTGGCCCTGGGGGACCCGCTCGTAGGTGCAGTAGTTGTGGACGTATCCCGGCTTCCAGTAGCAGTACGCACCGCGCTGGAACGGGCTGGTGTGCCACGAGGCGAGCGTCGCCTTGCCCGTCGCGCGCTGTGTCATGCCCGGGAAGGCCGGCTCGGCCTGGCCCAGGAACTTCGTGACGTCGTTGCGGATGAACTGCCGGACCGCGGAGCTGGAGTCGTTGGTGTCCGACCACGGCTTGGACGGGCTCACCGCGCGTGCCGCGTCGCCGGCGTAGTAGTTGCACACGACGCCGGTGGTCCCCGGCTCGGCCCATGTCCCGTCCCAGAACTGCTGGTAGCCGTCGCCGAACGACGAGCCGGTGCTGTTGCCCCAGACGCCCGGTCTGGCATAGAAGCGGTCCGTCGTCTGGACGTGGAGCTTGTTGACCGCGCCCATGAGCAGGTTGTCGATCACCCCGAGCTTGCGGGCGTCGAAGCCGGCGTTGGCGAACCCGCCGTGGTTCTTGATGTCCGCCAGCACGCCAACCGGGATGGCGAGGACGACGTGGTCGGCGGTGACGGTCCGGCTGCTGCCGCCGACGTCGAACGTCATCGTCGACGGTCCCGCGCTGCTGCGCGTGAGGTTGGTCAGCGACCAGCCGAGATGGATGTTGCTCGAGCCGATGTAGTCGGCTTGCGCGAGGCTGATCTGCTGGTTGCCGCCGACGATCTTGTAGCGCTCGTCGGACTCGCCCCACACCCACCACTGATCCTGCGGCACGCCCGTGGCGAAGCCGTTGATGGACAGCATGCACAGGCACGACTGCTCGCGCGCCTCGACGCCCTCCTCCAACACGTAGGCCAGGTCGAAGAAGCGGCCCAGGCGCGAGCTGTGGCCGCCCGGGATGTAGGTGTCGATCCAGTCGTACAGGCTCATGTTGGACAGGGCGATCGCCTGCTGCGTCCAGTTGGCGTTGTATCTCCACGGCCACGGCGGCATGATCCGCATCTGGTTGTCGAGGATCGCGTCGATGCCCGCGGTGTACCAGTCGTTGACCATGTCGGCCCACGGGTAGTACGAGCCGTCCATGTAGATGATGTCGCGCGACCCGCTGGTCTGGACCGTCGTCAGGTCGACCTCGGCGAATCCGAAGCGTCTGTTGAGCGCGTGGATGGCGTCGTGGTTGGTGTCGATCAGCTCGCCGCCCCACTCGGTCCACTGGCCGCTGTTCCAGAACGTCTTGTTGGTGTAGGTACGGCCGCCGACGCGGTTGTTGGCCTCGTAGACGGTGATGTTGGTGAAGCCGCGGTCCTTGAGCGTCATCGCCGTCGTCATGCCGCCGACCCCGGCGCCGACGATCGCGATGCTCGGCTGGGTTCTCGGCGGGCTGGCCGCGAGCGCGCTGCTCGGACTCAACACCATCTTCCCCGCGACGGTCGCCCCGGCGCCCGCGACCGCGCCGCGGCGGAGGATCTCGCGACGGGTCAGGCCCTCGTCGGAGGTCGCCATGGCGCGGGCGCGCCCGTCGACGGTGTGCATGTCCAGGCCGGTGGCCCGGCTCGCGGCGCCGAGGCGCCGCAGGCGAATCAACTGCGTCATCAACTCGGTCCGAGGCATCGCTCAGACCTCCTTCCCGGCGCTCGGCGCCGCGTCGATCCCCTTGACGGAGTCCTTGAACTCCCGCAGGCCGCGACCCAACCCGCGACCCGCCTCCGGCAGCCGCTTCGGCCCCAGCACCAGCAGCGCGATCACCAGGACCGCGATCAACTCCATTGGCCCAACACTGGGCATGGCAGATCCTCCTCGTATGGCCGCCGGCCTATACCGGTGGCTGGTTGTTGTCCGTGCGGCGAAGCAGGTCGGGAAGCCGGTCGACCGGGAAGCCCGGGCTGCGGTGTCCTCCGCGCCCGACCATCTCCTCGCCGGCGACCACCACGTTGAGCACCGTCTCCTCGACGGCCTGGACGACGGCCTCGTAGAGCGGATCCATCAGGCCCCACGGCACGAACGCGAGCGACGCGAGCTCCGCCGCCGCGCCGGGGTCGGAGTCCAATGCCCCCGCATTGGTGGCCGAGAAGGCCAGGAACAGGTCGCCCGACCAGTGGCTGCCGGTCGTGCCGGTGCGCGCCAGCCCGAGCGGCACGCGACGGGCCAGCGCCGTGCACTGCGCGGGCAGCAGCGGCGCGTCGGTCGCCACGATCGCGATGCACGAGCCGGCGCCGGGCGGAGCGGCGAAGTGGTCGTCGACCGGGTTGTCGTCCTCGGCGAGCAGGGGGCCGACGTGGCGGCCGGCGATTGTCAGCTCGCGCCGCGCGCCGAAGTTGGCCTGGGTGAGCACGCCGACGGTGTACGTCTCCCCCGCCACCTCGACCTCGCGCGACGCGGTGCCGGTGCCGCCCTTGTACCCGTACAGGTTCATGCCGGTGCCGCCGCCGACCGAGCCCTCGGCGATCGGTCCGCCGGCGGCCGCGTCGAGCGCGCGAGCGGCGACCTGCGCCGTGACGGCCGGACCGTTCAGGTCGTTCAGGTAGCCGTCCCACGTCTCGGCGACGACCGGCAGCAGCCAGCGGTCACGGAGCTCGGGCCGCTGGGCGATCGACCACTCGACGATCCCGCGGTGCACCGGACCGACCGCATGGGTGTTGGTTATCCCAATCGGCAGGCTGAGCGCGCCGGTCTCGGTCAGCCAGTGGCTGCCGGTCATCTCGCCGTTGCCGTTCAGCGAGAACCAGCCGGCCGGGCAGCTCGACCCGATCCCGTCGCGCCCCAGCGGCAGGACCGCGGTGACGCCGGTGCGGACGTCGTCGCCCTCGACCAGCGTGGCGTAGCCGACCTCGACGCCGACGACGTCGGTGATCGCGTCGTGCGGGCCGGGCGTGCCGGCGAGGACGACGCCGAGGTCGCGGGCGCGCGGCCGGACGGCGATGCTCGTCACGCCAGCTCCTCGTCGGCCGGCTCGGGCAGCGTCCAGCGATCGCCGCGCCGGGGATGGAGGTACAGGTAGTAGTAGGGGATGCCGGCGGCGAAGATCGCGGCCGCCACGACCACCGGCTTCCAGTCCGCCGTCCAGCTCTCGTAGCCGACGACGATCGTCGCGGCGACCATCGCGACGGGCACCCACGGCCAGCCCGGCATCCGATAGGCGGCGCCCTTGGTCGCGCCGCGCACCCGGCCGACGATCGCCGCCAGCCCGACCAACCCATAGGTGATGAGCAGGCTCGCCGACGTCACGATCAGCAACGTGTCGAACGGCACCAACCAGAGCAGCAGCGCACCGATCACGCCGACCAGCAGCGTCGCGGTGACCGGGGTCCGCAGGCGCGGATGCACGGCGGCCAGCGGCCGGTTGATCACATCCGGCCACGAGCGGTCCCGCGCCGAGGAGTAGATCAGCCGGCCGAGCTGCAGCAAGATCGCCAGGACCGCGTTGATGATGGCGATGGCGATCCCGACGCTGACGACGTCGTTGACGACGTCCCCGCCGCGCGCCTGCAGGAAGTAGGACATCGGGTCGTCGGAGCCGATCAGGTCCTTCAGGCTCGGGGTGCCCAGCAGCACGGCGATCAGCGGGATCAGCTCGGCCGCGACCGTGATCGCCAGCGACCACAGGATCGCCCGCCCGATCGTCCGCGTCGCCTGCTTGGTCTCCTCGGCGTAGTACACGGCGGTGCCGTAGCCGTTGTAGGCGAACAGCGCCGTCGCGGTGTAGGACACCATCAACCCCATTCCGGCGGAGATCAGCACGCCGTTCTCGCCGGTCGTCGTCGCGTCCCACAAGGTCGAGATCGGCTGAGTGACGTGGACGAACCCGAGCACCGCCAGCACCGTGACCGCCGCGAGCTCGATCGCCAGGAAGAGGCCCGTCACCAACGCGTTGGCGCGGATGTGGAAACAGCCGACGACCGATGCGGCGAGGATCACGACGATCCCGACCCACTCGCCCGACAGCGAGCCCCACACCGCGCCGAGGTAGATCTCGGCCCCCGACGCGATGACGCCGAGGACGAACACGCCGCTGACCAGGCTGAGCAGGAACAGCGCGAAGCCGAACGGCTTGCCCAGCGTCCGCGCGACGAACGCGTACTCGCCCCCGGTGATCGGAAAGGCGCTGGACAGCTCCGCGTAGCAGAGCGCGACCGCGACCCCGACCAGCGCGGCGATCGCGAACGCCAGCGCCGACGCGCCGCCCACGCCGTTGATCACCGACGGGACGATCACGAACACGCTCGAGGCCGGCGTCACCGCCGACAGCGTGATCAGGACGTTCTCGCGGAAGGTCAACGACCGCGACAAGTCCTGCTTGTACTTGGCCGGCGCGTCGTGCGACGGCGGTGGCGCGACACCCGGCGTCTTCGTGCCTGCGGTTCGCGTCGTGGCGGTCAGCTCGTCGGTCATGGCAGCACCTCTCCCAGGCGTCAGCACCCCGGAGGCGATCGCTCGCCCCGGCCGTTCTTTGCCGCGCTAGTCAACTAATAACGCACGCTTAAGTCAAGGCAAGGCAAGCTCTTTCGCGAATTCTTTGACGCTCGTAGAGGTCCATCGCCTCCGATGCCGCGACCCGCCAGAATGTGTGGCGATGGCCCGCCCCCGCAATCAGACCGCCCGCCGGGCGCAGCTCATGGACTCCGCCCTCGACGCGATCCGCGACCGCGGCGTCGCCTCGCTGCGCATCCGCGACGTCGCCGAAGCCGCCGGCGTCTCCACCGGCACGGTCCACTACTACTTCGACGACCTCGACCGGCTGCTGTTCGAGATCCACACGGCGGCCTGCGACCGATTCTTCGACGACCGCATGGCCGCGATTGCCGACCTCGACGACGCCCGCGCCAAGCTGACGACGATGATCGACTGCGGGCTGCCGACCTCCCGGGAGGACGCGATGGTCGTCGCGATGTACGAGATCGACATCTACAAGCGCGACAGCCCGATGCACGCGCTGCTCGGTCGCGGGCTCTACGACCGCCAGGTCGCGCTGTACCACGGCATCCTGGAACTCGGCCGCAGCCAGGGCCACTTCAGCATCGAGTCCCCGGTCCTGGGCGTCGCGCAGAACCTCGTCGCGCTCGAGGACGCCTACGGCATGCACATCATCTCGGGCAACCAGTCGCTGCCGCCCGAGCACTGCCTCGAGCTCATCCGCGGCTATGCCCGCACGGCGACCGGCTGCGCGGAGCTCTGAGGCGGACAGCCGAGGTCGGGCGGCGCCGGGGCGGCGCTCAGGCGACGCGCTCGACGACGACCGCGATCCCCTGGCCGACGCCGATGCACATCGTCGCCAGACCGAACGTCACGTCGTCGCGGCGCCCCAGCTCGTGCACGAGCGTCGTGAGGATGCGCGCGCCGGAGCAGCCGAGCGGGTGCCCGAGCGCGATCGCGCCGCCGTTGACGTTCACGCGCTCGTCCTCCGGATCGAGCCCCCAGGCGTGCAGGACGGCCAGCGACTGAGCGGCGAACGCCTCGTTGAGCTCGATCAGGCCGACGTCGGCGAGGCCGATGCCGGCGCGCGCGAGTGCCTTCTCGGTCGCCGGCACGGGGCCGATGCCCATGATCCGCGGCGGCACGCCGGCGGTCGCGATCGCGCGGATGCGCGCGAGCGGCGCGAGGCCGTGCGCGCGCGCGTACGCGGCGCTCGTCAGCACGAGCGCGGCGGCGCCGTCGTTGAGCGAGCTGGAGTTGCCGGCGGTGACGGTCCCGCCCGCCTTGAAGGCCGGCTTCAGCGCCGCCAGGCGCTCCAGCGAGCTGTCCGCGCGCGGGCCCTCGTCGGCGTCCACGACGCGCTCGCCGCGCCGCTCGGCGACGGTCACCGGCACGAGCTCGGCGTCGAAGCGGCCGGCCTCGCGCGCCGCCAGCGCACGCTCGTGGCTGCGCAGCGCGAAGCGATCCTGCGCCTCGCGAGTGATCGTCTCGGGCCGCTCGTCGGCGAGGTTCTCCGCCGTCATCCCGAGCGAGTCGGTATGGCCGGCCGCCTCCAGCCGCGGGTTGACGAAGCGCCAGCCGAGGCTCGTGTCCTCCATCGTGACCGGGCCGATCGGGAAGCCGCGCGCCGGCTTCGGCATCGCCCACGGGGCGCGGCTCATCGACTCGACGCCGCCGGCCACGTACGCGTCGCCGTCGCCGACCATCAGCGCGCGCGCCGCGTAGGCGACGGCGTCGAGCCCGGAGCCGCAGAGGCGGTTGAGCGTCGTGCCGCCGACGGTCTCGGGCAGGCCGGCCAGCAGCGCCGCCATCCGCGCGACGCTGCGGTTGTCCTCGCCGGCCTGGTTGGCGCAGCCGAGCACGACGTCCTCGACGTCGGCGGCGGAGATCCCCGCCCGCTCGACGGCCGCGGCGACGACGTGCCCCGCCAGATCGTCCGGGCGCACCGCGCTCAGCGTCCCGCCGAGCCGCCCGATCGGCGTGCGCGCCGCCTCCACGATCCAGGCTTCGTCTACGCCAGCGCTCATCGGCCCGTCTCCTCGTCGTCGATCTCCGGCGCGAGCGCGAAGCGCGCGCCCGTGTGCTCGCGCACCCATGCCGGCGAGCTGTCCGCGGCGACCTCGACGAGCACCAGCCCGCCGTCGCGCACGGCGAACGTCGCGTGCTCGGTGACGATCAGGTCGACCGGCCGGTCGGCGGTCAGCGGGAAGCTGGCCTCCGCGACGATCTTCGGTGTGCCGTCCTTCGCCAGATGGGTCGTCGCGACGATCACGCGTCGCGCGCCGACGAGCAGGTCCATCGCCCCGCCGACGCCGAGGATCGGCTTGCCGGGAATCGACCAGTTCGCGATCCGCCCGCGCTCGTCGATCTGCAGCGCGCCGAGGATCGCCACGTCCACGTGACCGCCGCGGATCATCCCGAAGGACGCCGAGCTGGAGAAGTAGGAGGCGCCGGTCAGCTCGCTCACGGGCAGCTTGCCGGCGTTGACGAGCGTCGGGTCGACGTCCTCCGGCGCGGGCGTCGGGCCGACGCCGAGCATCCCATTCTCGGTCTCCAGCACGACGTCGATGCCGGCGGGCATGTAGTCGGCGACGAGCGTGGGGATCCCGATTCCGAGGTTGACGATCTCGCCGTCGCGCAGGTGGCTCGCCACGCGCGCCGCGATCGCGTCCGACACGGAGCTCATCGCAGGACCTGCTCGGCGCGCACGACGTGGTCGACGAACAGGTGCGGGGTGACGACCTCCTCGGGGGACAGCTCGCCGACCTCGACGATCTCGTCGACCTCGGCGATCACGGTCCGCGCGGCGGTCGCCATGTCAGGGTTGAAGTTGCGCGCGGTGCGCGCGTAGACGAGGTTGCCGAGGCGGTCGGCGCGCGCGGCGCGGATCAGCGCGACGTCGGCCTTCAGCGGCCGCTGGAGCACGTAGCGCTCGCCGTCGAAGACGCGCTCCTCGCGGCCTTCCGCGAGCAGCGTGCCGGCGCCCGTGCGCACGAAGAAGCCGCCGATCCCGGCGCCGCCGGCGCGGATCGACTCCGACAGCGTGCCCTGCGGCAGCAGCTCGACCTCCAGCTCGCCGGCCTGGTGGGCGGCCACGACGTCGGGGTTGCTCGTGAAGTACGAGCCGACCGCCTTGCGCACGCGACCGGCGAGCAGCAGCCTGCCGAGGCCGCGCCCCGGCTCGCCGAGGTTGTTGGAGACGATCGTCAGGTCGCGCGCGTCGGGCGCGTCGAGCAGCGCGGCGATGAGCGTGAGCGGCGCGCCGACGAGCCCGAAGCCGCCGACCATGACGGTGTCGCCGGGACGGATGCGGGCGACCGCTTCGGCGGGTGAGCAGACGGAGACCATCCGGGAAGCCTCGCGCCCGCCGACTCATTCGTCCAATACTCCTCTTCGCGCCAACGCATATCCTTCAGGTATGGATGTCGAGCTGCGTCACCTGCGCTACTTCGTCGCCGTCGCCGAGGAGCTCAGCTTCACGCGCGCCGCCGCGCGCCTGCACATCGCGCAGCCGCCGCTGTCGACGCAGATCCGCCGGCTGGAGGAGGAGCTCGGCGTCGCCCTGTTCGACCGCTCGCGCCGCCAGATCGCGCTCACCGAGGCCGGCGAGCTGCTGCTCGGCGAGGCGCGCCGCCTGCTGGCCCAGACGGAGCTGGCGCTGGCCGCGACGCGACGCGCCGGCACCGGCGAGAGCGGCCGCCTGACGATCGGCTTTGTGCCCTCGGCGTCGACCTCTTCGCTGCCCGAGCACCTGCGCGCGTTCCGCGTGCGCCATCCCGGCGTCGAGCTGTTCCTGCGCGAGCTTCCGCCCGACGAGCTGGTGGCGCAGCTGCACGCCGGCGCGCTCGACATCTCGTTCCTCTACCTGCCGATCGCCGACGAGCGGCTGCGCTGCCGCGTCGTCGCGCGCGAGCCGCTCGTCGCGGCGCTGCCGGCCGAGCACCGGCTCGCGGGCGGCCGTGCCCCGCTGCGGATGGCCCAGCTGCGCGCCGAGCCGTTCGTGCTGCCCGCCCGCCATCACATGCCCGGTCTGCATGTGCGCGTGCTGGAGGCGTGCGCGGTCGCCGGCTTCGAGCCGGACGCCGTGCAGAAGGACGTGTGGCTGATGCAGACGATCCTCGGGCTCGTGGCGGCGGGGCTGGGCGTGGCGCTCGTGCCCGCCTCGGTGCGGCACCTCAACCGCACCGGCGTCGCCTTCCGCCGGCTGCGCGACGCGGGGGCGCCGATCGAGCTGGGCGCGCTGTGGCGGGCGCAGGAGACCTCTGCGACCGTGCGCAACTTCGTCGCGGGGCTGCCGGCGGGCCGCGCCGCCGCGCAGCCCGCCTGAGCCCGACGCTCAGCGCCCGTCGTGGACGATCTCGCCGTCCACGACCGTCAGCAGCACATCGTTGTCGACCAGCGCGTCGGCGTCGCAGTCGACGGGGTCCTCCGCGAGGACCGTGACGTCGGCCCACATGCCCGCCCGCAGCGCACCGAGCTTGTCCCAGCCGACCGTGGCAGCTGCGGCGCTGGTGTAGCCGTGCAGCGTCTGGAGCGCGTCGAGCGCCTGGTCGTCGTAGGGCCCGCGGTCCCGCTCGCCGGGGGTGCGGCGCAGGCGCGTCGCCGCCATCCCCTCGCGCGGGTCGAAGCGCGCGACCGGCCAGTCGGAGCCGAGCGTGACGTGCGCGCCGCTCTCCAGCAGCGAGCGCGTCGGGAAGGCGCGGTCGCAGCGGTCCGATCCGAGCCGGCGCGACCAGTTGTCCTGCCGGTCCGCGGTGCACACCATCATGTGCTGCACCTGCATCGAGGCGATCACGCCCTCCGCGGCGAAGCGCGGCAGGTCGGCCGCCTGGAGCGTCTCGATGTGCTCGACGCGGTGGCGGATGCCGGGCGCGGCGCCGGCTTCGCGGTAGGCGTTGAGGGCCTCGTGGACGCCGCGATCGCCGCAGGCGTGCGTGATGCACTGGAAGCCGCGCTCGGCGAACCAGCGCACCGCCTGCCGGTAGCGCGCCGGGTCGGGCCAGAACGGGCTCGTCCCGTCGCCCTCGCTGTCGGGCTCGAACAACCAGGCGGTGCCCGAGTCGATCACGCCGTCGATGAAGAACTTGGCGGCGCCGGCCTTCCAGCGACGGCCGTGCGCGTCCCGCTGGGCGGCGAACGCCTCCCACTGCTCCTCGGAGGACTCCGGTCTGATCCAGTATGGCGTCGTGATGCGCGTGACGAGGTCGCCGTTGGCCTCCAGCGCGCGCAGCGTGTCGAGCGTGCCGAGCTCGCCGTCCATCGCGTGCATGGCGGTCACGCCCGTCGCCGCGACCGCCCGCAGCACCGTGGCGTACAGCTCCAGCCGCTGCTTGTCGGTCAGCTCCGGCATCGCGTTGCGCACGAGGTCCATCGCCCCGCCCTCGCGCAGCTCGCCGGTCGGCGTGCCGTCCGCGTCGACGACGACCTCGGCGTGCTCGTCGAACGTGCGCGCGCCGGTCACGCCCGCGAGCTCCAGCGCGCGCGGCGTGACGAGCGCGGTGTGCATGTCGATGAACGTCAACAGCGTCGGCGCCCCGCCGACGGCCTCAACGAGCAGGTCACCGCCGATGCCGGAGGCGGCGAAGGCGTTGTAGTCGAGCCCGTAGCCGAGCACCCACTCGTCCGGCGCGCAGCGGGCGCGCTCATCGGCGATGCGGCGGCAGATCTCCTCGAGCGTGCGGGCGTCCATCAGGTCCACGCCGCGCGTCGCCTCGGCCCCGAGGAACGGGTGGAAGTGGCTGTCGATCAGCCCCGGCAGGGCGGCGGCGCCGTCGAGGTCGATCACGCGCGTCTCCGACCCACAGCGGGCGCGGACCTCGTCGTCGTCTCCGACGACGACGATCTCTCCGCCCGCGATCCCGATCGCGGCGGCGGCGGGACGGGCGGGGTCCAGCGTGCGCACCCGTCCCGAGACGAGTGCGAGGTCCAGCGGAGTCATGAAGTCCCCTTGATTTCGGCGACGCGGGCGCTGCGCACCGGCTTCCAGCCGGGACGCGGGACGCTCGCGCGCAGTCGCTTGGTGTATTCCTCCTGCGGGTCGTCGAGCAGGGGGCCGGTCGGCCCCTCCTCCACGACGCGCCCGTTGTGCATCACGATCGCGTGATCGGTCAGCTGGCGCACGACCGCGAGGTCGTGGCTGATCAGCACGTAGGAGACGCCCGTCTCCGCGCGCACGTCGGCGAGCAGGTTGAGCACCTGCGCCTGGATCGAGACGTCCAACGCCGCGACCGACTCGTCGAGGATCACGACCCGCGGCTGCGCGGCGAGCGCACGGGCGATCGCGATCCGCTGGCGCTGGCCGCCGGACAGCTGCTGCGGACGGGCCCGCAGCATGCGCCCGTCGAGGCCGACGAGCTCGCCCAGCTCGGCGACGCGCGCCTGGCGCGCCGCCTTGTCGCCGCGGCCGTGCAGGCGCAGCACCTCGTCCAGCGTCTCCTCCGCCGACTGGCGCGGGTCGAGCGACGCGTACGGGTCCTGGAAGACGATCTGCACCTCGCTGCCGCGCCGGCGCCGCTCCTTCGCGGAGCGCGCCGGCAGCGAGCGGTCGTGCCCGCAGGCGCGGATCGTCCCCGCCGTCGGGCGCGCGAGCCCGACGATCATCTTCGCGACCGTCGTCTTGCCGGATCCGGACTCGCCGACGATCGCCAGCGACCCGCCGGCCGGCACCTTGAGGTCGACTTCGTCGACCGCGACGAGCTGGCCGTACTCCTTGCGCAGTCCCTGCGCCTCCAGCACCGGCTCATCCATGGGAGCTCACCGCCAGGTCGCCGCGCAGCTCTTCCGCGCGCACGCATCGGACTTGCCCGCCATCGAGCTCCCGCAGCGGCGGACGCTCCGCGACGCAGCGCTCCTGCACGTGCGGGCAGCGCGGCGAGAAGGGGCACGACGGCGGGGCCTCGTAGGCTGACTGCGAGCGTCCCGCGATCGTCGTCAGACGCTCGGCCGTCTCGTCGATGCGCGGGCGGGCGACCGCCAGCGCCGCCGTGTACGGGTGGAGCGGGTCGTCGTGCAGCTTGCCCGAGTCGCGCGTCTCCACCACGGCCCCCGCGTACATCACCGCCGTGCGGTCGCAGACCGCTCCGGCGAGATCGAGGTCGTGCGTGATGAACAGCAGCGCGAGCCCGCGGTCGCGACGCAGCTCGTCGAGGATCGCCATCACCTCCGCCTGGGTTGTCACGTCGAGTGCGGTCGTCGGCTCGTCGGCCAGCAGCAGCCGCGGCTCGGTCAGCAGCGTCGCCGCGATCATCACGCGTTGCAGCAGGCCGCCCGACAGCTCGTGCGGGTACTGGCCCAGGCGGCGCTCGCCGTCCTTGACGCCGACGTCGGCCAGCGCCGCGATCGCGCGGCGCGACGCGTCGGCGCGCGAGACGCCGCCGAGGCGCAGCGCCTCGGTCATGAAGTCGCCGATCTGGCGCACCGGGTTGATGTGGGCGCGCGGGTCCTGGAAGACGAACCCGACGTCGGCGCGGAACGCGCGCAGGTCGCGTCCGCGCAGGCCCCCGACCTCTCTGCCGTCGTAGCGGATCGCGCCCGAGACCTCCGCACCGGCCGGCAGCAGCCGCGCGATCGAGCGCGCTGTCATCGACTTGCCGGAGCCGGACTCGCCGACGAGGCCGAGCGCCTCGCCCGGTGCGATCGTCAGCGAGACGTTGGACAGGACCGGCCGCAGCTCGCCCTCGACGAGCAGCCGGACGGTCAGGTCTTCGAGCTCGACGAGCGCGCTCATATGCCCACCTCCTCGGTGTGACCGCTCAGGCGCGCTCCCAGGATGTTGAACGCGATGACGACGACGACGATGCACGCGCCAGCAAGCAGCGACTCCGCCGGATAGCCCTGCAGCAGGCCGGACTGGCCGTCGGCCACCATCACGCCCCAGTCGGCCTGCGGCGGCTGCACCCCGAGGCCGACGTACGAGATCGCCGCGAGGTCGACCATCGCGTAGCCGAACAGGACCGTCGCCTGCGCGACGATCAGCGAGCCGACGTTGGGCACGAGGTGGCGCAGGCAGATGACGACCGCCGAGGCGCCCTGCACCTCGAGCGCGGCGATGTACTCCTGCGCCCGCTCGCGCAGCGCCGAGGAGCGGACCGTGCGCGCGACGTACGGCGTGTAGGCGATCGCGAGCGCGATCGACGCGGACGTCACGCCGACGCCGAACAGCGCCGTCGCGAGGATCGCGAGCAGGATCCCGGGGAACGCGAACAGCGCGTCCAGGAACGCCGAGATGCTGCTGTCGACCCAGCCCCCGCGCCAGGCGGAGACGACGGCCAGCAGCACGCCGACGACCATCGAGAGCGCGACCACGAGCAGCGGGCCGAGCAGCGAGGTGCGCGCCCCAGTGAGCAGGCGCGAGAGGAGGTCGCGGCCCTGCCCGTCGTAGCCGAGCGGATGGCCGCTGGCCGGGCCGACGTACGCGGCCGAGAGGCTCGACGCGTTCGGGTCGTGCGGCGCCAGCAGCGGGCCGAAGATCGCGGTCAGGGCCGCGAGCACGACGACGACGAGCGCGATCACGCCGACGACGCCGAGACGGCCACCGTCGGACTTCTTCGCGCGGCGGCCGCCGACGCGGGCGCGCCGCAGGATCGAGGTGGTTGCGCTCATGCCGCCCGGCTCCCCAGCTTGACGCGCGGGTCGAGCACGGCGTAGAGCACGTCGACGAGCGTGTTGACGGCGACGAAGGAGACGATCAGCACGAGCGAGATCCCCTGCACGACCGCGTAGTCCTTCGACAGCGCCGCGTTGATCAGGTACGAGCCGAGCCCGTCGAGGCTGAAGGCGCGCTCGACGACCGCGGAGAGCGCGATCAGCGAGGCGATCGTGATGCCAGCCACGGTCGTGATCGGGATCGCGGCGTTGCGCAGCACGTGGCGGCGCAGCACCAGCTGCCACGGGATGCCGCGGCTGACTGCCGTCTGCACGTGCTCGCGCTTGAGCTCCGCCTGCACGGACGCACGCGTCACGCGCGCGAGCACGGCGACGGAGGACGCCGCCAGCGCGATCGACGGCAGCGTCAGATGCCATATTCGGTCGCCGAAGCCGGAGCCCGAGCCGAAGGCCGGGAACCAGCCGAGGTTGACCGCGAAGATCGCGATCAGGACGATCGCGGCGACGAACGACGGGACGGCAACGCCGATCGTCGTGCTCACCAGCACGCCCGTGTCGATGAAGCCGGGGCGCAGTGCGCCGATCACGCCGAGCGCGATCCCGACGATGACGATGATGAGCGCGGCCATCAGCACCAGCATGGCCGTCGTGCCGATGCGCTCCCCGATCAGGCTCGAGACGTCCTGGCGCTTGGCGATCGAGATGCCGAGGTCGCCGTGGAGGGCGCCCGTCAGCCAGTCCCAGTACCGCGCCAGGAACGGCTCGTCCAGGTTGAAGCGCTCGTTGAGTACCGCGATGCTCTCCGGCGGCAGCGTACGGCCGCCGGAGAGGGTTGCGATCGGGCTGCCCGGGACCAGCTCCAGCGCCGCGAAGATCGCGAAGCTCGCCACCAGCAGCGTCACGACGAGCATCGCGAGGCGTCGGAGCAGGAACCGGGTCATCAGCTCAGCCCTTTCCGCCCAGCGAGGCCGCCCACGGCGCGTTCATGTACGAGAACGACGCGGGCACGCCCGTCAGGTCCTTGCCCATCACCAGCTCGTTGTCCGGCTGCACGACCGGGATCCACGGCAGGTCTCTGTTGAGGATCTCCTCGGCCTGCACCGTGACCTTGGCGCGTGCCTCCGGATCCTTCGTCGAGCGGGCTTTTTCGAGCAGGCTCGTCACCTTGGGGTTGTTATAGCCGGAGTAGTTCTGCACGCCCTCGGGCGATGCGAACGAGTTGTAGAGCCCGGCCGGGTCCGCCCAGTCGGGGTAGTTGAGGGTGAAGAACCCGTCGACTCCCTCGCGCGCCTTCGGGTCGACGAAGAACGAGATGTAGTTCGCCGCCGAGACCGCCTTCAGGCGCACCTTCATGCCGATCGCCTCGGCCGCGCTGCGCAGCACGTTGGACTCGATCGCGATGGACTTGATCTCGCTCGACATGCCGAGCACGATCGTCTTGCCGCCGGCACCGGCCTCCTGCACGAGTCTCTTTGCGGCCGAGATGTCGGTCGTGAAGGGCTCGCGCTTGTCCCACGCCGCCTGGTACACGGCGCGTCCTGCGCCCCAGGTGCCGGGGTTGGCGATCGCGCGGGGGTACTGCGCGAGGCCGTGGTACGTCGTGTCGATGACGCCCTTGCGGTCGAGCGCGAGCGAGATCGCCTGGCGGACGCGCGCGTCCGCGAGCGCCCCTCTGAGGCTGGAGACGATCAGCGCGTCGCTGATGAACGACGGGCCGGTGTGGATGTCGACCTTGCCGCTGCTTCTGAGCTGGTCGAGGGAGGTGAGCGACGTGGCGTAGGTGCCGGCGATCTCGCCCGTCTGCAGGCCCGCGGTCAGCGCGGCCTCGTCGGGCACGCCCTTGA
The DNA here is from genome assembly GCA_045805465.1 of Conexibacter sp. Taxonomy (GTDB): domain Bacteria; phylum Actinomycetota; class Thermoleophilia; order Solirubrobacterales; family Solirubrobacteraceae; genus Conexibacter. Next base: position 3,794 of record JBJMLB010000119.1, on the reverse strand, counting down.
AGTCGATCTCCTTGGTGCGCGGCTGCAGCGTCGTGTCCCAGTAGTCCGGGTTGGCGACGACGCTGAGCGTGTCACCGCTCCACGACTTCAGCTTGTACGGGCCGGTGCACATGATCGAGCCGCCGGGCGTGCCGTACTTGCCGCCCTGCTCCAGCACGACCTTCTTGGAGGTGACCACGCCGGGCGCCGAGGAGAGCTCGCCGCGCAGCAGGTAGTCGGGCTTGGTGAACTTGATCGTGACCTTGTCGGCCCCGGTCGGCGAGATCGAGGCGATGCGGTTCATCGTCGGGATGTAGAGACCGCCGTTTCTCGGGTCGCGCTGGCGATCGATGCTGAACGCGACGTCCTCGGGCGTCACCGGCGTGCCGTCCCAGAACTTGACGCCGTCACGCAGGGTGATCACGAGCGTCTTGGGGTCGGTGTACTCGACCGACGAGGCGACGGCCGGGGTGAGATCGCCGTCGGGCTGCTGACGCAGCAGCGAGTCGCACATGACCGACAGCACCGAGTTGTCCGGGTAGTCGAACGCGTAGATCGGGTCGACGGTGCTCGTGCCGCGATACAGCGCCCACGTCACCTTGTCGACGTCCTTCGTGGCCGCCGGCGTCGTCGCCGACAGGCCCTGCAGAGCGCTCTCGCTCGTCTGTGCGGTGCTCGAGCTGTCAGCCGACTTTCCGCAGCCGGCTGCCGCCACCGCGGCGGCGACTGCGACGACCGCGGCGACCTTCGCCCCGCGGCTCATTGCCCGTCTCCTCATTGCGCCTCTCCTCATAGCGTTACCTCTCTCCTCCGTTTATCTTACGGCGCTAGGTTTTCTCATTGGATGTAACCCTGCGTCGTCGCTCCTGTCAACATCTCGCACCCATGGCGCGACCGTCCATCCCGCTCCTCAGCCACCGGCTCATCGTCGAGACGGCGCTCGAGATCATCGACAGCGACGGTGCCGCGGCCCTCTCGACACGTCGCCTCGCCAGTCGGCTCGGCGTCAGCGGTCCGTCGCTCTACCACCACTTCGCGACGAAGGACGACATCCTCGACGCCATCAGCGAGCACATCGCAGCGGACGTCCGCTGCGTGCGCAGCGCCACCTGGCAGGACGTCCTGCGCGAGTTCGCCTACGCCTACCGGGAGGTGATGACGGCGCACCCGAATGCGGTGGAGTTCATGTCTTTTCGGCCGGTTCGGCACCGCGCGGCGCTTGGCGCGTACGAGTGGCAGCTGCGCGAGCTGACCGAGAAGGGATGGGACCTCCAGTTCGCCTGGGAGATCCTCCTCAACCTCGAGCAGCTCGTGATCGGAGCGGCGCTGCAGGCCGGCGGCCCGGAGCTCCAGCTGAGCGACCCGGAGCTGCGCGAGGAGTTCCCGCTGCTCGCCGAGGCCGGCGACCTCGGCCACATGCGCCCGCGCGCCGATCTGGCGTTCATGCGCACCGTCGACGAGATGATCGCCGGCATCGAAGAGCGCCTGCGGCGCGAGCCGCGCCCGCGCGCCACAAACGTGAAGAAAACCTATCGCCATTAATTAATCTTTCTCACACGGAGAAGAAGACCGTCTCGCGCGGACCCTGGAGACGGATGTCGAAACGGTAACCCCCGGGAACGGCCTCGGCGATCAACGTGGCGCGTCGGCCGGGTGGCACCGAGCGCAGCACGGGGTCGTCCGCGTTGGCCTCCTCTTCGTCCGGGAAGTAGATCCGCGTGACGACTCGGTTCAGGAGGCCGCGGGCGAACAGCGAGACGTCGACGTGCGGGGCCTGCAGCCCCTCGCTCCCGTCGGCGCCCAGGCGGACAGGCACCCGCCCCGGCTTCACCGTCAGCAGCTCGTAGGTCCCGTCGCCGATCTCCTGGCCGCAGCGGCCGAAGCCGCGGAAGCCCGCGAGCTGGGAGGGCCCGGCGGGGCCGGCGCCGCGGAGGTCGGCGAAGCGCCCTTCGGGGTCGGCCTGCCAGGTCTCGATGAGGTGGTCCGGGATCGGGTCGCCGCGCCCGTCGTAGACGGTGCCGGACAGCCGGATCGCGCCCGGCGTCTTCTCCGGGACGACCTGCGGGCCCTCCGGCCACGGCAGCCCGATCGCGTAGTACGGGCCAACCGTCTGCGACGGCGTCGCGGGGAAGATCACAGCGCCGCCTCGAAGGGGGTTGCGGCCGGGCCGCGCAGGTGGATGTCGAAGCGGTAGCACTGCGCCCACCTGGGCACCGTGTGCTCGATCGAGAACGTGGCGATCAGGCGCTCGCGCGCGCGCTCGTCGCGGACTGCGTTGAAGATCGGGTCGTACGGGAAGAAGGGGTCGCTCGGGAAGTACATCTGCGTCACGAGCCGCTGCGCGAAGGCGCGGCCGAGCAGCGAGAAGTGGATGTGCGCGGGGCGCCATGCGTTGTGATGGTTGCCCCACGGGTACGGCCCGGGCTTGATCGTCGTGAAGCGGTACCAGCCGTCGTCGTCGGTGACGCAGCGGCCGGCGCCGCCGAAGTTCGGATCCAGCGGCGCGTCCCAGGTGTCGCGCTTGTGCAGATAGCGCCCGGCGGCGTTCGCCTGCCAGATCTCTACGAGCGTCCCGCGCAGCGGCTTGCCCTCGGTATCGAGCACGCGGCCGTGCACGATCAGCCGCTCGCCGATCGGCGTGCCGGAGTGCTGACGCGTCAGGTCGTCGTCGAGCGGGCCGAGCCGCGTCGTCTCGCCGAGCGCCGGGCCGGTCAGCTCGGTGAGCGTCTGCGGCAGATAGAGCAGCGGCTCGCGCGGGTGGCGCAAGCAGGTCGACTTGTAGGCCGGCGAGTCGAGCGGCGGGTCGGCTGTCGCCTCGCGGAGGTAGCTCTGCGGCGTCTCGCCGCCATCGACCCAGGCGATGGATGTCTCCTCCCTCCCGGGCGTCTGCATGGAGAGACCTTGCCGGCCGCTCGAGCAGAAGTAAAGTGAATGAAATTCAGGTACTTCCACAGTTTGACTCATGAAGTCGCCACCCCTCCGACGGCCGGGAAGCGCTCGATCGCGTCGCCCGCGAGATGCACGTAGCTGGCGCCGTCGTGGACGAACGACTGCACGACGTCGCGGCCGAGCGCGCTGGCCACGAGCGTCGCGGCAGCGATCCGGTGGAGGTCCTGCGCGACCCCGATCGGGAACAGGACCTGCGTCTCGCGCGTGACGTCGTTGCTGCCCGCGCGCAGCACGGTGCGCACGCGCGGCGCGACCGCGAGCGCGGTCACGCTGACGGCGATGTTCGTCAGCTCGTCGCTCGTCACCGCCGCGAGCGCACGCGCGCGGTGCAGCGACAGGCGCTCCAGCACGAAGCGGTCGCCGCCGTTGCCGATCACCACCGGCAGCTCGAGGCGCTGCGCGAGCCGCACGTGCGGCGAGTCGGGGTCTCGTTCGACCGCCGCGACGGGGACGCCGAGCGCGCGCAGCTCCAGGCACAGGCGCAGGCCGACCTGACCGAGGCCGACGACGACGACGTGGTCGGCGCGCGGGAGCGTGCGGCGGCCGAGCACGCCGGTGAAGCGAGGAGCCAGCAGCCGGCCGACGAGCGCCGCCGTGAAGATCGCCATCAGCGCCAGCGAGAGCGCCGAGGTCGCTGAGGCGTACAGCTTGAACCAGTCGGGCCCGCGGTCGACGACCGGGTTGGGGCCGATCGTGGCGAGGTTCTTGACGGTCCCGTAGAGCGCGCCGACGAACGGCTCGGGGCCGACGAGCATCGACAGGGCCGCCTCGCCGGCGGCCAGCGCGACGAGCCCGGCGAGACTCGCCAGCAGCAGCCGCGTCGTGCGGTCGTGCGGTCGCAGCTGCGCCCGCAGCGCCGCGCCGGC
>JBJMLB010000118.1:0-12758 GCA_045805465.1 Conexibacter sp. | reverse complement strand
CGGCGGTCATGCCGGCACCCGCCCGAGGTGCTCGTGGCCGAGCCGCACGACCGCTCCGCTCGCGCCCGCGGGGTCGCCCAGCCGCTCGATCCAGGTGGCCCGCTCCTCGGCGGCGACGTCGGCGGAGGTCGACAGCAGGTTGATCTGCCAGCCGGGCTTGCGGCCCTCGATCGAGAGCGCCCGCACGAGGCCGAGCAGCCCGTGCGCGAGCGCGGCCGCGGCCGGCTCGCCCGCGCCCTGCAGGTCGCGGTCGGCGACGGTCACGACGACGCGGTCGCCGCGGGCGAGCGCGTCGCGTAGGACGACGAAGGCGCGCGCCAGCTCGTCCTCCAGCCGGTCGAGCTCCGCGACCGCCGGCACGTCGTAGTGCAGGACGCTCACGCCGCCGCCTCCGCGCGCCGGTGCATCAGCGTGACGAAGATGCCCGCCGCGACCTCCTCGTCGCGCTGGTTGCGGACCGAGACGGCCTGCTCGACGAGCCCGGCGGCGGGGTCGCGTGTCTCGCGCCGCGAGGCGACCTCGGTGCGGACGCGCAGCGTGTCGCCGAAGCGCACGGGCGCGGTGAAGCGCCACTCGCGCATCCCCAGCCACGCCTTCAGCGAGCCGCGGAAGAGGCCCTGCTGCTGACGCAGCCCGGTCGCGACGGCGAGCACCAGCGCGCCGTGCGCGATGCGCTCGCCGAACGCGGTGGAGGCCGCGTGCTCGGCGTCGACGTGGAGCGGGTTGAAGTCGCCCGAGATCCCGGCGAACGCGACCACGTCGGCCTCCGTGATCGTGCGCGCGCCGGAGACCCAGGCGCCCCCGACCTCCAGGTCCTCGTAGTAGAGCGGGTCGCTCACCGCACCGCGCTCTTGACGACGACCGACTTGAGGTCGCTGTAGGCGTCGAGCACCTCGAAGCCGTGCTCCTTGCCGACGCCGGACTGCTTGACGCCGCCGAACGGCAGCTCGTCGTAGACCTTCGTCGGCGAGTTGACCCACGTGTAGCCGCAGTCCAGCTCGGCGGCCGCGCGCTGGGCGCGGTCGAGGTCGCGCGTCCAGACCGAGGAGCCGAGGCCGAACGGCGAGTCGTTCGCGTGCTCGATCGCCTCGTCGAGGTCGCGCACGCGCCAGATCGGCAGCGCCGGCCCGAAGACCTCCTCGCGCGCCATCGGCGAGTCGTGCGCCGGCGCCAGCACGACCGTCGGCTCGTGGAACCAGCCGTTCGCCAGCGCCGGGTCGTCGGGGCGCCCGCCGCCGGCCAGCAGCTCGCCGCCGCTCGCGAGCGACTCGGCGATCTGGCGCTCCAGCAGCTCGCGCTGGCGCTCGGTGTGCAGTGGGCCGATCTGGCTGCCCTCCACGTGGCCAAGGCCGACGCGCAGCTTGCGCGCCTTCGCGGCGACCGCCTCGATCAGCTCGTCGGCGACCGCGTCGAAGACGTAGACGCGCTTGATCGCCAGGCAGGCCTGACCACAGTTGTAGAAGCGGCCCATCGCCGCCGCGCTCGCGGCGGCGGCCACGTCGGCGTCGTCGCAGACGATCATCGGGTCCGAGCCGCCCAGCTCGAGCGTCACGCGCTTGATCCCGTCGGCGGCGAGCGCCATCACGCGCGCGCCCGTCGGCGTCGAGCCGGTGAAGGCGACCTTGCGCACGAGCGGGTGCGCGATCAGCGCCTCGCCCGTGACCGGGCCGGTGCCCGGCACGACGTTGAAGACGCCGGGCGGGATCCCGGCCTCCGTCAGCGTGCGCGCCAGCTCGAGCGTCGTGAAGGGCGTCGTGTCGGCCGGCTTGGCGACGACCGTGTTGCCGCACAGCAGTGCCGGCCCGAGCTTGTTGCAGAGCAGCGTCGTCGGGAAGTTCCACGGGACGATCGCCGCCACGACGCCGAGCGGGCGGCGCAGCACGCGCCCCTCCACCCCGGGCGCCAGCCCGTGGACGGAGGCGCCGCGCACGGCGCGGCCCAGCTCGCCGTAGTGCAGCAGCGTGTCGGCCGCCTTGCGCAGCTCGATGCGCGCCTCGCGGATCGTCTTGCCCTGCTCGGCGACGAGGCCGGGGATCAGCTCCTCGACGCGCGCCTCGAAGGCGTGGGCCGCCTTCACGAGCAGCGCGCCGCGCTCGGCCACGCCGCGACGCGACCAGCCGGCGAAGGCGGCGTGGGCAGCGCGCACGGCCGCGTCGACGGTCGCCGCGTCGGCGGCGGTCGCGTGGCCGACGAGCTCGCCGCTGCCGGGGTTGCGGATCTCCAGCGTCTGCTCGCCGAGCGGCTGGATCTCCCCGTCGATGAACGCGCCGCGGCGCAGCGCCTCGGTCGTCGTGCTCATGCGCCCGTGAACTCCGGCGTGCGCTTCTCGACGAACGCGGTCAGGCCCTCGTTCGCGTCGCGGGTGCCGAACAGCCGCTCGACCAGCTCGGCCTCCAGCGCGAGGCCGTCGTCGAGCGTGCGCTGGCCGCCCTCGTGCACGCAGCGCTTGATCGCCGCGAGCGCGAGCGCCGGACCGTCGGCGAACTGGCGCGCGAGCGCGCCGATCCGCTCCTGCGCCTCGGCGGCAAGCAGCAGGTCGCTGACGAGGCCCCAGTCGTACGCCCGCTGGGGTGAGAACGTGCGTCCGGTGATGAGCAGGTCCATCGCGCGCGCCGGCCCGATCAGCCGCGTCATGCGCTGCGTGCCGCCGTTGCCGGGCAGCAGGCCGAGCGTGACCTCGGGCGTGCCGAGCTTGTACGAGCCCTCGTTCGCGTAGCGCAGGTCGCAGGCGAGCGCGATCTCGAGGCCGCCGCCGAGGGCGTGGCCGTTGATGTGCGCGATGAACACCTGCGGGGCGGCCGCCATCCGCTTGAAGGCGGCCTGGCTGGTGCGGATCATCTCCATGTTGGCGGCGACGTCGCCGTCGAGGAACTTCTTCACGTCGGCGCCGGCGGAGAAGAACTTCTCGCTCGCCGAGCGCAGCACGACGGCGCGGACGTCGCTCGCGATCGCCGCGTCGACGGCTGCGGCGAGCTCGCTCATGACCGTCAGGTCGTAGGAGTTGGCCGGCGGGTTGTCGAGCGTGATCGTGCCGACCCCGCCGTCTGCGGAGAACGTGACGGGCATCAGGCGAGCCCTCCGACGACGACCGACTTCAGCTCGACGTAGCTGTCGAGCGCCTCGAGGCCGTGCTCCTTGCCGAAGCCGCTGTCCTTCATGCCGCCGAAGGGCAGCTCGTCGTATCCGTAGTGGATCTGGTTGACCCAGGTCATGCCGGCGTCGATCTCCTTCGCTGCGCGGTGGATCTTGCGGACGTCGTGCGTCCAGATCGACGAGCCGAGGCCGTACGGGGTGTCGTTGGCCCGCTGGAGGGCGTCGTCGAAGTCCTGGTAGCGGAAGATCGGCAGGACCGGCCCGAAGACCTCCTCGCGCACGAGCCGCGAGTCCGCGCCCGGCTCGGCGACGACGGCCGGCTCCAGGAACCAGCCCTGCTCGGAGGTGCCGGTGCCGCCGCCGACGAGCAGCTCGCCGCCCTTGGCGACGCCGTCCTCGATCTGCGCGAGCAGCTCGTCACGGCCGGCGCGCGTGTGGATCGGGCCCATGCGCAGGCGCGGCTTCTCGGCCTTGACGGTACCGTCGCCCGGCTCGTAGCGCGCAACGCGCTCGACGAGCTGGCCGACGAAGGCGTCGTAGACCGCGTCGTGCACGAACACGCGCTTGCAGCCGAGGCACGCCTGCCCGGCGTTCCAGTAGCGGCCGATGATCACGGCCTTCACGGCCGCGTCGACGTCGGCGTCCTCGGTGACGATCACCGGGTCCGAGCCGCCCAGCTCCAGCGACAGCCGCTTCATCTGCGGCGCGGCGAGCGCGGCCACGCGGCGGCCGACCTCGGTCGAGCCGGTAAACGCGACGCGCCGCACCTGCGGGTGGCCGACGAGCGCGTCGCCGACGACCGCGCCGCGCCCGGTGATGACGTTCAGCACGCCGTCGGGCACGCCCGCCTCGGCGAACAGGCGCGCGACCTCGAGCGTCGCCAGCGGCGTCGTGGCGGCCGGCTTGGCGACGACCGTGTTGCCCATCGCGAGCGCCGGCGCGACCTTCGTGCCGAGCAGCGTGAGCGGGAAGTTGTACGGCGTGATCGCCGCGCAGACGCCGATCGGGCGGCGCATCACCATGCCGAACGCCGGACCGAAGGCGGACGGCAGGTCCTGATAGGTGCCCTGCACCTTCGTCGCCGCTTCGGCGTAGAAGCGGACGCCGTGGGCGAGGTGGTTGACCTCGCCGACCGCCTCCATGAGCGGCTTGCCCTGCTCGGAGGTGAGCGTGGCGGCGAGCGCCTTTGCGTTCTCCTCGATCAGCGCCGCGGCCTTCGCGAGGATCGACGCGCGCCGCTCCACGTCCGTCTGCGACCAGTCCTTGAACGCGCGCGCGGCGGTCTCGACCGCCAGTTCGACGTCGGCGACATCGCCGGCCGGGACGGCGCCGACGACCTGCTCCGTCGCCGGGTTGACGACCTCGATCCGCTCTTCGGAGGCGGCCTGCCGCCACTCCCCGCCGATCAACATGGCTGCTTCCATCGCGGCGCGTCTCCTCAGTGGTTGTTCAAGTCGGTCGGGCGCATCGTCAGCGTCCCTCGAAGCGGGGCTCGCGCCGCTCGCGCGCGGCCGCGAGGCCCTCGTGGTGGTCGGCGCTCTGCAACAGCGCCGCCTGCGCGAGCGACTCGGCCAGCATCGCGCTGCGCTGGTCGACGTCGGCCGCCAGCTGGAGGACGCGCTTGGCGGCTCCGTAGGACAGCGGCGCGCGCCGCAGCATCCGCTGCACGCGCGCGCGGGCGAGGACGAGGTGCTCGCCCGGCTCGCTCAGCTCGGACAGCAGGCCGGCGCGCAGCGCCGCCGCGGCGTCGAGGTCCTCGCCGCCGAGCAGCAGCTCCTTCGCGCGTGCGAGGCCGAGCAGCTTGACGAGGCGGGTGAGCCCGCCGTGCGTGGGCACGAGCCCAATGCGGCCTTCGCGGAAGAGGATGCGCGCGTCCGGCGAGCCGACGCGCCAGTCGCATGCCAATGCGAGCGCCAGCCCGGCGCCGGTCGCGACGCCGTCGATCGCGGCGACGACCGGCTTCTCCAGCCGCTCGATCGACTCGACGAGATCGGTCAGCCGGTGCGAGACGTGGCGGTAGGCGCGCACGTCATGGAGCTCGTCGAAGCTGTCGAGGTCCCCGCCCGCGCAGAAGGCGCCGCCGGCGCCGGTGAGGATCACCGCGCGCACCTCGGGGTCGGCCGCCGCCTGGTCGAGTGCGCGTGCGAGGGCGTCCCGCATCGCGGGGTCGATCGCGTTGCGCCGCTCCGGCCGATCGAGCGTCAGCGTCAGGACGCCCGCCTCCAGGTCGACGGCCAGCGCGCCGTGCAGCGTTCCGGACTCCATCTCTGTAGCGACTATACCGTGTCGTACGTCACGCTGCTGTCATATGTCAGCGCCGTGTTGCGCCCGCAGGGTGATCTACTTTATTCTTCCGTTCGTCACGTATATGTCATATCTCAGAGGAGATCCCATGACGCCTACCGCGCTCCCGGTGGAGGAGCTGGCGCAATGCACGGAGGAGCAGGTGCGCGAGCGCCTTGCCGGCGGCAAGCTCGTCGAGGGCCTGCAGCACATGTCGCCCGAGTACCTGCGAGGGATCCGCCGCATCCTCACGGTCTCGGCCGACACGGAGCTCGTGAGCGCCCCGGCCTACCTGCGCGCGGCCGCCCGCCACGCGCCGGCGCTGAACAACTTCGGCTCGGCCGTCTCGATCGTGCAGGACGAGCTCGCGCACGCCCACATCGGCTACCGCCTGCTCGGCGACCTCGGCGTCGACATGAGCGCGCTGATCTACGAGCGTGACGCCTCCGCCTTCAAGTACCCGTACGCGTTCGACGTGCCGCTCGACTCTTGGCACGAGCTTGTGATGGCGAACGCGCTGTACGACCAGGCCGGCTTCGTGCTGCTCTCCGACGTGCACCGCTCCTCGACCTTCGGGCCGTGGAAGCGAGCGCTCGCGAAGGTCGACAAGGAGGAGACCTTCCACCTGCGCCACGGCCGCACGTGGGTCAAGAAGCTGTGCGCCGACCCGGTCGAGAAGGCGCGCATCCAGACGGCCGCCGACTGGATGTTCATCCTCACACTCGAGTGGTTCGGGCTCCCCGACGCCAAGAAGAAGCACGGCGTCCAGCTCGAGTACGGCTTCAAGGGCCTCTCCAACGACGAGCTGCGCCAGGCCTGGATGGCCGAGGTCGTGCCGTTCATGGAGGAGGTCGGCATCCACGTCCCCGCGCACTGGGACGAAGAGCAGCAGCGCTGGGCGATCGACTGCCCCTTCCCCGCCGCCTTCGACGAGGAGCGCAAGCGGTGGCTGCTGGAGGACGGCCCGATCACGTGGGAGGAAGTCCAGCAGCGCTGGAAGCGCCGCGGCCCGATGAACGTCGAGTACGTCACCCGCCTGCAGCGCGGGCACCGCTCGCAGCTGGCGGCGGCGGCGTGATGGGCGCGACCCTCGTCTCCCGCGAGCAGGCCGAGCGCGAGGCGGCGGCGGCCGGGCCGCTGTCCCCCGCCGAGCAGGTCGAGGCGCGCCTGTGGCAGGCGCTTCAGGACGTCGAGGACCCGGAGATCCCGATCTCCGTCGTCGGCATGGGCCTGATCGTCTCGCTCGCCTACCGCCCCGAGGCGCGCACGGCCGAGATCGAGCTGACCTACACCGCGATGGGCTGCCCGGCGACGGAGTTCATCGAAGGCGACATCCGCGAGCGCCTGCTGCAGGAGCCGGAGGTCGACGAGGTCCGCATCGAGGTCGTGTGGGACCCGGTCTGGACGCGCGGCCGCATCCGCGAGGAGGCGCGCGCCACGATGCGTAGCCTGGGGATCGTCGCATGAGGCTCGATCGCCGCGACCGCGTCTGGGAGGTGTTCGCCCGCCAGGCGTACGAGCACCCGCTGCACCACGTCGGCACCGTGACCGAGGAGGACGAGGAGCTCGCGCTCGTCGCCGCCCGCTCGATCTACGACGAGCACCCGTGGATCGAGATGGTCATCGTGCCCCGCTCCGAGATCCGAGAGGCCATCAAAGCATGAGCACCACCACCCCGGCCACCGCCCAGGAGACGATGATCTCGCTGGTCGGATCGCTGGCCGACAACAAGGCGGCGCTCGGCCGCTGCTACGCCGACTGGGCCGTGAGCGCGCCGACGCTGGAGTCGGCCGTCGCGGCCGCCGCGATGGCGCAGGACGAGCTGGGCCACGCCCGCTCCACCTACCCCGTGCTGAAGGCGCTCGGCGTCGAGGACGCCGAGGTCGACGCCGCGCGGCGCCTCGCGCTGCTCGACGACGGCCTCGCCGACTGGACCTCGCTGATCGCCGCGAACATGCTCGTCGACGCGGTCCTGACGACCTTCGTGGCCGCCTGCACGGAGTCCTCGGTCGAGGCGATGGCCTCGCGCGCGCGCAAGATCCTCCAGGAGGAGGGCTCGCACCGCGTGCATGCCGAGGCATGGGCCAAGCGCCTGTGCCGCGGCGGCGGGGCCGCCCGCGACGAGCTGGTCGCGCGGCTGCGCGAGACGTGGGAGCAGGCCGGCCACTGGGCCGGACCGGACGACGACGCCGGCTTCGCCGCCGCGCTGCGCGAGGGGATGGTCGGCCAGAGCCCGGCCGCCCAGCGCGAGGTCGTGCGCACGTGGGTGCGCGACCTGCTCGCTGCCGAGGGCGTCGAGCTGGAACTGCCCGAGCCGACCGACTGGTCGAAGTGGGATCCGGCGCGGCGCCGGCGGGCGGCATGAGCTGCCCCTTCTGCGACGCGGCCGACGCCGTCCGCGTCGGCCAGTGGGGCGGCCAGATCATCACCGCCCAGTGGCAGTGCGCCGCCTGCCGCTCCTACTTCGAGGCCGTGCGCGAAGACTTCGACGACTCGCAGCCGGACGCGGCCGGAGGGCGGCGCGGATGACCGAGCCGACCGACATGCCGGACCCGGCGAGGATCGCCCTGCGGCGGCGGATCGAGTGGATGGACACCGACGCCGCCGGCATCTACCACTGGACATCCGTCTTCCGGCTCGCCGAGGCAGCCGAGGCCGCGCTGCACACGGCGCTCGGCATCGCCGATCGCACCTTCGGCCTCACCCCCCGCGTCGCGATCGAGGCCCGCTTCGAGCGGTCGCTGCGCTTCAACGACCTCGTCGAGGTCGAGCTGTCTGTGCTTACCGTCGGACGCAGCTCCGTCCGCTACGCGCTCGCCGTCCACGGACCCGACGGGACGGCCAGCCGCGGCGCGCTGACCACCTGCTTCATCGACCGCGCCAGCGGCCGCGCGACGCCATGGCCGGCCGACATCGCCCGCCTGCTGGCCGGCGCCGGGGAGCAGTCGCCGACGGCGGACCGCTCCGAGCCCGCCGGCTGAGCGTGGAGCCGCTCGAGCTCGACGTCGACGGCCGGCGCCTGGAGGGTGCACGCCTGCGCGGCGACGCCGGACGGCGGCCCCTCGTGCTGCTGCACGAGGGGCTCGGGTCGGTCGCCCTGTGGCGCGACTTCCCCGCGCAGCTGCACGCGGCGACGGGCCGCGACGTGCTCTCGTTCTCGCGCTTCGGCCACGGACACTCCGAGCCGCCGCCGCGCCCGCGCACCCCCGCCTTCTTCCACGAAGAGGCGCTCGAGGTGCTCCCCGCCGTGCTCGCGCAGGCCGGCGCGTCCGCTCCGCTGCTCATCGGCCACAGCGACGGCGCCTCGATCGCGCTGATCCACGCGGCACACCACGACGTCGCCGGCGTCGCCCTGCTGGCGCCCCACGTCTTCGTCGAAGACGTCACCGTCGCGGCGATCGAGCAGGTGCGAGCGCGCTACGTCGACGGCGACCTGCGCGGCCGCCTGGCCCGCCACCACGCCGACCCCGATGCGGCCTTCTGGGGCTGGTGTGACGTGTGGCTCGACCCCGCCTTCCGCGCCTGGACGCTGGACGAGGAGGCGGCCCGGCTGCACGCGCCCGCCCTGCTCGTGCAGGGCGTCGAGGACGCCTACGGCTCACTCGCCCAGCTCGACCGGATCGAGGCCGCGGCGCCGCGGCCGCCGGAGCGGCTCCACGTCCCCGGCGGGCACAACCCGCACCTCGAGGCGCCCGAGGCGACGCTCGCAGCGATCGTCGCGCTGCAAGCCGCGCTTCCGTGACGGGGCGGTTGCTAGTGTCCGCGCCGCTCGTGGACGACCAGTTGCGACGCCGCTCCGTCGGCGCACCGGCAGCCCGCTCGGTGCTCCTGACGGTGCTCGGGGAGTACATGGTTCCGGCCGGCGAGGAGGTCTGGCAGGAGACCCTCGTCGCCGCGCTCGAGTCGCTCGGCCACCGCACCCAGGCCGCGCGCCAGGCGCTCGCGCGCAGCGTGACCGCCAGCTGGCTGCGCACCGAGCGCCGCGGCCGCCGCTCGCGCATGCGCCTCAGCGAGGAGACCGCGGGCATGCTGCGCAGCGGCGCGACGCGCATCTACAGCTTCGGCAGCCCCTGGACGTGGGACGAGCGGTGGCTGCTCGTCGCGCTGCGTGTGCCCGAGGAGCGCCGCGACGTGCGCCACCAGGCGCGCACCCAGCTCGCCTGGCAGGGCTTCGGTTCGCTCGGCGGCGGGCTGTGGATCTCCCCGCACCTCGAGCGCGAGAGCGAGCTGCCGCGGATCGTCGACGGGTCGATCGCCGAGCTCACCACCTTCCACGCCGAGATCGGCTCGCTCGGCGACCCGGCGCGCGTGATCGCCCAGGCGTGGGACCTCGCCGCGCTCGCCGCCGCCTACGACGCGTTCCTCACGCGCTTCTCGCGGCTGCGGCCGAGTCGCCCCGAGGCGATCTTCCGCGCCCAGACGGAGCTCGTCCACGCCTGGCGCAAGTTCCCGTTCCTCGACCCCGACATACCGGAGGCACTGCTGCCCCCGCGCTGGCCGCGCAGCCGCGCGCACGCGCTCTTCCACGAGCGCCACGCGCTGTGGCACGAGCGTGCGCAGCAGCACTTCAGGACGCTCGAGCAGGCGGCGGACGCGAACGCGCACTCCCCTGCCCGGCCGTCGTAGGCGGCTCAGGCCACTGGGCGCAGCGTGTGCTCGTGGCCCGCGCAGCGGTTCGGGGCACGCGCCTGGATGCCGCTGAGCAGCAGCGCGAGCACCAGCTCGAAGGAGTCCGTCCACGTACGCGTGGCGATCGTCTCTCCCGCCGTCGCGAGGTTCGGGTAGCGTCGCGGGTCGGCGGAGCGGAACGCGGCCTCGCTGCGGGCATCGATCGCCTGCGCGTCCGGGCCGAGGTCGAGCAGCAGGGCGCGCTGCTGCGTGGCCGACAGGGCGAAGTCCGCGAAGGCGCGGTACAGGCGCGCGGCCTCGTCCGGTTCGAAGCCGGCGTCGCGGAAGACGCCGACGATGAAGTCGGCGGCGGCGAACGTGCCCGGCATCGCCGCCGTGCGCGACGCGGTCAGCGCCATCCGCGCCGGCTGCGAGGCGCCCAGGTCCCAGATGTGCCGCGCGATCGCGGCGAGCGTCTCGACCCAGCAGCCGGCCCGCATCGACGCGATGTCCTGCTGGGCGACGACCTCGTCCGTGATCGCCAGGACCAGCTCCTCCTTGCTGGAGAAGTGCCGGTAGACGGCGCTCGGATCGGCGCCCAGCTCGCGGCCGAGCGCGGGCATCGAGAAGCCGCGCGTGCCCTTCTCGTCGAGCAGCCGCAGGCTGGCGGCGACGATCGTCTCGCGGTCGAGGCTGCCGCGCGGCAGCGGGCGCTTGCGGGTCGAGGCCACGGTGGGACTGTCGCAGATATGCGGGCCGGAAATCGTGTATCCAGGCCGCTGCGCCACATCTTGTCAAAGGTTTTGACAAAGCCTATGATCGAAGCGGCCTGGTGCAAGCCATGCTCGCCCATCTTCGACTCCCGAGGAGCGTTCAGATCCGATGCGCATCGCCTACGTCCCCGCTCACCCCCTGACCGGCGGCGACCTCGCATGACGGCCCTGCACGAGCTGTCGGCCACCGAGGCGCTGGCCCGCTTCCGCAGCAAGGAGCTGTCGCCCGTCGAGCTGATGGAGGCCGTGCTCGCACGCGCCGACGCGCTCGAGCCGACCGTCAACGCGCTGCCCTGCCGCTACGACGAGCAGGCGCTCGAGCAGGCCCGCGCGGCCGAGCAGCGCTACGCCGCCGGCGGCGATCCGGCGCGGCCGCTCGACGGGCTGCCCGTCGCCACCAAGGAGGAGGCGCCGATCGCGGGCCTGTCGTGGACCGAGGGGTCGCTCCTGCACAAGGACCGCGTCGCCGACGCGACGGCCGCGTTCGTTCAGCGGATCCTCGACGCCGGCGGGATCGTGCACGCCCGCACCTCGACGCCGGAGTTCTGCTGCGCGCCGGTGACGCACTCGCGGCTGTGGGGCGTCACGCGCAACCCGTGGGACGCGAACGCGGCGGTCGGCGGCTCCTCGGGCGGGTCCGGCGCCGCGCTCGCGGCCGGCTACGCGCCGCTGGCGACCGGCTCGGACATCGGCGGCTCGATCCGCATCCCCGCCGCCTTCTGCGGCGTGCTGGGCTTCAAGCCCCCGCACGGGCGCGTGCCCGAGTTCGCGCCGGTCAACCGCGACTACTACTGCCATGAGGGGCCGATGGCGCGCACCGTCGCCGACGTGCGCCTGCTCGAGAACGTCATCGCCGGGCCGCACCCCGACGACGTCGTCTCGCTGCGCCCGAAGCTCGAGATCCCGGAGTCGCTCGGCGACGTGCGCGGCTGGCGGATCGCGCTCTGCGAGCGGCTCGGCGACTTCGACGTCGAGCCGGAGATCGCCGCCAACCTGCGGGCGGTCGCCGACGCGCTGCGCGCGGCCGGCGCGATCGTCGAGGAGGTCGAGCTGCCCTGGACCACGAGCGAGATCGTCGAGGCCGGGCTCGCCCACCTCGGGTCGATCTTCGGCGCCGGCGTCGCGTCGATCCCGGAGGAGGAGCGGGCGCTGATGACCGACTACGCGCTCGACTTCGCGGCCGTCTCGCAGACGCTGCCGCCCGGCGCCCAGCTCGCGGGCATGGAGCTGGAGGGACGGCTGTACCCGCCGCTCGGCCGCATGTTGGAGGAGTACCGCGTGCTGCTCGCCCCGACCTTCCGCCGGCTGCCGTACGAGGCCGGCGTGACGATCCCGTTCCGCGACTTCAGCGCCGACGCGATGACGCTGCCGTTCAACATGTTCAGCTCCTGCCCGGTGATGAGCGTGCCGTCCGGCCAGTCGGCGTCCGGCCTGCCGACCGCGGTCCAGGTCGTCGGGCCGACCTACGACGACGTCGCGGTCTTCCACGTCAGCGCGGCGATCGAGCGCGAGCGGCCGTGGCCGCTCGTCGCACCGGCCGCCGCCGTCACGGCCTGAGCCGCAGGGGGCGGGGGCGCGCAGAGGCTGCGCTCCCGCCCTCGGCCGCGGCCGTCGAGGCCGAGAGGACGCTCAGGCGTCGAAGTCGAGCTCGACGTGCTCGGTGAGCGTCCGCGCCTGGCAGGTCAGCGCGAAGCCGGCGTCGAGCTCGGTCTGCTCGAGTGCGTAGGAGCGGTCCATCCGCACCTCCCCGCTCGTCACGCGCGCGCGGCACGTGCCGCAGACGCCGCCCTTGCAGGCGTAGGGCGCGTCGCCGCGCACCTGCAGCAGCGCGTCGAGCACCGTCTGACCGGCCGCCACGGGGAAGCTCGTCGCGCGCCCGCCGAGCAGCGCCGTGGCGGTCGCCGCGTGCTCGGCCGCCTGCTCGCCCGGCCGCGCCGCAGGCGGCGGCGCGTCGTCGGCGTGGAAGACCTCGCGATGGATTCGCTCGGCCGGCACGCCGCG
>JBJMLB010000117.1:0-11879 GCA_045805465.1 Conexibacter sp. | reverse complement strand
TTCGAGCTCGCCTCGGAGAACCTGCGGCGCGACAACGTCCGCCGTGCTCTGGCTGCCTTGCCGCAGCGCGAGCGCGAGGTGATCGAGATGCGCTTCGGTCTCTCGGGCGGTCGCCCGCGGACGTTGGAGGAGGTCGGTCGCGCCTTCAACGTGACGCGCGAGCGGATCCGCCAGATCGAGAACCACACGCTCAAGAAGCTCGAGGCGCTGCCCGTGGCGCAGCGCCTGCGCGACGCTTCCTGATTCGCGAGATGCGTTCGCCTGCTCCGTCGGCCCTCGGGGGCGACGGAGCAGGCGCGTCTCGCTAGACTTCGCGTCCCTTGCTCGGGGGGATGTCCGAGTGGTTAAAGGAGACGGGCTGTAAACCCGTTGGCTCTGCCTACGCAGGTTCGAATCCTGCTCCCCCCACTGACTGGTGTAGCACCTCGGATGCGGATGTCCCTGCAAGTGCTGGAGGTCCGCCGCTCGACCCCACTCGGTTTGTAGTGGGGACGGGCTGCTTCAGACCGTCGCCACAGCGCGTTCCTGTTCGGGTTGATCAGCGCCACATCACCTTGACGTGTCCGGAATGCTCCCGAGCTTGGGGTGCACCTTGACGTGGACCGTCCGCCGCAGCGCGAAGCTCTGGTGTCGAGCCTGCCAAGCGGTGATCTATCACGTCACGGAACGCCCGTCACGCGGCCGACGTCACCAAGTCGAATATTGATCCTTATACGGAGTGTTGATATTCCGGTTTTCTTCGCAACGAGCGGCATGTGCGCGTCTGCCGTAATGGCGTAACGCACGCACGGGCTGTAAATGGACAGCAGCATTTCTCAATGCTGCCGGGGGACGCTTCCACACTACGAGGAGGTTTCCAGACATGGCCGTTTCGATGATGACCGCCATCGACGCCGAGGTTGAGCGGAGCGAGCGGGAGGCGGAGGTCGCCCGCCGTATTCAGGTCTACGCCGCGGAGCAGTACCGCGAGAACGCCGCTGGCCCCAGCGGCACCGGCGACGATCCGCCCGAACCGTCGGCCCGCGCAGGGAAGGACCCGCGACCGCGCTCGGGCGGAGGCGATGCCGCCGTCGTCCCCAGCCGGGAGCAGGTGCGCGACTACGTCGTCAGACATGGACCCGTCCGGCGTGCGCAGGTGCTGGCGGCGCTCGGTGGCGATCCGAAGCAGGTGGGGCGCAAGCTCCAGTCGCTTGCGCGTGCCGGGCGGCTGGCGGCGACGGGTCCCACGTCGCGGCGCTTCTACCGCGCGCCGCGCGAAGTCTCGACAAGCCAGCGGCTGCGTGGGATCGAGCCGTGCACCGGGCCCGACGAGCTGCTCGGGCTGATCGGCCGGCTCGCGCCGGTCACCTCCGAGCAACTGCACGAGCGGACCGGTCGCACCTATCCCGAGATCGCCGACTGGGGCCGCGAGCTGGTTCTGAAGCAGCTTGCGACCTTCGAAGGCGAAGGGCGCACGAGAACTTGGAGGCTCGCCGGCGAGCCGGCCCAGGGACTCGCGAGCGAGGTCACCGCCATGATCGCCGCCGACCCGGGAGGCCTCGACGAGCGCCGGCTCGCGCTCACGCTGAGCGCTCCCGAGCACCTCGTCGCCATCGCGTGTGCTGAGCTGCTCGATCGCGGCGTCGTGTGCTTGACCGACCGCGGCACCTACGGCCCGGTCGCGGCATGAGCGTCGTTGATGAAGCCGACCCGGTTGCTGCGCTCGTGCACCTGGCGTACGAGTGCGGCCACGTGATCGGCCGCGCACGGGCCCGGTCGCTGTACAACCGCTTCGGCTACGCCAAGGCGCGTGAGCACGTCGTCCTGCCGGCGCGGCTTGTCGATCTTGCGGCGACGGAGCTGAGACGCGAACTCAGCTTCGACGCCGCCTCCCGTCTGCTCGCGGAGGCACGGGGCGACTTCACCGCGGCATGCCGGCTGATGCCGTCGCGGACGGCGACGTCGGCGGTCGGGCGTCCGCGCATCACGCCGAGCGAGCTGCGCGCTTTCGCGGACGAACACGGCATACGGCTGGGGGCCTCGTCGGCTCAGCGTTACGCGAGCGACCCGACCCGTGACCCGCGCGAGCGGGTCCGCAGCCTCGGCCGCATCCGCGACGCCGGCAGCCGACACGGCATTCGCGTCGATGTGCGCAGAGCCGCCGCGCGCCTGGCGGGCGCGGACGACGACGAAGACGTGGCGCTCGGGCGCATCGAGCACCGCGCGCACAGGCGCCAACTCCTCAACGCGCGGCTCTGCAGAGTGACGAACCGCACTGGATCCTCCACGCACCGCATCGACGTGGCGGCCTGGTGCGGCTGCAGCGGGTGCTACCAGCAGTTGGGCGAGCTGCTGTCCGCGTACGCGCGTGGGATCGCGCGCAGACGGCACTGTCGCGTCGACGCCGACCTCGAGCAGATCGCCTGCGAGGCGCTCCTGCATGCGCTCCTCGACTGGCAGGGCAGGTCCGGGTTCAAGCAGTACTACGGCGGCGTGCTCGCGCACCGGCTCGACGGCGACCTGCGAAGAGCGCTCTCCGAGGCGCGCGGAAGCGGTGACCGTCCGCTGTCGCTCGACGCTCCGCGCATGGGCCGTAGCGAGCGCGGAGGGACATGGGTGGATCGCATACCGGGCCACTCGGTCAACCCGATCGACATCGTTCTCCTCAGGGAGCGGGAGCTCGAGAGGCGGCGGTCGCGTCGCCGGGAGATCGAGCGGGTCCTGCTGCTGTACGAGACGATGAAGCGTTTCGCCTAGCGTTGGGAGGTCCGGGGGCCGATTGTCCGGTCCTCGGGCTGCTCGGCCTCGCGGGCTGTGGGTCAGGAGTGCGAGGATTCAGCCAGCGATGTCGCTCTCCTTCCCCATCCAGCTCCTGCTCGTCGAGGACGACCCCGGCGACGCGCTGCTCGTCGAGTCGCTGCTCGCCGGCGTGGCGCCGAACGTCGACGTGATGCGCGTCGAGCGGCTGCAGGAGGCGGCGGAGATGCTGCCCGGCGGGATCGACTGCGTGCTGCTCGACCTCGGCCTGCCTGATGCGATGGGCCTGGAGGCGGTCGAGCGGTTGCGGACCGCCGCGCCTGATGCGGCGATCGTCGTGCTGACCGGGCACCAGGACGAGCAGCGCGGCGTCGACGCGCTCTCGCGCGGCGCGGAGGACTACCTCGTGAAGGGCAGCGTCGACGGGCCGCTGCTCGCGCGCGCGATCCGCTACGCGATCGAGCGCTGCCGCGCCGACCGCTCGCAGCGCGAGCTGATCGAGGCGCGGCTGCATGCGCGCGAGAACGCGCGCCTCGAGCGCGGGCTGCTGCCGCAGGCGCTGCTGCGCGATCCGCGCATCGCGGTCAGCACGACCTACCGGCCGGGTCGCCGCCGCTCGCTGCGCGGCGGCGACTTCTACGACGCGGTCGAGCTCGAGGACGGCACGCTGCACGTGCTGATCGGCGACGTCTCCGGCCACGGTCCCGACGAGGCGGCGCTCGGCGCCTGCCTGCGCGTCGCCTGGCGCACGCTGATGCTCGCGCAGGCGCCGCCCGACGACGCGCTCGCGCTGCTGCAGCAGGTGCTTGTCCACGAACGCCACGCGCCGGCGATCTTCGCGACGCTCTGCATGCTCAGCGTGGCGCCGGATCGTGACGAGGGCGAGCTGCGGCTCGCCGGGCATCCGCCTCCCGTGCTCGTAGACGGCGAGGGGCTGCGTGCGCTCGAGCCCGTGCACGTCACGCCGCCGCTCGGCTTCGTCGAGCCGGGCGGATGGCGGAGCAACGCGCTGCGCTTCGCTGGCGACTGGGCGCTGCTGCTGTACACGGACGGCTTGATCGACGGTCGCGTCGGCGAGGGCTCCGAGCGGCTCGGTGAGCAGCGGCTCGTCGCGCTGCTCGAGGAGCGGGTCGACGGCGACCCGACGCGCCTCGCCGACGCCTCGCCGCTGCTCGACGAGATCGTGACCGAGGTCGAGCGTCTGCACGGAGGCGACCTCACCGACGACGTGGCGATGGTCGTCGTGGCCGCGAGGCGGGGTTCGTGAGCGACGGGCGCAAGCGGCCCGAGCGCCCGCCGCTCGTGCGGCGCTACACGACGAGCCAGTGGTTCGCGCTGGCGGCGAGCGCGCTCGCGCTCGTGACCGCCGCCGGGACCGCCCTGGGGGTCGTCGCGATCCTGCGGCTCAACGACGCCCGCAGCATCGTGCTCGACCGCAACGGGCCGGCCGTCCTCGCGCAGCTCAACCTCGTGACCGCATTCCTCAACCAGGAGAGCGGCGTGCGCGGCTACGCGCTCGGCGGCAAGCCGCAGTTCCTCGCGCCCTACCGCACCGGCCGCGCTGCGGAGCGCGCCGCGTTCGCCCAGCTCGCGCGGCTGCCGAGGGACGACGATCTCGCGCAGGTCCGTCGCAGCACCGAGCTCGTGCGCCGACGGGCCAACGCATGGCACGCCGACTACGCGGTGCCGGTGATTGAAGCCGTCCGCCACAGCGGGCCCGCGCTCTCCGACGAACCGTCTCCGAGCGTCGGGCGGCGCGAGTTCGACGAGCTGCGCGCGGCGCTCGTCCGTCAGGGCGCCGAGCTCGGCCGCGTGCGAGCCGCCGGCCGCGCCCGCCTGACCCACGCGGCGAACGTCCTCACCGCCACGTTCGCTGCGATCGTCGCGCTGATCGTCGTCGGCATCGCCGGCGCGCTGTTCGCCCTGCGCGTGACGACCACGCGCCCGCTGCGACTGCTCGGGCGCAGCGTGCGCCGGATCGCGCGCGGGGAGTTCGAGCACGAGATCGTGCGGGCCGGCGCTCGCGACGTGGTGGATCTCGGCGACGACGTCGACTCGATGCGCCGGCGCATCGTCGCCGAGTTGTCGAGCCTGCGCGCGGCGCACGATCAGCTCGACGAGCAGGCGCGCGAGCTCGCGCGCTCGAACGCCGAGCTGGAGCAGTTCGCCTACGTCGCCTCGCACGACCTGCAGGAGCCGCTGCGCAAGGTCGCGAGCTTCTGTCAGCTGATCGAGCAGCGCTACGACGACCAGCTCGACGATCGCGGCAAGCAGTACATCGCCTTCGCCGTCGACGGCGCGAAGCGCATGCAGCAGCTGATCAACGACCTGCTCGCCTTCTCGCGCGTCGGCCGCAGCGCGGGGGAGCAGCCGATCGTCGCCGGCGACGAGGTGCTGCGCCAAGCGCTCGCGAGCCTCTCGGAGGCGGTCGACGAGAGCGGTGCGCAGATCGCGGCCGGACCCCTGCCGTCTGTGCGGGCGGAGCCGGCGCTGCTCGCCGCCGTCTTCCAGAACCTGATCGGCAACGCGCTCAAGTTCCACGGCGACGGCGGGCCCCCGCACGTTGAGATCTCGGCGCAGCGCAGCGGCGAGGAGTGGGTCTTCGCGTGCACCGACGACGGGATCGGCATCGAATCGGAGTACGCCGACCGCATCTTCATGATTTTCCAGCGTCTGCACCCGAAGGAGGCATACGCCGGAACCGGCATCGGCCTCGCGATGTGCCGCAAGATCGTCGAGTACCACGGCGGGCGCATCTGGCTCGATACGACCGCGCCGGCCGGGCGCACGACCTTCCGCTTCACCCTGCCGGCAATCGACGAGGAGTCCGCACCGACATGAGCCCGCCCCAGCTGTTGAACGCGATCGACGTCCTGCTCGTCGACGACGACCCGGGCGACACGCTGATGATCCGCGAGGCGTTCGAGCACAACAAGGTCAGCAACGTGCTCGAGTGCGTGGCCGACGGGGTGCAGGCGATGCAGTACCTGCGCAGGGAGGGCGAGTACGCGGACGCGGCGCGGCCCGACCTGATCCTGCTCGACCTCAACCTGCCGCGCAAGGACGGGCGCGAAGTGCTCGCCGAGATCAAGGGCGATCCTGCGCTCGCGACGATCCCGGTCGTGGTGCTGACGACATCGCACGCGGAGGAGGACGTGCTGAAGAGCTACCAGCTGCATGCGAATGCCTACGTCACAAAGCCGGTCGACTTCGAGCGCTTCATCGAGGTCGTGCGTCAGATCGACGAGTTCTTCGTGACGGTGGTGAAGCTGCCGGGGCAATAGGGCCGCCTGACCCGGGACCTCGGTCCTCCATAAACGGAAGATGTTCCGCTTCTGCTACGATGAGAAGCGGAACTTAGTCCGCTTACTTATCGGAGGCCCGCATGTCCACCACCGTCACCGCTGTTCAGCCGCTCGCCGGCGCGTACACCGCCGACCCGGTCCACTCCAGCTTCTCCTTCGCTGTCCGCTACATGGGCGTCTCGACGTTCCGCGGAACGCTCGATGAGGTGAGCGCCACGGTTAGCGCCGGTTCAGACGGCGTCGCGGTCGAGGGCGCCGCACAGGTCGAGTCGATCTCGATCCGCACGCCGCAGCAGTTCCGCGACCACGTGCTCGCGGCCGACTTCTTCGACGTCGCCAACCATCCGCAGGTCGCCTTCCGCTCCACACGCGTCGAGCTGGGCGACGACGGCCGCGCGGTCCTCGACGGTGAGCTGACGATCCGCGGCGCCACGCACCCGGTGCATGCCGAGGGCAGCTGGGCGCCCGAGGCGGAGACGCTCAGCGGCCGCCGCGCGCATCTCTCGCTGGAGACGACGGTCGACCGCACGGCCTACGGCCTCGACTGGAACGCCGACCTGCCGACCGGCGGCAAGGCGCTCGCGAACGACGTCACGCTGACGGTCGAGCTCGCGCTCGTCGCCGCGCAGCCCGAGGAGGCGTAGCCGCCATGCGGGTGCTCGGCCTCTCCGGCAGCCTCCGGCGCGATTCCCACAACCGCGCGCTGTTGCGCGCCGCCGCAGCGGAGCTGCGGCCGGACGCGGAGCTCGTGGAGTGGGATCGCATCGCCGAGCTGCCCGCGTACGACGAGGACCTCGACGAGGCGCTCGCACCCGAGCCGGTGCGGGCGCTGCGCGAGGCGATCGCCGAGGCGGACGCGATCCTGATCGCGACGCCCGAGTACAACGCCTCGCTCCCCGGCGCGCTCAAGAACGCGCTCGACTGGGCATCGCGCCCGCACGCGACGAACCCGCTGCGCGGCAAGCCTGCCGCCGTGGTGGGCGCCAGCACGGGGCTGTTCGGCGCCGTCTGGGCGCAGGCCGAGGCGCGCAAGGTGCTGGCGGCGATCGGTGCGAACGTGCTGGAGCGCGATCTCCCGGTTGGACAGGCGCACGATGCGTGGGCGCCCGACGGCGCGCTGCTCGACCCCGACCTGCGCGCCGCGTTGGGCGACATCGTCCGCGAGCTGGTGGCGCAGGCGGGCGAGAAGAGGGAATTTCGCTCTCCGATCACCGCGAGCGGCGACCTTCTCGCGACGTCACACCGCGCAAGCGGCAACCTTCGCGCGACGTCACAGCACGCGGAGGCGGCATGATGCACGCTGGATGCCTGAGATGGAGGATCTCCCGCTGATCGAGCTGCCGACCGAGCAGACCGAGCGCGCCGACGCCGCCTCGAACCGCAGACGCATCCTCGAGGCCGCGACGGAGCTGTTCGCCGCACGCGGTCCCGACTGCGTCTCGATGCAGGATGTCGCGCAGGCGGCGGGCGTCGGGATGGGCACCATGTACCGCCGCTTCGGCGATCGCGCGGGGCTGACGTTCGCGCTGCTCGGCGAGCGCCACCGCCTGCTCCAGGAGCAGCTGCTCCGCGGCAAGCCCCCGCTTGGCCCCGGCGCACCAGCCGCCGAGCGGCTGCACGCCTTCGGCCGTGCGCGCATCGCACTGCTCGACGACGGCGAGGCGCAGATGCTGTTGACGACCGCGAAGGCGGAGAGCGCCACGCTGCGCGGCCCGGACGCGGCCTACCGTACGCACCTCGCCGTCCTGCTGCGCGGCGCCGCCCCCGAGCTCGACGTCGAGTACGCGGTCAACTCGCTCGTGATGGCGTTTGACGCGCGTCTGCACGTCCACCTCCGCTACGAGCGCGGCTGGCCCGTCGAGCGCATCCAGGACGGCTGGTGCGCGCTGGCCGACGCGTGGCTCGCCGCCGCGGCGCACTAGCCTTCCCTCCACGATGTCCCCGTTCTGGATCTGGACGCAGGCGCTGATCGTCGTCTGCGTGCTCGCCGGCATCGTCATCGCGGCCGTCAAGCTGCTCTAGCGCTCGCCGGCCGCGGCTATGATCCGCGCGCACCTCGTCCGCGGGAAAAGGGAGCGTCGCGTGTTCAGCTCGATCGTCGTGGGAACCGATGGCTCGGAAACTGCCCGGGAGGCCGTCCGTCAGGCAGTCGAGCTGGCTCGCCTTGCGGGCGCGACGCTCGAGGTCGTGAGCGCGTACGAGCCGGTCTCCAACCAGCGGCTCAAGGACGAGGCGACCGAGGCGCCCAAGGACCTGCAGTGGTCGATCAACCCGCGCGAGGACGTCGACGAGACGCTCGAGGTGGTCGCCGAGGAGGCGCGCGCCTCGGGCGTGGCCGAGGTGCGCACGTTCGCCCGTCAGGGCGATCCGGCCGACGCGATCCTCGACGTCGCCGAGGAGCAGGGCAGCGACCTGATCATCGTCGGCAACAAGGGCATGACCGGCGCGAAGCGCTTCCTGCTCGGCTCGGTGCCGAACAAGGTCTCGCACCACGCGCCCTGCTCGGTGCTGATCATCCGCACGACGTAGGTTTCGCGCTGCGGCGATCGCAAGCGATTCGCCTGCGCGCGACGTCACCGCTCGGCCGCTCGCGGTCGTCGGAGCGCGAACAGGGTCCTCAGGCGGGGGCGGCCACCCGCGCTCGCGCGATCGCCTCCTCGAAGCGCGCCTCCCAGGTGGCGGCGTTCTTGGAGAGCGTCTCGCCGGCGACCCACTTGCCGGCGCGCTTGGTCAGCTTCGCGCGCTCGCGCGGCTTGTCGAGCAGGCGCGCGAGCGCGTCGTGCCAGCCGTCGTCGGCGACGAGCCGGCCGCCCTGCTTCTCGCCGAGCCCGGCGTAGGGCCCGATCGGCGACGCGAGCCAGCACGCGCCGGCGGCGGCGTACTCCTTCAGCTTGACGTTCGAGCGAGCGCGGTTCATCGCAAGCTCCGACAGGGGGGCGATCCCGACGTCGAACGTCCCGGCCGCTCTCGTCAGCTCCAGCAGCGGCACGACGTCGACATGCCGATAGCGCCCGCGCAGACCGAGACCGAGGCCGAACGACACCACGCGCACCTCCGGCCGCTCGTCGAGCAGCCGCTGGAGCGCGTCGCGGATCGGGATCCGCTCGACGTCGAGCTGGTGCTCGAGCCCGGCTATCCAGCCGATCGTGACGCCGTCGCGCGGCGGGCGCGAGCGCAGCACGAACTGGTCCGGCACGTGGTTCTCGATCACCTCGGCGTGCAGCGCGCCGTACTCGCGCAGGCGCTCGACGAGCGTGCCGCTCGGCGCCGTCACGAGGTCGGCGAACGCGAAGATTTTCTTCATGCCTGCGAGCCGGCGCTCCCACATCATCCCGCCCTGCCTGCGGTATCCGGGCGTGTTTCTCGGCACGGAGCCCATGTCGTCGTCGTTGTCCCAGACGACCGCGGCGCCGTGCGCCTTCGCCTCGCGCGCGAGCCCGACGACGCCCGGTTCGGCATAGCGGTGGATGTGCAGCACGTCGACGTCGCGCACGGCCGCGAGCGACGGGGCGCCCTCGTTGATCGACACGGCGCGCACGTCATGCCCGCGAACCTGCGCGAGCGCCCTCATCGGACCTGTCCCCCGGTAGAAGCCGTTCCCGGTCGACGGGTCGGCCACGTATGCGATCCGCATCTGTCCAGCATGCCTGGGCCCCGGGTCCGCGGGCAAGCGGGAACCGTCGCGGTGCAGCCGCTCAGCGGCGCGCGGCGCCGGTGAGGCACTGCGGCGCCGGCAGTGCGGCCGACGTCGCCGCGCCGGCGTCGACGAGCCCGGAGCCGTAGACGCGATTCGGTCCCGGCAGCCCAAGCGCCCGCGCGGTCGCCTTCAGACGGCACTCGACCTGGCTCGGCGTCGGCTTGGCGCCGAGCACGCGGCTGGCGATCACGAGCGCCGCGGCGGCGGTCACGTGCGGCGCGGCCATCGACGTGCCGTCGTAGCCGGACGGCAGGCCGAAGCGGGCGATCGAATCGTCGGCGTACGTCATCTGGTAGATGTCGCCTCCCTGCCGGCCGGGGTTGCAGTTGGGGTCGTTCGTCAGGTCGGCGTCGTCGCCGCCGCCGGGGGCGACGAGGTCGAGCCCGAAGCCGTCGTTGGAGAAGTCGGCGAGGCAGCCGTCGTCGGTCGTCGCGCCGACCGAGATGACGTTGCTCGTGCGCGCCGGATAGGCGATCCGCGCCTCGCCCTCGTTGCCCGAGCTGCCGACGACGACGACGCCGCGTCGGGTCGCGTAGCGCAGCGCCGAGGTGATGTCCGGAATCTCCGACTGGCGCACGCTGGTCGAGAACTCGAGGCTCATGTTGACGACCTTCGCGCCGTGCTTGACGGCGTAGCGGATCCCCCTCGCGATCGTCGTCGCGTCGCCGTAGCCGCGTGAGTCGAGCACGCGGATGGGCATGATCGTCGCGCCCCACGCGAGCCCGGTGACGGCGAAGTCGTTGTCGGTCGTCTCGGCGATCGTGCCGGCGACGTGCGTGCCGTGGCCGTTGCGGTCGACGGGGTACGGCGTGTTATCGACGAAGTCGTATGGCGCGACGAACTTCGTGCCGGCGAAGTCCGGCGAGCGACGGAAGCGGCCGAGGTTGCGGTAGGCGACGCCCGTGTCGAGCACCGCGATCCGCACGCCGCGGCCGCCCGGCGCGCGACCGGCGAGGTTCGACCACGCCTCCAGCGCGTTCACGCCGAACGGACCGTAGAAGTTCCACTGCAACCCTGCGAGCCCGCCGGGGTAGCCGCGGATGCCGGGGTCGTCCGGGAGCGGGACGGTCGCGCTCGCGCGAGCGCCGCTGACGTGGGCGATCGGGTTGGGGGCGGCGAACGCGACGCCGGGCGTGCGGCGCAGCTTCGCGACGGTCGCGCGGACCTGGCCCGGCGCGACGTGCAGCACCTGGCCGGCGTCGGCGCCGTCGTAGCCGACGACCACCTCGCCCGGCGCGTACGCAGGCGCGCCGCCGTTGAAGCTTGCGTGCGCTGGGGCGGCCACGACCGCCGGCAGCGCGGCGATGGCGGCAAGCGCCGCGACGAAGGAGCGGCGGCGGTGGAGGCGGGGGAGGGAGGGCATCGGCAGCGAAGAATGAGCGCTGCAGCCATCCTGCCGCGTCAACCTTAAGACATCATCGGCGTCGAAAGGTTTCGCCGCAAGCCCCGCCCGGGGGGCTTTTGGACGTGCCGGAGCTCGTGACCAGCCATTTCTTCCCACGCGACGAGTACTTCATGCGCCTCGCCATGCGCGAGGCCGAGCGCGCCGTCGAGCACGACGACGTGCCGATCGGCGCCGTGATCGTGCACGAGGGCGAGGTGCTCGCGACCGGCCGCAACGAACGTGAGGAGCGCCAGGACCCGACCGCGCACGCGGAGGTGCTCGCGCTGCGCGAGGCGGCCGAGAAGCTCGGCAGCTGGCGCGTGCTCGACAGCGTGCTGTACGTGACGCTCGAGCCGTGCGCGATGTGCGCCGGGGCGATCGTGCTCGCGCGCGTGCCGCGCGTCGTCTTCGGCGCGTGGGATCCGAAGGCGGGCGCGGCCGGCAGCGTGCTCGACGTCCTCGCTCAGCCGCAGCTCAACCACCGGCCGGAGGTCTCCGGCGGGCTGCTCGCCGAGGAGTGCGGGGCGCTGCTGAGAAGCTTCTTCGCGAGCCGGCGCTGAGGCCGGTTCCAAGCTGGTCGCAGCGGGCCGGGCGCCGCGGCCAGTCGCTACCCTGTGCGAGCTGCACCCACTGGAGGGGTGGCAGAGCGGTTGAATGCGGCGGTCTCGAAACTCTTAACCGCGCCAAGTCCGTATCGCGGGCGATAGAGCCCTTTGTATCGATTCGCAGGCCTTATAGGGACTTTTCGGGTTGGCTG
>JBJMLB010000116.1:0-11110 GCA_045805465.1 Conexibacter sp. | reverse complement strand
GTGGGAGGGGGGACCAACCTCACCCGGGGCGGTTCCACGGCGGTCGGTAGCTTCCCTGCCCGCCGTGTCGGCATACTCGCCGGTGCGGCGCGCGCTGTCGTCCCCTGTGGCGGGTGATCTTCGGGGGACCGCTCGGGGGAGGTGTGGGTGAGGCGAATCTCACCCGTGTAGCGCTAGGATCGATCGCGTGGCTCTCTCCAGCGCACAGGTCGGCGTCGTCGTGGCCCGCTTCGAAGACCTCGTCGACCGCGGCCTGCGGGCGCTGATCGAGGAGGACGACCACATCGAGCTGCGCGCGAGCAGCGTGCCGCACGAGCAGCTGTCGGCGGCGATCGAGGCGCACCGTCCCCAGGTCGCGCTGCTCAACTACGGCTCGCTGCGCACGCCGCTCGAAGTGCGGGAGCTGGTCGCGACGCACCCCGCCACGCACCTGATCGTGCTCGCCAACCGTCCCTCGCCCGCCGAGTGCAACCAGATGCTCGCGTTCGGCGCGACCGCCTGCCTGTCGAAGGAGACCCAGTCGCGCGACGTCCTGAGTGCGATCCACCTCGCCTCCCGCGGCCTACAGGTGCTGCGACGGACCGCGGCCGACTTCGCCGCCCCGCCCCAGCGCGGCCCCGAGCTGCTGACCCCGCGCGAGGCCGCCGTCCTCGAGCTGCTGCAGAACGGCCGCTCGAACGGCGAGATCGCCGCCCAGCTCCACATCGGCGTCGAGACCGTCCGCACTCACGCGCGCAGCATCTACCGCAAGCTCGGCGTGCGCTCGCGACGCGAGCTGGCACGAACCTAGGATTCTTGCCACATCCATCACCATGTGCCACAGTGTTGTCCTATGGCACGCCACGCTCAAGCAGTCCCGCTTCGGATCGGTCCTCAGGGGCGCGTGGTGATCCCGGCCGAGATCCGGCGGGAGCTGGGGATCGAGCCCGGCGACACGTTGATGGCGCGCGTCGAGTCGGGCCGTCTCATGCTCGAGCGCAGGGGCGAGATTCTCTCCCGCCTGCGCTCTGAGCTGCGTGAAGCGACACCACCCGGGACGAGCATGGTCGACGAGCTCCTCGCCGAGCGCCGTCGTGAGGCTCGCCGAGAGGCGGCCGAGCACGACCGTGCCTGACGCCGCCCTCGACGCCTCGGCGCTGATCGCCCTGCTGCGGGACGAGCCAGGCGCCGCGGTGGTCGAGCGCCTGCTCGGCCGCGCGGTCATCTCGGTCGTCAACTGGGCGGAAGTGCTCCAGCGCTACCGCGCGCACGGCGTCGACACCACCGACAAGCGCGACGACGTCGTGGCGCTGGGGATCGCGATCGAGGCCTTCACGGACGAGGACGCGGAAGCGGTCGCCGAGCTGTGGGAGCCGACGCGCTCCGCCGGCCTCTCGCTCGCCGACCGCGCATGCCTCGCGCTCGCCGGCCGTCTCGGGCTGCCGGCGTACACGGCCGATCGCGCCTGGCGCAAGGTCGACCTGGACGTCGAGGTCGTGCTGATCCGCTAACGACCACCGCAGGCGTGCCGCCCGCTATGGTCCGGAACATGGGGGAATACGGATCGGGGGATCCGCTGGCGCTTGACGTGGACGCGACGATCGCGCAGCTCGCGGAGCGCATGCGCGCGGCGGTGCGTGAGCTGGGGCGTCGCGGCGCGGTCGTGGCCGTCTCGGGCGGGGTCGACTCGGGTGTCGCGGCGGCGCTGGCCGTCCGCGCGCTCGGCCCGAGGCACGTGCTGCTGCTGCGGCTGCCCGAGCGCGACATCGGCGGCGAGGCCTCCGACCTCGGGCTGGAGCTCGCGCAGGCGCTCGGCGCGCCCAGCGAGGAGGAGCCGATCACGGCCGCGTTGGAGGGGCTCGGCTGCTACCGCCGCCGCGACGCGGCGATCCGCATGGTCTTCCCGGACTACGAGCCGAGCTGGCGCCACAAGCTCGTGCGCTCGGCGCCGACCGGCGCGATCATCGTCTTCTCGCTCGTCGTCGAGCGGCCGGACGGCACGACCGAGACCCGGGTACTGCCCTCCGCCGCCTACCGCGCGCTGATCGCCGCGACGAACATGAAGCAGCGCGTGCGCAAGCTGATCGAGTACACGTGGGCCGATCAGCTCGGCTACGCGGTGATCGGCACGCCGAACCTGCTCGAGTTCGACCAGGGCTTCTTCGTCAAGGGCGGCGACGGCCTCGCCGACGTCAAGCCGATCGCGCGCCTCTACAAGACGCAGGTCTACGAGCTCGCGCGAGCGCTCGGCTTGCCCGACGCGATCGCCTCGCGGGCGCCGACGACGGAGACCTTCTCGCTGCCGCAGACGCAGGAGGAGTTCTACTTCGGCCACCCGTATGAGCGGATGGACCTGCTCGTGTGGGGACGCGACGGCGACGTGCCGGCTGACGAGTTGGCGCCGCTCGTTGACTTGCCGGCCCAGGACGTGTCGGCCGCGTACTGGGAGATCGACCGCCGCCGTGTCGCGACGCGCTACCTGCACGCGGCGGCGATCGTGCTCGACGACGCACCCTTGCCGGTCGACTGACCATGTGCGGCATCGCGGGCATCGTCCGCCGTAGCGACCCCGGAGCACTCATCGAGCTCGACGCGCTGCGGCGGATGGCGGGCGCGCTGCGGCATCGCGGGCCCGATGGGTGGGGGCTGGCGCGCGAGGCCGGCGCCGGACTCGTCTCGACGCGCCTGGCGATCTTCGACGTGCCGGGCGGGTGGCAGCCGATGCGGGGGGAGCGCGGCTCCCTGCTCGTCTACAACGGCGAGGTCTACAACCATCCGGAGCTGCGGTCGCAGCTCGGCGGCGAGTTCGCGACGACGAGCGACACGGAGGTCGTGCTGCGGCTGCTTGAGCGGGACGGCCTGCGCGCGCTCGACCGCCTCAACGGCCAGTTCGCGATCGCCTGGTGGCAGCCGGAGGAGCGCCGCCTGACGCTCGTGCGCGACCGCTTCGGCGTGCGGCCGCTGCACTGGGCGGGGCTGTCGGACGGGGGGATCGCGTTCGCGTCCGAGGCGAAGGCGCTGTTCGCGAGCGGCGAGGTCGTGGCCGAGCCGGACCTCCGGGGGATCGATGAGGTCTTCACGACGTGGGGCGCGCGTGCGCCGCGCACCGCGTTCCGCGGCATCGCGCAGCTTCCGCCCGGGG
This sequence comes from Conexibacter sp., assembly GCA_045805465.1. Classification (GTDB taxonomy): domain Bacteria; phylum Actinomycetota; class Thermoleophilia; order Solirubrobacterales; family Solirubrobacteraceae; genus Conexibacter. Next base: position 7,989 of record JBJMLB010000116.1, on the reverse strand, counting down.
GCGTGCTCGTGTGGGAGCGGGGCGAGGTCGTCGCGCGGCGCACGTGGTGGGAGCCGGCCTACGAGCAGGGGCCTGCGCCCGGCGCGGAGGAGCTGCCCGAGCTGCTCGCCGACGCGGTCCGTCTGCGCCTGCGCGCGGACGTGCCCGTCGGCACCTATCTTTCGGGCGGCCTCGACTCGTCGCTCATCACCGCGCTCGCCCAGCAGGCGAGCGACCACGAGCTGCGCACCTTCTCGGTCGCATTCCACGACGCGCGCTACGACGAGCGCTCCTTCCAGCAGCAGGTCGCGCAGGCGCTCGGCACGCGCCACCACGTCGTCGAGATCGGGCCGCGCGAGATCGCCGACGGCTTCCGCGACGCGGTCGCGCACGCGGAGGCGCCGCTGATCCGCACCGCGCCCGTGCCGCTGATGCTGCTCGCGCGCGCGACCCGCGAGCACGGCATCACGGTCGTCGCCACCGGCGAGGGCGCCGACGAGCTGTTCTGGGGCTACGACCTCTTCAAGGAGACTGCCGTGCGCGAGCTGCACGCGCGCAACCCCGCGCGCGCCACCGCGCTGCTCGAGCGGCTCTACCCCTACCTCGACGTGCCGGCCGACCGCCGCGGTCCCGCGTGGGCGCGCTCCTTCTTCGACGCCGGCTCGACCGGCGATCCGCTCTTCTCTCACCGGCCGCGCATCGCCGCGACGCGAATCGTCAGGGCCTTCTACCGACCGGAGGTCGTGCACGCGCTTGCGAGCGACGGCGGCGATCCGCTCGCGCGCCTGCGCGCCGACCTGCCGCCCGCCTTCGCCCGCTGGAGCGCGCTCGAGCGCGCCGCATACCTGGAGCTGACGACGCTGCTCGCGCCGAACCTGCTCGCCGCGCAGGGCGACCGCGTCGCGATGGCGCACGGCGTCGAGGGGCGCTTCCCATTCCTCGACCACCGCGTCTTCGAGCACTCCGTCCGCCTGCCGCCCGAGCGCAAGCTCGGCCCCGGCCTGTGCGAGAAGGCCGAGCTGCGCTCGCTCGCCGCGAAGCTGCTGCCGGCCGAGGTCGCCGCGCGCACGAAGCAGCCCTACCGCGCGCCCGAGGTCGCCCCGTTCTTCGGCGAGCACGCGCCTGGCTGGGTCGAGGAGCGCCTCGAAGCCCGCGCGCTGGACGACGTCGGCCTGTTCGATTCGGTGCGCGTCGACGGCCTGCTGCGCCGCTGTCGCACCGGAAAGGCGAGCGGGTTCCGCGAGGCGATGGCGCTCGTCGGCATACTGTCCACGCAGGTGTGGCACGAGCGCTTCTGTGGCGTTGGTACCGGAGCTGGGGCCGATTGGCCCGCCGAGCCGACCGAGCCGCGGGTCCTGCTCGACGCCGCCGAGGGGATCACGAGCCAGTAGGGGGAGCAGATGGGGGATACGGAGGTCGGCACGGAGCTGCGATCAGCGTTGCGCGCGTACGTCGAGGAGGCGTTCCTCTACCTGCACCCGGACGTCGAGCTGCGCGACGAGGATGAGTTCCTCGCGCTCGGCGTGATCGACTCGCTCGGCTTCGTCGAGCTCGTCGAGGAGGTGCAGACGCGCTACGGGATCGCCGTGGACGCGCTCGAGATCACCGAGGAGAACTTCGGCTCGATCGACGCGCTCGTCGCGTTCGTCGAGCGGCGGCGATGACGACGCTTCACGAGGACCTGCGTCGCGCCGCCGCGACCGCACCGGGCGAGGAGGCGCTCGTCGCCGGCGAGCGGCGTGTGACGTTCGCCGAGCTGGACGCTGCCGCGAGCGCGCTCGCCGCCCGCCTCCACGCGCGCGGCATCGCGCGCGGGGACCGGGTCGCCGTCCTGCTGCCGAACGGCGTCGAGGCGGCCGTCGCGATCTACGGGACGCTGCGCGCCGGCGCCGCCTTCGTTCCGCTCAACCCGACGATCAAGGCCGACAAGCTCGCCTACGTCCTGCGGGACTGCGAGGCGGTCGCGGTCATCGCCGACGACGCCCTCGCGCCCCTCGCGCACGAGGCGCGCAAGCACGCTCCCGGAGTCCGCGATCTGCTCCTCGTCGGCCAGCCGGCGACGGAGCATCCTGTCCCGCGGTCGCAGGACGAGACCAGGGCAGGACGCTACGCCGCTGGGGGCCCGCCGATCAGCGTCGACCTCGCCGCGATCGTCTACACGTCCGGCTCGACCGGCCGCCCGAAGGGCGTCACGCTCACGCACGCCAACATGGCGTTCGCCGCCGGCTCGATCGTCGAATACCTCGGGATGCGCGCGCGCGACCGCGTCCTGTGCGTCGTCCCGTTGTCGTTCGACTACGGCCTCTACCAGCTGCTGATGTGCGTGCGCACGCGCGCGACGCTGATCCTGGAGCGAGGCTTCGCCTTCCCCGGCCGCGTGCTGGAGCTGCTCGTGCGGGAGCAGATCACGGGGCTGCCGGGCGTGCCGACGATCTTCCAGATGCTGACGTCCGCCGGCGCGGGCGCCGTCGCGCACGACCTGCCCGAGCTGCGCTTCCTCACCAACACGGCCGCGGCGCTCCCGCCGGCGACGATCGACGCGCTGCGCGCCGCCTTCCCGCAGGCACAGCTCTACTCCATGTACGGCCTGACCGAGTGCAAGCGCGTCTCGTACCTGCCGCCCGAGCAGATCGATTTCCGGCCCGAGTCGGTCGGGATCCCGATCCCCGGCACGGAGGCATGGATCGAGGACGGCGCCGGCGCCAGACTGCCGCCGGGCGAGGTCGGCGAGCTGGTCGTGCGCGGCGCACACGTGATGCAGGGCTATTGGAACGACCCGGCCGCCACCGCCGAGCGGCTGCGGCCCGGTCGCTGGCCGTGGGAGCGCACGCTCGCGACCGGCGACCTCTTCCGCCAGGACGACGAGGGCTTCCTGTACTTCGTCGGGCGCCGCGACGACATCCTCAAGTCGCGCGGCGAGAAGGTCGCGCCGCGCGAGGTCGAGGCCGTCCTGCACCAGGCCGACGGCGTGCGCACGGCTGCCGTCGTCGGCGCTCCCGACCGCATGCTCGGCCAGGCGATCGTCGCCTACGTCGTCCCGCACGACGGCGCGAGGCTCACGCCGGTCGGCTTGCGCCGCCACTGCGCCGCCCACCTGGAGGACTACATGGTCCCGGCGCGCGTCGAGCTGCGCGACGAGCTTCCGACGACGCCCAACGGCAAGGTCGACCGCCGCCGGCTCGCGGAAGAGGCCGCCTGGGCGACGGCCCTCTTGCGCGACTGACGCGCCGCCCGCGAGCGCGAGAGCTACGCCGCCGGAGCGGCAGCCCGCAGCAGACCGCGCGAATGCAGCAGCTCGACGAGCTGGACCGCATTCGTCGCGGCGCCCTTGCGCAGGTTGTCCGAGACGACCCACAGATCCAGTGCGCGCTCGTTGCCCGGGTCGCGGCGGATGCGGCCGACGAACACGTCGTCCTTGCCGTCGGCCTCGATCGCCATCGGGTAGATGCCGGCGCCGGGGTCGTCGAGCACGGTCACGCCTGGGGCCGCGGCGAGCAGCTCGCGCGCCTGCTCGGGCGACAGCGGTGAGCGCGTCTCGACGTTGACCGCCTCCGAGTGGCCGTTCACGACTGGCACCCGCACGCACGTCGCGCTGATGCGGATCGACTCGTCGCCGAGGATCTTGCGCGTCTCGTTGATCAGCTTGCGCTCCTCGTCGGTGTGGTCGTCGCCCGGGGCGAAGCTGCCGGCGTGCGGGAGCGCGTTGAAGGCGATCTGGTGCGCGTAGACGGCGACCTCGGGGTCCTGGCCGTGCAGCAGCGCGTGCGACTGGCCGAGCAGCTCGTCAACGCCCTTCCTGCCGGTTCCCGACACCGCCTGGTAGGTCGAGACGACGAGCCGCTCGATGCCCGCGGCCTCGTGAAGCGGCTTGAGCGCGACGACCATCTGCATCGTCGAGCAGTTGGGGTTGGCGACGATCCCCTTGCGCGCCTCGGACAGCGCGCCGGGGTTGACCTCGGAGACGACGAGCGGCACATCGTCGTTCATCCGCCACTTCGACGAGTTGTCGACGACGATCGCGCCCGCCTCGGCGAAGCGCGGCGCCCACTCGCCCGAGGTCGAGCCGCCGGCGGAGAAGATCGCGAGGTCGAAGCCCCGGATCGTCTCGTCGGTCAGCGGCTGCACGACGCCGTAGTCGTCCAGCTCCTTGCCGGCCGAGCGCTCGGATGCGAACGGCACGATCTCACGCGCCGGGAAGCCGCGCTCGCGCAGCAGCTGCAGCATCACGCCGCCGACCTGCCCGGTCGCGCCGACGACCGCTACGCGGTAGCCGTCGCCGGAGGGGGACGCTGCAGCGCTCATCGCGCCCGCTCCCCGATCGGCCGCTCGGCCTGGATGCCGTCCTCGCCCAGCTCGAACGCGCCGTGCAGCGCGCGCACCGCGTCGGCGACGCGGTCGCTGCGGATCACGCACGAGATCTTGATCGGCGAGGTCGAGATCATCTCGATGTTGATCCCTTCGCCCGCGAGGACCGCGAACACCTTCGCGGCGACGCCCGGATGCGACTTCATGCCCGCGCCGACGATCGAGACCTTGCCCATCTCCGGCTCGCTGTCGAGGCCGCCGATGCCGAGCTCGGCGACGATCGGCTCGAGCGCTTCGTGCGCGATGCGCAGGTCGTCGCGCGGCACGGTGAACGACAGCTCGGCGCCTTCGCGCCCCTCGCCGAGCGGCTCGTTCTGGATGATCATGTCGACGTTGCAGTTGGCCTCGGCGAGCGCCTCGAAGATCCGCGCGGCCGCGCCCGGCTCGTCCGGGACGCGTTGCAGCGTGACGCGCGCCTCGTCGTTCGAGTGCGTGACGGCGGTGATGAGGGCGTGCTCCATGGTCTCCTGCTCTCCGACGACGAATGTACCGGGACCGTCCTCGAAGCTGGAACGGCAGTGGATGCGGACCCCGTGGTTGCGCGCGTACTCGACCGAGCGCAGCTGCAGCACCTTCGCGCCCGAGGCCGCCATCTCCAGCATCTCCTCGAACGACACCATCCCGAGCTTGCGCGCGTCCGGGACGATGCGAGGGTCGGCGCTGTAGACGCCCGAGACGTCGGTGTAGATCTCGCAGACGTCCGCGCCGACGGCGGCGGCCAGCGCGACGGCGGTCGTGTCCGAGCCGCCGCGGCCGAGCGTCGTCACGTCGCGGTCGGTCGACATCCCCTGGAAGCCGGCGACGAGCACGATCATGTCCTCCTCGAGCGCCGCCTCGATGCGCTCCGCTCTCACGTCGAGGATGCGCGCCTTCGTGTGCGAGGTGTCGGTCACGATGCCGGCCTGCGAGCCGGTCAGCGAGATCGCGCGGTGGCCGAGGTCGTTGATCGCCATCGCGCACAGCGCGCACGAGATGCGCTCCCCGGTGGACAGCAGCATGTCCATCTCGCGCGGATCCGGGGTGGGGGAGATCTCGTCGGCGGCTGCGATCAGCTCGTCGGTCGTCTTCCCGCGCGCGGACAGCACCGCGACGACGCGGTTGCCCTGCTCGCGTGCGGCGACGATCCGCCGGGCCGCGCGCTTGAGCCGCTCGGCGTCGGCGACGGACGTACCGCCGAACTTCATCACGACCGTTCCGGACATGGCTGCAAGGGTAGTGAGGCCGGCCGGGGGGCGGCGTCCGGCAAGGATGGTCGACAGGGGCGGTCGGCGGCGAGCGGCTCAAAGCCGCTCGCCGTCGAGGCGCACCAGACGGGACTCGAACCCGCAACGTTCCGCTTAGGAGGCGGCCCCTCTAGCCAGTTGAGGTACTGGTGCTCGCGCCCGCGCTCGATTAATCGAGCATTGTCAGCAGCGGCGTCGGCTCTGTCCCCCCGGCGCCGCAGCGTTCCCCTCCTTCGCCCACTGTAACCAGGAACGAAGAGAGCTGTCAAACGGCAGGAACCCGCCCCGGACTTGATTGACCCGGCTATGCTGAGCTGGACGTCGCGGCGAGGGGGATCGCCGGATTCGCCGCGCGCCCACACGCTCCGATGACCACGCGCACCGACGCCACCGAGGCCGCCGTCGCGGCCGCGCCGAACCTGCTCGACGAGCTCGACCGGGCGCTTGCGCGCGTGGAGGACGGTGGCCCGCTCGCGTCGCTCGTCGTGCCGCACAACGTGCCCGGCTGCGACGTCTTCCTCGCCGGGCGCAGCAGCGGATGGGCGGCCGAGGCGGGCCCGGCCGTCGGCGGCGCGCTGACCGCCCACCCGGTCGTGCGCGAGGCGGAGCTCGACCCGGCCCGCAACCGCCTGCTGCTGCGCCTCGACGACGAGCGTGTCGCGGCGCTCGGCGCGGCGCTCGAGCTTGCCCAGGTCGATGCGTTCCTCGGCCGCGATCTCGCGACGAGCGAGCGCTTCGTCGTCGACTACTGCGACCCGAACGCGACGAAGGCCCTCCACGTCGGCCATCTGCGGACGGTCGCGCTCGGCCACGCGCTCGGCTGCCTGGCGGCGTCCTGCGGCGCCGACGTCGTGCACCAGACGCAGATCGGCGACGTCGGCCGCCAGATGGGCGAGGCGATGGCCGGCTACCTGACCTTCTACAAGGGCGAGACGCCGGAGAGCGCCGGGCTCAAGAGCGACCACTTCGTCGGCCGCTGCTACAGCCGCTACGTGCAGCAGCTGGCGCCGGCCGAGGTCGGCGGAGGCGGCGAGAGCGATCCTGCCCTCTCGCGCGAGGACGGCTCCTACGACGACCTCGCCGAGCAGCTGCTTGTGCGCCTCGGCGACCGCGACCCCGAGGTCGTGGAGCTGTGGCGCCGCATGCGCGAATGGGCGCTGGAGGGCCACGACGCGACGGTCGCGCGGCTCGGCGTGATCTTCGACCGCGTCATCTACGAGGTCGACTTCCTCGACGACACGCACGCGCTCACCGCGAGAGCGCTGGACGAGGGGATCGTGCGGCGCTCGGACGACGGTGCCGTTATCTCGCACGAGCGCGACGACGGCCACCTGCTGCTGCACCGTCCCGACGGCTTCCCGACGACGCACATGCGCTGCATGGGGATGTGGCACCTGACTGGGCGCGAGCTGCTCGCCGGCTCGACGTCGCTCGCGCTCGTCGGCGACGAGTGGGAGCCGCTCGTGCAGCAGGGTCCCGCCGTGCTGGAAGGGCTCGCCGCAGGCGGCGAGATCCACCCAACGCACTGGGTCGTGCATGGAATGGTCACGAGCGGCACGCGCGCGATCAAGTCCAGCGGCGGCGCGCCGTGGCTGGTGGACGACCTGCTCGACGACCTCGTGGCGGATCCGCGGCTGCAGGCGCTGGCGCACGAACGCGTCACCGCCGAGCGGCTCGCGGCGATCGCCGCGCTCGGGATCTGCATCGACATACACCCGCGCAAGGCGCTGCCGCTCGACCCGGAGATGCTGCTGGACGACAAGGCCAACGCCGGCTGGACGCTGGCGCGCGCCTGGGCGCCCGCGTGGCATCCGCGCTTCGACGGCGATCCGAGCCCCGCGCCGGACGACGAGGACTACCGCTCGCTCGTGCTGCGCTCCCAGCTGCACCGCCGTCTCGCCGAGCGCTCCCTGCGCGCGCTCGACGTCCGCCAGGTGCTCGGGCTGCATGTCCACGCGGCGGAGTGGTTCCTCGCGCAGGAGGATCCCTCACCGAGCGTCGCGCGGGCGATGCGCGGCCTGCTGGAGATCGGGATGCGCACGCTCGGATTGGCTCCTGACCCTTTGCGATCGGACAGGTGAGCCGGTAGTCTCGATCGCGTTGGTGCATCGCTGGCTAATGCACCTTTTGGGGGAGCGAGAAGGTCGCCGCGCAGGGCGTGATCGACGTCTCGCGACATCGCGATGAGGGGGAAGTGATGCGGTCGAAGCTCGGACTCGATGCCGGACTCGTGCGTTCCTGCCGCGCCGCCGCGGCGAGGGTCGCCGCGGACGTGGCCGAGGCGACCGCAGGCAGGACCACCGTGGCGGTCGAGCGGACCGTCTCGCGCATGCTCGGCGTCGACGGCGTCGACCCGCACGACGTCCCGCTCCCGAACGCGCTGGTCGACCACGTCGCCGACTTCGACGGACTCCCGCGCGGC
>JBJMLB010000115.1:0-21144 GCA_045805465.1 Conexibacter sp. | reverse complement strand
GCAGGCGCGCGCGGTCGTCGCGCCGCTCGCGGACGGCGAGCTTCCGGCGCGGTTCCGCACCGCCGACCTCCACGTCGCCGGCGCTCCCGCGCTCGTGTGCGGCACCGGCTACACGGGCGAGGATGGCGTCGAGATCCTCTGCGCGCCGACCGACGCCCCGGCGCTGTGGGACGCTCTGCTCGCCGCCGGAGTCGCGCCCGCCGGGCTCGCCGCGCGCGACACGCTGCGCCTGGAGGCGTGCTTTCACCTCTACGGCAACGACCTGATGGAGTCGCGCGGGCCGATCGAGGCGGGCCTCGGCTGGTGCTGCAAGGAAGCGACGGGCTTCGTCGGCGCCGAGGCGATCGCGGCCGTTCGGGCCGCCGGCCCCGCCGAGAAGCTCGTGCCGTTCGCGTTGACGGGCCCGGGGATCCCGCGACAGGGCAATCCCGTCATCGGCGGCGGCGAGGTCACCAGCGGGACCTTCTCGCCGTCGCTCGAGCAGGGGATCGGGATGGCCTACGTGCCGGCCGACCGGGCGGCCGTCGGCACCGCGATCGAGATCGACGTGCGCGGCAAGACCCGTCCGGCGGAGATCCGCGATAAGCCGCTCTACCCGCCGCCCGCGGCGCGAACTACTGGAGGGACCGACTGATGGCCGACGCGAGCTACCCCGAGGGCCTGCTCTACCACCCCGAGCACGACTGGGCGCAGATCGACGGCGATGTCGCCACCCTCGGCATCACCTGGTACGCGCAGGACTCGCTCGGCGAGGTCGTCTTCTTCGACCCGCCGGAGGTGGGTGCGGAGATCAAGCAGGGCGAGAGCTACGCTGAGGTGGAGTCGGTGAAGGCCGTCTCCGACGTGATCGCCCCGCTGTCAGGCGAGATCGTGGAGGTCAACGCCGACTTGGCCGACGCGCCGGAGCGGATCAACGACGACCCGTACGGCGAGGGCTGGATGGTGAAGGTGCGGCTGGCGGACGCCGGCGAGCGCGACGCGCTGATGGACGCAGCCGCCTACCAGGCTCAGCTCGGCTAGCACGCACGACCGCTCCACCCGCCGCCCGACCTGCGAAGACCCCCCGCATGAGCACGTACACCTCCGCCACTGACGCCGACCGCCGCGCGATGCTCGACGAGATCGGCGCGATGTCGATCGAGCAGCTGTTCGCCGACATCCCCGGCGCGCTGCGGCTCGACCGCCCGCTCGCGCTGCCGGCCGGGATGGCCGAGCAGGAGGTCTACGAGCACCTCAAGGAGCTCGCCTCGCGCAACGTCTCCACTGAGGACGAGGTGTCGTTCCTCGGGGCGGGGATGTACGACCACTACGTGCCGTCGCTGGTCGACACGCTGCTGTCGCGCTCGGAGTTCCTGACCCCGTACACGCCCTACCAGCCGGAGATCTCGCAGGGCGGGCTGCAGGTGATGTTCGAGTACCAGACGGCGATCTCAGAGCTGACGGGGCTGCCGGTCTCGAACGCGTCGGTCTACGAGGGCCCGAGCGCGGTCGGCGCGGCCGCCTACCTCGCGAAGCTCACGAACGGCCGCCCACGCGTGCTCGCCTCGCGCGGCGTGCACCCGCACTCGCGCGAGACGCTGACGACGCTCGCGCGCGGCTACGGTCAGACGGTGCAGGAGGTCCCGCTCGCCGCCGGCGCCACCGACCTCGACTCGCTGACCGCCGCGCTGGGGGACGACGTTAGCGCCGTCGTGCTGCAGCAGCCGAACTTCCTCGGCGCAGTCGAGGACGTCGCCGCGCTCACCGCCGCCGCCAAGGAAGTCGGCGCGGTCGTCATCTGCGCCTGTGACCCGATCCCGCTCGGAATCCTCGAGCCGCCCGGCGCCCAGGGCGTCGACATCGCCGTCGGCGAGGGCCAGACGCTCGGTAACCGGCTCGACTACGGCGGCCCCTCGTTTGGCTTCTTCGCCGCCGCGCAGGAGCACCTGCGGCGGATGCCCGGCCGCATCGCGGGGGAGACGCTCGACGTCGACGGCAAGCGCGGCTTCGTGCTGACGCTGCAGACGCGCGAGCAGCACATCCGCCGCGAGAAGGCGACCTCCAACATTTGCACCGCGCAGGCGCTGAACGCGCTCGCCGGCGTCGTCTACCTCGGCTGGCTCGGCCGGCGGGGGCTCGTGGAGCTGGGCGAGCTGCTGCTGCGGCGCACCGCCTACGCGCGCGAGGCGCTGTGCGCGCTCGATGGGGTCGAGCCGCTGCACGAGCAGCCGGTCGTGCGCGAGTTCGCGCTGCGGCTGCTGGGCGTGGACGTCGAGGCCGTCGTCGAGCGGCTCGCCGCGGAGGGCGTCAACGCCGGCTACCGCCTCGGGCGCGCCTATCCCGAATACGCAGACGGCCTGCTCGTCGCGATCACCGAACAGCGCACCCGCGCGCAGATCGACCGCTTCGCGGAGGCGCTCGGGAACGCGCTCGCGGCCGAACGCGGCGCGGCGCCGGCTGGAGTCGGGGCATGAGCACGACCTCCGCCTCGTCCGCGATCGCCGCCGCCGACGACAGCCTCACGATCTACGAGCGCTCGCAGCCCGGCCGGCGCGCGTTCGTCGCGCCCAAGCTCGACGTTCCCGAGCGTCCCCTGGACGAGCTGCTTCCCGCGCACCTGCGCCGCACGCAGCCCGCGCAGCTGCCGGAGGTGAGCGAGCCGGAGCTGATTCGCCACTACCACCGCCTGTCCAAGCGCAACTTCGACCTCGACACCGGCTTCTACCCGCTCGGCTCGTGCACGATGAAGCACAACCCGAAGCTGCACGAGCGCGTCGCCGCGCTGCCGGGCAACGCGCGCCTGCACCCGCTGCAGGACGTCAAGCGCGCGCAGGGCGCGCTGGAGCTGATGTGGAACCTGCAAGAGGCGCTCGGCGAGATAGCAGGACTCCCGCACGTCTCGCTGCAGCCGTCCGCCGGCTCGCACGGCGAGCTGGCCGGCGTGCTGTTGACCCGCGCCTACCACGAGGACCGCGGCGAGCACCGCACGAAGGTCCTCACGCCGGACACGGCGCACGGCACGAACCCGGCGACGGTGACGATGGCCGGCTACGAAGTCGTCAAGGTCGGCACGAACGCCGACGGCGGCGTGGACGTCGAGGACCTGCGCGCAAAGGCGGACGAACAGGTCGCCTGCCTGATGCTGACGAACCCCTCGACGCTCGGCCTGTTCGACCCGAACATCGCCGAGATCGCCGAGATCGTGCACGGCGTCGGGGCGACGCTCTACTACGACGGCGCCAACCTCAACGCGATCATGGGCATCACCCGGCCGGGGGACATGGGCTTCGACATCGTGCACTTCAACCTGCACAAGTCGTTCACGCAGCCGCACGGAGGGGGCGGCCCCGGCGCCGGGCCGATCGCGGTGTCCGAGCGGATCGAGCCGTACCTCCCTCGCCCGCAGGTCGTGCGCCGCGAGGGGGCACCGCCGGCGAGCGACGGCGAGCCGGTGGTCGCGGGCTTCGCCTTCGACCTCGACGAGGATCGCCCCAAGTCGATCGGCAAGCTGCGCGGCTTCCAGGGCAACTACGGCGTCTTCGTGCGCTCCTACGCCTACATCCGCTCGCTCGGCGCCGAGGGGCTGAAGGAGGCCTCCGAGGTCGCCGTGCTGAACGCGAACTACCTGCTCGCGCTGCTCAAGCGCGAGGGCGTCGCCGAGTACCTCCCGGTCGCCTACGACCGCGTCTGCATGCACGAGTTCGTGCTGAGCGGCGCGCCGATGAAGCGCGAGCTGGGGATCAGAACGCTCGACCTCGCCAAGCGCCTGCTCGACTTCGGCGTCCACCCGCCGACGGTCTACTTCCCGCTGCTGGTCGACGAGGCGCTGCTGATCGAGCCGACCGAGACGGAGACGAAGGAGACGCTCGACCGCTTCGCCGAGATCGTCGCCACGATCCTGCGCGAGGCCGCCGAGGATCCGGAGATCGCCCGCAACGCGCCGTATTCGACGCCGGTCCGCCGCCTCGACGAGGCGCGCGCGGCCAAGCAGCCGGTCCTGCGCCAGCCACTCTGAGCGACCTCGGGTGGCGCCGCGCCACGCCACCCGATTAATTGCGGATTATATTAGCCTGATGATGAGCGAGTTGAGTCTCGGTAGGTCGGTCCAGGTCGCCGATGGCGATCTGACGCTGGCGCTGAAGCTGCCGCAAGGTATGGTCCCGCCCGGTGCGAGTCTGGTGACCCTGCCGCCGGCTTCGCGCGACGCTGTGACTCTGATCGGATTTTCGGTTGTCGACCTGAGTAGGCACGTAACCCCGAACGTGGGTTCCCTGAGTCTGATGGACACGCCGATCAGTAACACGATGAGGCCGCTGAGGTTCGGTAGAGTGCCGAAGAACCCGTCATACGTGAGGTGCCACGGAAGCGTTTCGGCTAGGGCCGTAGCTCCTCCCGACGAGCACGGTTCGATGGTGACGTGATCCACCCTCCCGATTAGTCTCTTGAGCACCTTCGCAACGTTCTTTCATGAAATTCGCCTAAGAGTATGATTTCGCACCTGACGGTTCCAAACCCTCCGGTGAATTCCAACGGTATGAAGTTCTCCTCGAACAGGAGTTCGTTGACGCTGATGTTCCTTGCCGAAGCGGTCGCGGAACCCGCCGACAGGGCGATTGCCAGCACGAGCGTAGCTATGAGCGTCTTCGTCAAAGGACGCATGAGTGTTGCTCCTTCGTCTGCGACGACGACGCGGCAGGCATCGCCGCCGTGTGTAGGCGCTGCGAAATGTCTGCTGATCCGGCCGTCACCGTGCGTGAGCCGGCGGGCATCCCCCTTCCGTCGGCGGTCGCGGGCTGGTTCCCGCGATGCACCTACTAGAAGAGGGTAGGGATGGACGGTGACTCAGGGGCGCCGACTTGTCACCACGACCTCGGCGCCCTTCGCCGGGATCATCGTCACGTTGCGGTGCAGCACGCGCTCGGGGCGCGGGTCCGGCGCCATCATGTCGGTCCGCCGTGCGATCGCGCGCAGCACGACGCGCTGCTCGGCCATCGCAAGCGTCGCGCCGAGGCAGCGGCGGATCCCGCCGCCGAACGGCACCCATGTGTAGGTGCCGGGCTTGACGCCGAGGAAGCGCTCGGGCCGGAAGCTGTATGGATCCGGATAGACGTCCTCGCGGTGGTGCAGCAGCGTGACCGAGACGAGGATGTGACTGTTGGCCGGCAGGCGCCACTCGCCGAGCTGCCACGGGGCCTTCACGCGACGGCCGGTGATCGGCACGACCGGGCGGTTGCGCATTGTCTCGTGGATCGTCGCCTCGACGTACGCGGCCGTCTCTGCGTCATCGTCGCCGCGCACCGTCTCGCGCAGGCGGTCGTACGCGGCCGGGTTGCGCAGCAGGCGCTCGAACGTCCACGCCAGCGAGTTGGCGGTCGTCTCGTGGCCGGCGAGCACGAGCGTCAGCAACTCGTCGCGCAGCTCCTCGTCCGTCATCGCGTTGCCGTCCTCGTCGCGCGTGGCGAGCAGCAGCGAGAGGATGTCGGTGCGTTCCCCGTTGTCCTCCCTCGCGCGCGCGGCGTGGATTACGCCGTAGAGGTCGCGGTCGAGCCGAGCGAGCAGCGGCTTGACGATCCCGACCGGGTCGTCGCGGCCGATGTTCATCAGTTCGGCGACCTGGCCGATCGGTCTGGTCGTCAGCTCCGACAGCTTCAGGATCGTCTTGCGCAGGCCGTGCTCAGGCGTGCCGGGCGCGGGCTCGCCCTCGACGCCGAAGATCCCCGCCATGATCACGTCGAGCGTGACCGCCTGCATGCGCGGTGCGAGCGCGAACGGCGTACCGAGCGGCCACGAGTTGATCTCGCGCTCGGCGACCTCGGCGATCATCTGCGTGTAGCGCTCGACCGCCTCGCCGTGGAACGGCGGCAGCAGCAGCTTGCGCTGGCGCATGTGCGTCGGGCCAACGGTCGTCAGGACGGAGTTCGGCCCGACGATCGGCCGCAGGGGAGACTCGCCGGCCGTCGAGATCGCCAGCTCGGGCTGGGTGAAGATCGATCTGACGTGGTCGGGATGGCTGACGAAGTACGTGAATTCGTCGGCGTTTCTGCGCAGCATCGGGAAGCGCAGGGCGAACGTCTCGCCGAGCTCGCGGCGGGTCTTGAACAGCAGCGGCACCTGTCGCACGCTGAAGCGCAGCGCGGTGAGGCCGCGCGGGAGCTGCAGCGCGGGCGGCAGGTTGAGCGGTGCGCCGTCGTCGGGCGCGGGGCCGGAGGGGGACGGAGGGGCCTCGCCGATCAGGCGCGACCGGGCAGTGGCGTCGGAGCTGATCGTCGCGGTCATCGGTCGATTGAACCAAGTTCAAACCGTGGTCGCGACAGCTCGAACCGAACTGTGCGCGATCTCACACAGCGATCATCGGCTCGCCGGCCGACGTCCTGCCTCGCGGTCGTCCCGCGACACCAGGGCAGGACGCTTCCAGCGGCGGGTGCGTACGGCCGATAGCCTCTCGCGCCGTGCGCATCTTCTCCGGCATCCAGCCCACCGGGCGCAAGCACCTCGGCAACTTCATCGGCGCGATCGAGCAGTACGTCCACCACCAGGACGAGGGCGAGGCGATCTACTGCATCGTCGACCTGCACGCGACGACGGTCGCCTACGACCCGGCCGAGCTGCGCGATCGGCTCTATGACACCGCCGCAATCCTGCTCGCCGCCGGGATCGATCCCGAGCGCGCGATCTTCTTCCGCCAGGGCGACGTGCTGGAGCACTCCGAGCTGGCATGGCTGCTGTCGTCCGTCACCGCGTTCGGCGACCTCAACCGCATGCACCAGTTCAAGGAGAAGTCAGGCTCGCAGCGCGACCTCGCCTCCGCCGGCCTCTTCACCTACCCCGTGCTGATGGCCGCCGACGTGCTCGCCTATCGCGCCGACACGGTCCCCGTCGGCGACGACCAGCGCCAGCACGTCGAGCTGATGCGCGACGTCGCGCAGCGCTTCAACGCCCGCTTCGGCGAGACGCTCGTCGTCCCGAGAGGCGTCTACCGCGAGATCGGCGCGCGCATCATGGACCTGCAGCAGCCGGAGCGGAAGATGTCGACCACCGGCGGCACCGAGCAGGGGACCGTCTACGTGCTCGACGACCCCGCGACGATCGAGAAGAAGTTCAAGCGCGCCGTCACCGACTCCGGCGAGGGGGTCCGCCGCGACCCGCAGAAGCCAGGGATCTCGAACTTGATCGAGATCCTTGCGGCGGTGACCGGCAGATCGTTCGAGGACGTCGAGCGCGAGCACGCCGACTCGCGCTACGGCGACTTCAAGCTCGCCGTCGCCACCGCCGTGATCGAGCGCCTGCGCCCGGTCCACGAGCGCTACGAGGCGCTGCGCGCCGACGAGCCGGCGCTGGAGCGGGTCCTCGCCGCCGGCGCGGAGAAGGCCCGCGCGATCGCCAGGCCGGTGCTGGTGGACGTGCGCCGCGCGATGGGCGTCGGCCCGCTCGCCTGACGCGGCCCGCGACCGCCCCGTCGTCGGGCGAGGCCGTTACCCTGACCCCGGTGCGCGCCGCCGATCTCGACCTCGACCTCGACGTCTTCGCCGGGCCGTTCGACTTGCTGCTGACGCTCGTCCTGCGCGAGGAGGTCGACCTGCTCGAGGTCGACCTCGCCGACGTCGTCATCACCTACATCGACTTCCTCGAGGCGAAGGGCGAGCTCGAGCTCGAACTGGCGACCGAGTTCCTCGTGCTGATCGCCGCGCTGCTGGAGCTGAAGTCGCGCCTGATGCTGCCGGGCGAGGAGCAGGAGCTGCTCGACCTGGAACCGGGCGAGGCGGCCGAGGAGCTGCTCGCGCGCCTGCTGGAGGCGCACCGCTATCGCGGCGCCGCCGAGCATCTCGCGCGCCTGTTGGAGCAGCAGTCCGGCTACCGCTTCCGCAGCGCGCCGCTGCCGCCCGCGCTGCGCCGCACGACGCTCGCCGAGTCTGAGGCCGTCTACGACCCGGCCGCGCTCGGCAGAGCGCTCGGCGGGCTGCTGCGGATGCCCCCGGAGATCTCGCTGCACCACGTGACGGTCCAGAGAGTCACGGTCGTCGAACGGCTCAGGCACCTGCGCTCGCTGCTCGGGCGGGGGCGCTTCTCGTTCGACGAGGCCGTCGCGAGAGCCGACCGGGTGACCGTGGCCGTAACGATCTGGGCGCTGCTGGAGCTGTACAAGCGCGGTGAGGCGACGTGGGAGCAGGACGAGCCGTTCGCCGACATCACCGTCGAGGCGCTGGCCGAGCGGCCGTGGCCGGACGCCGTCGGCGCGGTCACGGGCGCGGAGGAGATCCGCTCCCCGCATGTCGAGCCCGCCGCCGGCGACCACCACGCGGTCGCGGCCGACGAAGCAGAGGCTGACGCCGCCCATTCCGCTCCGCTGGAGGTGCCCGCATGATCGAACTGGCCGGCACGCTGGAGGCTTTGCTGTTCCTCTGCCCGGATCCGATCCCCGCCGCCGCGCTGGCCGAGGCCGTGGGCATCGAGGAGGACGAGGCGGCCGAGGCGCTGGGGGCGCTCGCGGCATCGCTCGACTCGGAGGGCCGTGGGCTCGTGCTGCGCGAGCTGTCCGGCGGCTGGCAGCTGTCCTCGCACCCCGAGGCGGAGGACGCCGCGCGCCGCCTGCTCGCCAAGCCGCGCACTCCGCCGCTGACGCCGGCCCAAGCCGAGACGCTCGCGATCGTCGCCTACCTGCAGCCGGTCTCCCGACCCGAGATCGCCCGCATCCGCGGCGTCAACGCCGAGTCCGCCGCGCAGACGCTGATCGAGCGGGGGATGATCGAGGAAGCCGGCCGCTCGCAGTTCGGCGCCGTGCTCTATCGCACGACCGACCTGTTCCTGCGGCTGTTCGGCATGACCGATCTGACCGCGTTGCCCGACGTGACCGCCTGGGACCCGTCCCCCGACGTCGCCGCGAACATCCGCGAGCGGCTGCTGAGAGCCGGCGAGGCGCGGCTTGGCGTGCCGGCCGCGGCGCAGCCGGCGGAGGGGCGGGAGTCGGAGGCCGCTGAGTCCAGCTCCGACGAGGATGCCCCGGCCGACGCCGCCAAGGGCATCGAGGGGGAGGCCGTGGCTGAGCCCGAGCCGTCTGGCGAGCCCGAGCGCGAGCCCGCCCCGGTCATCCCGATCGCGTGATCCCGCCGACCACTGTCCCTTTGTGCATCCATGCGATGTACAGACGGACAGTGATCAGCGGGCGACTGCGGCAAGCAACTCGCCGGCGCGCTCAGGCTCACGCGTCAGCGCGCCGCCGAAGCCAACAGCGGCCGCGCCGGCGTCGAGCCACTCCGCGGCGTTTCCGGCGGTGATCCCGCCGGTGGGGAGGAGCTTGGCGTCGGGCAGCGCGGCCAGCAGCACGCGCAGGTCGGCCGGGGTAAGCCGGTCGGCAGGGAAGAGCTTCACGAGGTCGGCGCCGGCGCGCATGCAGGCGTCGATCTCGGTCGGCGTGAACGCGCCGGGCACGGCGGCGGCGTCGCGAGCGTGCGCCGCCTCGACGACCTCCGGCCGCAGCACCGGGGACAGCAGGAAGCGTGCGCCGGCGTCCAACCCCGCCGCCGCGTCGGCGGCGCTCATGACCGTCCCGGCGCCCACGAGCGCCGAGGGAAAGGAGGCAGACAACGACGAGATCGCGGCCAGAGCGCCAGGCACGCCCAACGGAACCTCCACCACGTCCACGCCCCCCTCGATGACCGCAGCCCCGACCCGCGCCGGCTCTTCGCACCGCAGGATCGCTACGACGCGCCGAGCGCAGATGCGCGCGACGACGTCGGCGCGGCCCGAGCTCACGGCGCGGCCGCGGCCGCCTTCGCCGCCAGCTGCCCGCACGCCGCGTCGATGTCGCGGCCCCGCGTGAGCCGCACCGTCGCCTCGACGCCGTTCGCCTCCAGCACGTCGCGGAACGCCGCGATCGCCTCGCGGCTCGACCCCTCGTAGACAGACCCGGTCGGGTTGTACGGGATCAGGTTGACCTTGTAGATCCGCCCGTCCAGCAGCTCGGCCAAAGCCAACGCCTGCTCGTAGCGGTCGTTGACGCCGCCGAGCATCACGTACTCGATGAAGATCTTGCGGCGCTTGGCCTCGTAGAACTCCTCGCACGCGTCGAGCACCTGCTCCAGCGGATAGCGGTCGTTGACCGGCATGATCTGCGAGCGCAGCGCGTCGTCGGGCGCGTGCAGCGACAGCGCCAGCCGGATCGGCAGGGGAGAGTCGGCCAGCCGCAGGATCCCCGGGACCCACCCGACCGTCGAGATCGCCGTGCGGCGCGAGGTGATCCCCACGTCCGGCAACCGGGCGCACGCGGCGAGCACGTTGTCGAGGTTCATCATCGGCTCGCCCATGCCCATGAAGACGCAGTGGTCGACCTCGGTCATGCGGCGGAAGTGCAGCGCCTGGTCGAGGATCTCCGAGGTGGTCAGGTTGCGGCCGAACTTCATCGCGCCAGTCGCGCAGAAGGTGCACGTCAGCGGGCAGCCGGACTGCGAGGAGAGGCACAGCGAGCGGCGCCCGTCGCGATAGCGCATCAGCACCGCCTCGATCGGTCGCCCGTCCGCCGTCGAGAACAGCGCCTTGACCGTCCCGTCGGACGCGTGCGCCTCGTGCTCCAGGGTCAGCGACGACAGCGGGACTTCCGCGGTCAGCGCATCCCGCAAGGCCGCCGGCAGGTTCGTCATCTCCGCGTAGCCCGACGCCCCGCGCGCCAGCCACTCCCACACCTGTCTGGCACGAAAGGCGGGCTGGCCGTGCGCGGCGAGCGTGCGATCGAGAAGTTCCAAATCCATAACCACCCATAGAGTGGCAGCAATGCGTCTCGCCAAGTACCTCGCCCACGCCGGCGTCGCCTCGCGGCGCGCCTCCGAGCAGCTGATCGCCGACGGGCGCGTGACCGTCGGCGGCACGATCGTGCGCGACCCGGCGCGCGACGTCGACGCGACGAGCGACGTCGCCTTCGACGGCGAGCCGATCAAGGGCGCCGAGTCCCGCGTCGTGTACGCATTGCACAAGCCGGCCGGCGTCGTCTCGACGGCGAGCGATACGCACGACCGCAGAACGGTGATCGACTTCGCGCCCGCCGAGCGGCGTCTGTACCCGGTCGGCCGCCTCGACGCGGAGTCGACCGGCCTGATCCTGCTGACGAACGACGGCGAGCTGGCGAACCGCCTCACGCACCCCCGCTACGAGGTGCCGAAGACCTACCGCGCCTCGCTCGGCGGCGCCGCGCTGACCGACCGCGCGCTGCGGGCGCTGCGCGAGGGCGTGCAGCTCGAGGACGGCATGACCGCCCCGGCGAAGGTCCGCCGCCTCACGCCCCACCAGCTCGAGCTGACGATCTACGAAGGCCGCAACCGCCAGGTGCGGCGCATGTGCGAGGCGGTCAGACGGCCGGTCAAGCAGCTCGTGCGGATCCGCTTCGGGACGCTCGAGCTGGGCGAGCTGAGACCGGGCAGAATCCGCCGCCTCACCACGCCGGAGCTGCAGGCGCTCGCCTCGGTCGCGGACGCTGCCGCCGAGGCGAAGCCGCGCCGTCGCGGGCGCACCCGCCCGCTCTGAGAGAATCCCGCCGCCATGCGACTGTTCGCGCTCCGAGGCGCCATCACCGTCGACCGCAACGACGCCGAGGAGATCCTCACGGCGACGGACGAGCTGATGCACGAGCTGATGGTGCGCAACGGGCTCGAGGCGGACGCCCTCGTCAGCTGCCTCTTCACGCTGACGGACGATCTCGACGCCGAGTTCCCTGCGAAGGCGGCCCGCCGCATGGGGTTGAGCGCCGTCCCGCTGATGTGCGCGCGCGAGGTGCCGGTCCCCGGCGCGCTGCCGCGCGTGATCCGCGTGCTCGTCCACTACTACGCGGACGAGGACCACGTCTCGCGCCACGTCTACCTGCGCGAGGCGAAGGCGCTGCGCACCGATCTCGAGTCGGCACAATAGGAATCCCACCGTCCACTCCTCGCCACCCATGTCCATCGAGTTCGCCGACAAGATCCGCCGCCTGCCGACCTACCCGACCGCGGGCGGCTACGCGCTGGGCGACGAGTACGCGATGCTCGCCAGCAACGAGGCGCCGTTCGGCCTGCTGCCGGGCGTGCACGACGCGGTCGAGGGCGCGCTGCGCAACGTCAACCGCTACCCCGACCCGTCGAACATGCGGCTGCGCCAGGCGCTCGCCGCGCGCTTCGACTTCGCGCCGGAGCAGATCGCGATAGGCAGCGGCTCCTGCGACATCCTCCTGAGCGCCGCCGAGGCGCTGCTCGAGCCCGGCGCGGAGCTGATCTATGCGTGGCCCTCCTTCAGCGTCTACCCGCACATGGCGGCGGCGTCCGGCGCGCGCGCGATCAGAGTCGCGCTGAACGCCGAGCACGCGCACGACCTCGACGCGATGCTCGCCGAGATCACCGTCGCGACGCGGCTCGTGATCGTCTGCAACCCGAACAACCCGACGTCGACGGCGCTCCCGCTCGCCGAGATCGAGCGCTTCGTGGACCAGGTGCCGCGCAACGTCTGCGTGCTGGTCGACGAGGCCTACTGCGAGTTCAACGTGCTCGACGATCCCGACGCCTCGCTCGACCTCGTGCGCCGGCACTCCAACGTCGTGCTGCTGCGCACCTTCTCGAAGGTCTACGGGCTCGCCGGCCTGCGCTGCGGCTACGCGCTGTGCGGCGACGAGCGCTTCCGCGTCGCGGTCGAGCAGGTGCGCCAGCCGTTCTTCTGCAACGCGCTCGCGCAGGCGGCCGCCGAGGAGGCGCTCAAGCACCAGGACGAGATAACCAAGCGGGTGGAGCAGACGATCGCCGAGCGGTTGGGGCTGGAGGAGGAACTGCGCGGGATGGGCCTGCAGGTCGCCGACGCGCAGGCAAACTTCCTGTGGCACTCGCTGGGCAGCAACGGCGATGTCGACGCAGACCAGGAGAGAGCGATCCTCGACGGTCTCGCCGAGCGCAAGGTCCTGATCCGCTCCGGCAACGCGCTCGGCCGCACCGGCTGGGCTCGCACGACGATCGGCACGCCCGCCGAGAACCGTCGCTTCCTCGACGCGCTGCGCCAGCTGGTCTGAGGCTTCACCTCAGTCGAGCAGCGCCGCGCAGATCGCGGCGACGTGGCGCTCGTCCGTGCCGCAGCAGCCGCCGACGACGGCGAGCCGCGGGAGCCGGCTGCGCAGCTCGCGGTACTGCTCGGCAAGGTCTGAGGGATCGCCCTCGTCGAGCTGCTCGTTTTCTTCCAGCTCGGCGTGGCTCATGCGCGAGGCGTTCGCGCGCACGCCGCGGATCCGTTCGAGCCACGCGCCGCCCTCATCGAGCACGTGCTCAAAGTGCGTCGGGTGGGCGCAGTTGACCATGAAGTAGGCGGCGCTGCCGGCGGTCTCGGCGTCGACCTGCTCGATCGCCTCGCGCAGCGACTGGCCGCTCGGCAGGCGGCCGTCGGTCTCGACCGTGAAGGAGATCCCGACGGGGACGCCCGCATCGTCGGCCGCTCGAACCACGCCGACCGCCTCGTCGGCGTAGGTGAACGTCACCGCGGTCGTCGCGTCGACGCCCGCGTCGGCGAACGTCTCGAGCTGGTGCGCGTGATAGGCGCGTGCCTTCTCCGCGGTCATGCGCGTGTCAGCGACGTATCCGTCGCCGCGCGGTCCGACGACGCCGTTGACGATCGCCGGGCTGCTCGGCGGCAGCCGGCTGCCGAGCTCGCGCACGAGCGCCACGCCGGCGCGGTTAGCCGCGTCGAGCGCCTCGGGGTCGTAGCCGAGCCGCTCGCCCCAGTCGGCGCTCGCGCGCCAGGTCGGCGTGTCGAGCACGATTCCGGTCCCGTGCTCGGCGGCGAGCGCGAGGTACGGGGCGTAGTAGTCCGCGAGCGCGGCGCGTCCCGCCTCGTCGGCGAGCAGCGTGAACGACGCGAAGCACGGCAGCTCGAGCCCGCGGTGGAAGATGAGCGTGGTCTCGAGCCCGCCGTCAGTGAGGAAGATGCGCCCGCCGTCGAGCTGCGCGAGCGGATCGGTTCGGACCATCGACGAACACGCTCCCACATGGTCAGGTCGGCGGCAAGTTCGCTCACGGCTTGCGCATTCCGCGCCACCTCTGGCACAATCTCCCTCAGCGCCATGCAGAACGACGGCCACCGATCGACGTCTTCACGCCCCGCCGGCCTCGCCGGTACGACGTCGTATCCCGCTGGCTCCTGGCGCTACTACGCCTGGCGATTTATCTAGGCGCTCGGCCTGGGCTCTCAGTCGTCCCCACGTGGACTGCCGACAGCCGGGCGCCGTTCCTAAGGGGAACTGCCACTCGTCCCCTGAGCACCCGCGTTGCTCGCCCGTTCCGTAGATTCCAGGCGTAGAGAGGACTTTGAATGATGATCGTGATGAAGCAGGACGCCACAGAGGAGCAGATCCAGGCCGTCATCGACCGAATCGAGGCGGTCGGGGCGCGCGCGCATCGATCGCCCGGTGAGGAGGTCACGGTGATCGGCGCGATCGGGGATCGCGAGCACGTGCAGCGGCTCGAGCTCGAGGGCGCTCCCGGGGTCGACAAGGTCATGCCGATCCTCAAGCCGTACAAGCTGGCCTCCTCGCAGATTCGCCACGGCGAGCCGAGCGTGCTCGAGATCGGCGGCCGCAAGATCGGCGGCGAGAACTTCGCCCTCATCGCCGGGCCGTGCACGGTCGAGTCACGCGATCAGGTGATGACGACGGCCGACGTCGTCAAGGGCGCGGGCGCGACGCTCTACCGCGGCGGCGCCTACAAGCCGCGCACCTCGCCCTACGCCTTCCACGGGCTCGGCGAGGAGGGCCTGAGGCTGCTCGCCGAGGCGAAGGCCGAGACGGGCATGCCGATCGTCACCG
Source organism: Conexibacter sp. (assembly GCA_045805465.1). Taxonomy (GTDB): domain Bacteria; phylum Actinomycetota; class Thermoleophilia; order Solirubrobacterales; family Solirubrobacteraceae; genus Conexibacter. The sequence continues at coordinate 6,368 of JBJMLB010000115.1, read as the reverse complement.
AGCTGATGGACGTGCGCGACCTCGAGCCCGTGCTCGAGGTGGCCGACGTGATCCAGGTCGGCGCGCGCAACATGCAGAACTACACGCTGCTGACGGAGCTCGGCCGCGCCGGGCGCCCGGTGCTGCTCAAGCGCGGCCTGTCCGCGACGCTCGAGGAGTGGCTCAACGCCTCCGAGTACATCCTCAAGGAGGGCAACGAAGCGGTGATGCTGTGCGAGCGCGGGATCCGCACGTTCGAGACCGCATACCGCTTCACGCTCGACCTGACGGCGGTACCCGTGCTGAAGGAGCTCACGCACCTGCCGATCATCGTCGACCCCTCGCACGCCGCCGGGCGGCGCGACCTCGTCACGCCGCTGTCGCTCGCGGCCGCCGCGGTCGGCGCCGACGGGATCATCGTCGAGGTGCACCCGAACCCGGACGAAGCCATCTGCGACGGCCCGCAGCAGATCGTCGCGGCCGACTTCCCGGCGTACGCGGCGAAGGTGGAAGCGGCTGCCGCGGTCGCCGGCAAGCGCCTCTCCGCGGTTCCCGCGTAGGAGCGCATCCGCTCGTGCGCATCGCGATCGTCGGCGTGGGCCTGATCGGCGGCTCGATCGGGCTTGCGGCGCGCACCCATGCCCGCCCGCCCGTGACGGTGTCCGGCTGGAGCCGCAGCCGCTCCACGCTCGACCGCGCCTGCGAGCTGGGCGCGCTCGATCGCGCGGGCGACTCGCTCGCGGACGCGGTCGCAGACGCCGAGGCCGTCTTCGTGTGCGCGCCCGTCGGCGTGCTGCCGGAGGTCGTCGCCGACGTGCTCGCGGCAGCGCCCGCAGACTGCGTCGTCACCGACGCCGGCTCGACCAAGCGCAGCGTCGTCGAGGCGATCGACGACCCCCGCTTCGTCGGCGGCCACCCGCTCGCCGGCGCCGAGACGGCCGGGGTCGAGCACGCGCGCGCCGACCTGTTCCAGGACGCGACCTGGTACTTGACGCCGACGCGCGGCGCGACCGGCACGCTGTTCGAACGGCTCCACCGCCTGATCCGCGAGCTCGGTGCGCGCCCCGTGACGGTCGGCGCGGCCACGCACGACACAATGCTCGCGGCCGTCTCCCATCTGCCGCACGTGTTCGCGAACGTGCTCGTCGCCCAGGCCGCGAGCGCGCTCGGCGGCGAGACGGGACAGCTCCCCGCCACGGGTCCGTCGTTCCGCGACGCGACGCGCGTCGCGGGCGCCAACAGCGCGATCTGGACGGACATCTACCTGTCGAACCGGGACGCCCTGATCGAGCAGCTCGACGGCGCAATCCGTCGCCTGCAGGCGGTCCGCGGCGCGCTCGCCGCGACCGACGGCGCCGCCGTCACCGACTGGAATGACAACGCTGCCGACGACCGCCGCCGCCTGCTGGAGGCGCAGCTCGCCGGCGGTCCGCTGCACGAGCTGCGCGTGTCGGTGCCGAACGAGCCCGGGATCGTCGCGACGCTCGCGCTGGAGCTTGCGAGAGCGGGCGTGAACATCGCGGACATGGCGCTCTACCCGACGCCGGACAACAGCGAGGGCGTGGTCGCCTTCTGGATCGCCGGCGACGGGCCGGCTGACAAGGCGCTCACGCTCGTCGCCGAGCGCGGCTACCCGGTCGCGCGCGCATGACCACTGCCACGCAGATCGCCCGCTTCGACCCGCCGGGCCACGGCCTGCGCGGGACCCTGCTCGTCCCCGCCGACAAGTCAATCTCGCACCGCTCCGCGCTGCTCGCCGCGATGACGTCCGAGCCGGTGGTCGTGCGCAACTTCCTCGACGCCGCCGACACGAACTCGACGCTCGCCGCGGTCGAGGCGGTCGGCGCGCTCGTCGAACGGCGGGACGGCGGCGAGCTGGTCATCCGCGGCACCGGCCTGCGCAACGCACAGGAGCTCGACGGCCCGATCGACGTCGGCAACGCCGGCACGCTCATGCGCCTGCTGCCCGGCTGGCTGGCGGCGCAGCCGGGCCGCTCGTGGACGCTCGACGGCGACGCCTCAATCCGCCGTCGTCCGGTCGACCGCGTCGCCGAGCCGCTGCGCCGCATGGGCGCCCGCATTGAGGCGACCGACGAGCGCTTTCCGCCGTTCACGATCCATGGTGCCGACCTGCGCGGAATCGAGTACGCCATGCCAGTCGCCAGCGCCCAGGTGAAGTCGTGCGTGCTGCTCGCCGGCCTCACCACCGCCGACGGCACGACCGTGATCGAGCCCGCGCCGAGCCGCGACCACACCGAGCGGATGCTCGCGCGCGCCGGCGCTCCGATCGAGCGCGACGGCACGCGCGTGACGGTCCGCCACACGGACGAGCTGGAGCTGGAGGCGATCGACGTCCCCGGCGACCTCTCCTCGGCCGCCTTCTTCATCGCCGCCGCGGTGCTCGTGCCCGGCTCGCGGATCGTGTTGCAGAACGTCAACGTCAACTGGACGCGCACCGGCTTCCTGCGGATCCTTGAGCGAATGGGCGCGATCGTGCTCGGCGACCTGGAGGAGCACGGCGCCTTCGCGCCGGTGGAGCCGGTCACCGAGCTCGACGTCGCCTACGGCCCGCTGCGCGGCACGACCGTCGAGGCGGAGGAGGTCCCCCTCGCGATCGACGAGCTGCCGCTCGTCGCGCTGCTCGGCTGCTTCGCCGAGGGGGAGACGGTCGTGCGCGGCGCACAGGAGCTGCGCGTGAAGGAGTCCGACCGCATCGCGACCGTCGTCGACGGTTTCAACGCGCTCGGCGGCGACCTTGAGGCGACCGAGGACGGCTTCGTCGTGCGCGGCAGCAGCGGCCTGCGCGGCGGCCGCATCCACTCCCACGGTGACCACCGCCTCGCGATGCTCGGCGCCGTCGCCGGCCTCGCCTCGCGCGAGGGCGTCGAGGTCGAGGGGATGGAGGCGGCCGCCGTCTCCTATCCCGGCTTCACGGCCGACCTCGCGACGCTTCTCACGCGCTGAGCCTGCGCCGGCGGCGCAGCGTCCTGCCTCGGGGTCGCCCGGCGACACTCAGGCAGGACACTTCCGCGCATAGCGCCCAGCTAAGGTCCGCCGCCATGGTCGTCGCTATCGACGGGCCCGCCGGGGCCGGCAAGTCCACCGTCGCGCGCGCCGTGGCGCAAGCGCTCGGCTTCACCTATCTCGACTCCGGCGCGATGTACCGCTGTGTCGGGCTCGTCGCGACCGAACAGGGCCGCGAGCCGGCCGAGGTCGCGCCCATGCTGCGGATCGAGCTGGGGGAGCGGGTCCACTGCGACGGTCGCGACGTGACCGACGCGATCCGCACGCCCGAGGCGTCCGAGGCCGCGTCCCGCGCCGCCGCCGACCCGCACGTGCGTAAGGCGGTCGTCGCCGAGCAGCAGCGCCTCGTGGCAAGCGGCGACTGGGTCGCCGAGGGTCGCGACATCGGCACCGTCGTCGCGCCCGACGCCGCCGTGAAGGTCTTCCTCACAGCCAGCCCCGAGGAACGCGCCCGCCGCCGCGCCGAGCAGATCGGCGCCGACGTCGCGACCGTCCTCCAAGAGCAGACGATCCGCGACGAGCGCGACACGACCCGCGAGCACTCCCCGCTCGCCGCCGCCCCCGACGCCGTCCAGCTCGACACCACCGGCCTCACGCTCGACGAGGTCATCGCCCGCGTGGCGGCACTCGTCGTCGCAGCGCGCTGATGGTTATACTTGCTGGTATGACTCACAAGATGGGGCCGAAGGGACAACTCGTCGTCCCTAGACACGTTCGGGACCGCCACGGCTTCAGGCCTGGGGATCACTTCGTGTTCGACGACAGCGACGGCGAGGTCCGGATTCGCAGGGCCGAGCCAATCGAACTGCCGCCGCTGCGCGGCTTGCTTCGTGACCCGGACGATCCGCTGCCGCTGACCGCTTCGCTGGAGGCCGATCGACGGTGGGAGCGCGCGCACGACGAGCTCCGCGAAGCGGAGTACACGGTGAGAGATGCCGAGCGCCGTTCTCGATAGCTGGGCAGTCCTCGCGCTGCTCGACGATGAGCCCGCTGCGCCGCGCGTCGAGTCCATCGTGGAATCCGGCAATGTCTGCATGTCGTGGATCAACCTGGGTGAGGTCGTCTACGAAACCGTGCGTCGGCGCGGAGCCGAGCGTGCGCGCGTTGCTGTCGGAGCGATCCGCGCAAGGATCGACGCTGAACTGCCTGACGAGGGAATGGTTCTTGCTGCAGCACGCATCAAAGCCCGCGGTGGTCTCTCGTATGCGGACGCGTTTTGCGTTGCCACTGCCCGTCGACACAAGGCACCGCTCTACACCGGCGATCCCGAGATCATCGCGCTCGACGGCGACGACCTCGAAGTCATCGATCTCCGGGCGACCCGATGAAAGTCGCCGTCGTCGGCTACCCCAACGTGGGCAAGTCCTCGCTCGTCAACCGCCTCACGCAGTCGCGCGAGGCGATCGTGCACGAGCAGCCCGGCCTCACGCGCGACCGCAAGGAGCTGCGCACCGAGTGGAACGGCCGCAGACTGACGTTGATCGACACGGGCGGCGTCGATCTCGACGACCGCCACGAGATGGCGCGCTCGATCCAGGAGCAGGCGCGCGCGGCGCTCGCCGACGCGCAGGTCGCGCTGTTCGTCGTCGACGCGCGCGGCGGCCTGCGGCCCGGCGACCTCGAGATGGCCGACCTGCTGCGGCGCGGCAGAGTCCCCGTGATCGTCGCGGCCAACAAGGTCGACCAGGTCGCCGACGTGCCGCTCGCGGCCGAGTTCCACGCGCTCGGCTTCGGCGAGCCGATCGCCGTCTCCGCAGCCCAGGGCCTCGGCACCGGCGACCTGCTCGACCGCCTCGTCGCCGCCGTGCCGGAGAGCGAGGAGCCCGAGGAGGACGAGGACGTCGTCCGGCTCGCGCTGATCGGCCGCCCGAACGTCGGCAAGTCGAGCATGGTCAACCGCATCCTCGGCGACGAGCGCGTGATCGTCTCCGAGGTCGCCGGCACCACGCGCGACGCGATCGATCTGCCGTTCGAATACGAGGGCCGCAGATTGATCCTCGTCGACACCGCCGGGCTGCGCCGCCAGGCGAAGGTCGGCGACTCGATCGAGTACTACACCTCGCTGCGCAGCCGCCGGGCGGCCGAGCGCGCTGACGTGGCTCTCGTCGTCTGCGACGCGGTCGACGGCGTGACCTCGCAGGACCTGCGGGTCGCCGAGCTGGCGATGCAGTCCGGCTGCGCGACCGCGCTCGTGCTGAACAAATGGGATCTGACCGGTGGGGAGGACCAGCCCGAGGTCGACCTCGACCACGAGCGCGCCCGCGTCGCCAACAAGCTGCGCCTGCGCCCCCGCGTCCTCACCGCGAGCGCGATGACGGGCCGCCATGTGCAGCGTCTGCTCGTCGAGGCGATGGCGCTCGCCGACCGCACGTCCGGCCGCATCCCGACGCCGCAGCTCAACCGCTTCCTGTCGGAGATCCAGGAGATCCGCCAGCCGCCGGCGAAGCAGAACCATCGCCTCAAGCTGATCTACATGACGCAGACGGGCGAGCGCCCGCCGCGCTTCTCGATCCAGGTCAACTCGCGCCAGCGCGTCACGCGCGACTACGCCTACTTCATCGAGAATCGCATGCGCGAGCGCTATCGCCTGGAGGGAATCCCGCTGATCATCGACTTCGTCGAGCGCAAGGAGCGCCGCGGCGAGGGGCGCGCGAATCCTCGCCGTGCGCGCACCAGCACGCGCTGACCCCGGTACTCTTGCCCGACGCCAACAACCGCGGAGCCACCCCGATCTCATGACGCTCAACGACAACGAGTTCCTCTTCACGTCCGAGTCGGTGACCGAGGGTCACCCCGACAAGGTCGCCGACCAGATCTCCGACGGCGTGCTCGACGCGGTCCTGCGCGACGACCCGACGGGTCGCGTCGCCTGCGAGACGCTCGTGAACACGGGCCTCGTCGTCGTCTCCGGCGAGATCTCGACTGACACCTACGTCGACATCCAGGAGATCGCGCGCGAGACGATCCGCCGGATCGGCTACACCGACGCCGACCTCGGCTTCAGCGCCGACTCGGCAGCGGTCCTCAACGCGATCGACAAGCAGTCGCCGGACATCGCGCAGGGCGTCGACAAGGCGTTCGAGGCGCGCACCGATCCGGCCGACGACGACCAGCTCGACGTCGCGGGCGCGGGCGACCAGGGCATGATGTTCGGCTACGCCTCGAACGAGACGGACGAGCTGATGCCGCTGCCGATCTCGCTCGCGCACAAGCTCGCCAAGCGCCTCGCCGACGTGCGCCACGCCGACACGCTCAACTACCTGCGCCCGGACGGGAAGACTCAGGTGACCGTCCGCTACCTCGACGGCAAGCCGGTCGAGATCGAGAAGCTGCTGATCTCCACGCAGCACGCCGAGGGCGCCGAG
>JBJMLB010000114.1:0-76279 GCA_045805465.1 Conexibacter sp. | reverse complement strand
TCGATCAGCGCCGCCAGCTCGCGGCCGGGGACGTCGTCGGCGAGCGCGGTGACGAGCGTGACCGGACGGCCGTCGGCCGCGCCGAGCGCCGCCGCGAGCGCTGCGCCGCCGGGCCGCGTGCGGACGCGCTCCTGCTCGAAGACGGGCACCGGAGCGTCAGGGCTGAGGCGCTCGACGAGACCTTCGACGTCGCGGTCGAGCAGCGCGTCGCCGATCACGACGAGCGGCGCGTCGCTCATCGCACGACCTGCCGCGAGCGGGCCGTGGGCGCGAGCCGCGCATGCCGGCGGCGTGCCGACTCGGCCGCCGGCGGGGTCGCGGCCGGCTCGGCCGGCGCGGCGGGGACGCGCAGCGCAAGCTCGCGGTCGACCGCCCCGCACAGGACGTGCAGCGCCACGAGATGCAGCTCCTGCGTCGTGGCGGCGTCGGCGCTGCGCACGCGCAGGGCGTCGTCGCACAGGTCGGCGAGCGGGTTCGGCTCCGCGCCGGTCAGCGCCCAGGTCGCCATCCCCAGCGCGTTGGCGGCCTCAACCGCTCGCACGACGTTGGAGCTGCGGCCGGAGGTGCTGAGCGCGATCAGCACGTCGCCGGGTCGGCCGTGGCCGCGCACCTGCCGCGCGAACGCCTCGTCGGAGCCGTAGTCGTTCGCGATCGCGGTCAGGCTCGAGGTGTCGCCGTGCAGGCAGATCGCCGACAGCGGCTGGCGCTCGGTGCGGTAGCGCCCGACGAGCTCGGCCGTCAGGTGCTGCGCCTGCGCCGCCGAGCCGCCGTTGCCGACCGCCAGCAGGCGACCGCCGGCGGTGAGCACGTCCGCGAGCCGCTCGCCCCACAGCTCCATCCGCTCGACGTCCGGCTCGAGCTCGGCGAGCGCGTCGCGCAGGCTCGCGAGATGATCGGCGCCGCTTGGGACGAGCGCGAAGCGACGCGAGTCGAAGGCCGCGCGTCTGCCGCCCGTCGCCTGCCGGCGGGGACGCGCGACCACGCGCGCGTACGCGTCGAGCGTAGCGGCGGCGACCCGTGGCCAGCCGTAGCGCCGGCGCGCGCGCTCGACGCCCGCGCGACCGCAGGCGGCGCGGCGCTCGGCGTCGGACAGCAGCGACGCGAGCGCCTCCGCGAGCCGCTCCGGGTCGCGCGGCGGGACGTGGACGCCGGTGACGCCGTCGACGACCGAGTCGATCATGCCCCCGACGGCGGAGGCGACGACGGGCGTGCCGCACGCCATCGCCTCCAGCGGGACGATCCCGAACGGCTCGTACCACGGCACGCACACGGCCGCGTCGGCCGAGCGCAGCAGCGCGGCGACGTCCCCGCGGCCCATCCGGCCGCGCAGCTCGACGCGGTCGGCGACGCCCGCCTCCTCCGCGAGCGCCCGCAGCCGGTGCGCCTCGGGATCGCGGCCGAGCTGCGCGCGCGGCGGGCCGCCGGCCACGATCAGCTCCACGTCGGGCAGCGCGGCGAGCGCGGAGATCGCGTTGCCGACGCCCTTGCGCTCGACGAGCCGACCGACGCAGACGACGCGCCGGCGACCGGGCCGGCGACGGGCGCGGCGCCCGTCGGGGGTGAACAGGTCGAGGTCGACGCCGCACGGCACGACCGTCAGGCGCCCGCGCGCGCCGCCCATCCGCACCAGCTCGAAGACCTCGTCGCTGCACGTCGCGACAACGTGGTCGGCGCGCCGCAGGATCTCCTTCTCGATCGCGATCCGCTCCGCAGGGCTGGTGTCCATCTCGCCCTGGTAGCGGCGCTTGACGACGCCGAGTGCGTGGAACGTCTGCACGACCGGGATGCCCAGCTCGCGCGCGGCCATCAGCGCCGCGTGGCCGGACATCCAGAAGTGCGCGTGCACGACGTCGGGCCGATCTTCGCGCCACTGCGCGGCCAGGTCGGCCGCGAACGTCTCCATGTGCGGCAGCAGCTCGTCCTTGGGGATCTGCGCCGCCGGCCCGGCAGGGACGTGGTCGACGACCGCGCCGGGCGCGAGCGGCACGCGCTGGGGCAGGCCGGGGTCGTCGCGGCGGGTGTGCACGACGACCTGCGCCCCCTGACGCCCCATCTCCGCCGCCAGCGCGGCGACGTGGACGTTCTGCCCGCCGGCGTCGACGCCGCCGAGCGCGGCGAGCGGGCTGGCGTGCTCAGAGACCATGGCGACCTTCATGCGACTGCCCTCCGAAGGGTCGTGGGGGATTGAGCCGCGGGGGCAGGACGGCGCGCAGCGGGGCGGCGGTGCTCGGCGACGACCTGCGCGAGCAGCGCGTCCCAGTCGGCGAGGAAGCGGTTGAGCCCATAGCGCCGCAGCGCGGCGGCGCGTGCGACCTCGCCGGCCGCGCGTGCGCGCTCGGGCTCGTGCACGAAGCGCCGCAGCGCGCCCGCGAGACGGTCGACGCGCGTGGAGATCGCGCCGGCCTCGGGCGGGACCGCCTCGATCGCCTCCGTCGTAGCGAGCGCGACGACCGGCATGCCGAGGTGCATCGCCTCCAGCAGCGAGAGGCCGAGCGAGGTCCAGCGGATCGGGTGCAGGTAGACGCGGCGGCGAGCCAGCTCGCCGTGCATGCGCTCCTGCGGGACGTCGCCGTGGCCCCCGAGTGCCTCCGCGTCCATCCCGAACAGGTCCAGCGGAGCGGCGGAGGCGAAGCGCGGCAGCAGGTCGGTGCCGGTCACCCGCCCGCGCCGCCGCGCCTCGTTGACCACCACGGCGGCGCGGGGAAGCTCGCCCGTGTAGCGGTGGCCGGGGTCCGGGATGCCGTGCTCGATCACCGCCGTCGGCGTCGTGCCCGCGTCCCAGAAGAGATCGTTGAAGTGGGTGACGTGGACGAGGGTGAGGTCGGGCCGGTCAGCCGCCGGGTGACGCATGTCGGCGATGCGGCCCTGCGGCGCGTTGTGCTCGACGTAAACCACCGGCAGGTCGCGACCCGGGCGGCGGCCGCCGAGCCAGCGCTCGGCGAGCCCGTCGTGGAGCTCCTGCGGACGCTGCAGGATCACGACGTCGACGTCGGCCTGGGCGGCCTCACGCGGCGTCACTTCAACGGCGTTCTCGGGCCAGTCCCACGTCTGCGCGCGGCCGCGTCCGTCGGGTCCGCGATCGGGCGTGACGGGGATCAGCACGCGGTGCCCGCCGCGCACGAAGGCGGTCGTCCACGAGCCGTGCACGTGCCACAGGAGGACGTTCATGCGGCCGTCGCCTCCTCGACGGCGGGGGCAGCGGGCGCGGGCGTCGCCAGCCGCCGCACCGCCGCCAGCACCGCCGCCGCGGGCAGCTCGTCGATGCACGGATGGCCGGGAACAGGGCAGCTGCGCGCGCGGCAGCCGGCGCACGGGACCGGCTCGTGGAGGATCGCGTGCGGGACGCGCCACGGCCGCCAGCGGACGGCCGGGACGGTCGGCGCGTAGAGCGAGACGACCGGCGTTCCGACCGCCGCCGCGAGGTGCGCGGGGCCGGTGTTGCCGACGACGACCGCTGCCGCGCCGGCGAGCACCGCGGCGAGCTGCGCCAGGTCGGTCTCGCCGCCCAGGTCGCGCGCATCGGCTGCCGCGACGCGTGCGGTCAGCGCGCGCTCGGACGCGGCGCCGGTGACGGCCACGCGCCAGCCGTCGGCGGCGAGCGCGGCGACGAGCTCGGCGTGGCGCTCCGGCGCCCATGCGCGTGCGGGGACGGAGGCGCCCGGGTGCACGACGACGTACGGCTCCTCGAAGGGCCGCTCGACGGAGCCGGGCAGCACGCGCAACGCGCCGTCGTCGCTCTCCGGCAGCTCGTGGCCCATCGCGCGCATGAGCGAGAGGGAGCGCTCGACCTCGTGCACGTCGTCGTCGATGCAGTGGCGCACGTCGAGCAGCGAGCCGGGGTAGTCGTCGCTCGTCGCGCCGATGCGCGGGACGCCTGCGAGGCGCAGCAGCAGCGCGAGCGGCAGCGGACTTTGATGGAACGAGGTGAGGATGATCGCCTCGTCGACCGCGCGGCGGGCGATCTCCAGCAGCAGGCGGCGCGTCGGCCCGTTCTCGAACGGACCCGGTTCGGGGTCGATCCACTCGGCCCGATGGACGAGGATGTCGTCGACGCCGGGCAGCAGCGCCGCCGCCTGCAGGCCGCGCGGGCCGCACAGCAGCGTCAGCCGCTCGGCGTCGCGCTCGGCGGCGCGGATCGCCGGACCGGCGAGCAGCACGTCGCCGTCGTTGTCCATCCGCGCGACGAGGACGTGCGTCATCCGAGCACCATCCCGACCGCCGTCTCCAGGTCGGGCGCGACGACCGGCGCCGCGGCGACCTCCTCCGGCCGCGTGCGCGGCGTGGGGACGAGCACCGCGCGAGCACCGGCGGCGCGGGCCGCCTCGACGTCGGCACCGATGTCGCCGATCACGACGCAGCGCTCGGGCGCGACGCCGAGCCGGCTCGCCGCCTGCCGGATCAGGCCGGGCGCGGGCTTGCGGCAGTCGCAGCGGTCCTCCGGCGCGTGTGGGCAGAACAGCCACGCGTCGAGCGGGCCGACCAGCGCGTCGGCGCGCGCGTTGACCGCCTCGACCTCGTCACGCGTCAGCAGCCCGCGCCCGATTCCGCTCTGGTTGCTGATCACCGCGGTGGGGATGCGCGCGTCGCGCAGCCGCCGCAGCGCCTCGCGCGCGCCCGGCATCGGCTCCACCTTGGCGGGGTCGCCGTTGTAGGGGACGTCGAGGATCAGCGTGTCGTCGCGGTCGAGCAGGACGGCGTCGGGGCGACCCCGCGCCGCACCCCGCAGTGCTCGCACGAGGGCGCGGCCGCGCAGCCGCTGCCCGACCGCGACGAACGGCACCGCGACGCTCGTCAGCGCCATCGTCGCCAGCTCTCTCGGCGTCTTCGGGCCGGGGGCGATGCGGGTCGCTGCCAGCTCCAGCGTTGCTGCCGCCCATGCGGCGGCGGCTGCCTTCGCCGTTCGCCGTGCGCCGACGCTCATGGCTGCGAGGGAGGCGAGAGCGGCGGTGGCGGTCAGTGCGTGACGTGGGAGGCGGCCCGGGGGCGCTCCGGCGCGAGCGCGCCAGTCCTTCCCGTGGATCGCTCGCATCAGCACGTCGTCGGCGTTTCCGGCCTGCGCCCTCAAGCTGATCCACGGGCTCGCCGGGCCGACGGGGTGGACGATCGTGCGCCGGCCGCGCGCGATCGTCCACCCGTTCTCGACGATCCGCAGGCCGAGGTCGGCGTCCTCGCGGTAGTTGCGTCTGAAGCGCTCGTCGAAGCCGCCCACCTGCTTGAGCGCCGCGCGCCGATACGCCATGTCCGCCGTCGCCCACTGCGCCCGCTCGAGCCCGGCGACGTTGCGCTCCCAGTCGGTCGGGCGGCGGTCGGACGGGAGCGGCACGACGATGCGGCCTTGCACACCGCCCGTCCGCGGACTCGCGGCGTCGAGGTCCGCCGCCAGCGCCGCGGCCCATCCCGCGGTCGGCACCACGTCGTCGTCGAGGAAGGCGATCCAGTCCGCGCCGCTCGCCCGCCAGCCCGCGTTGCGCGCCGCCGCCGGCCCGCGGCCGCCGGTGCAGAGGACCGCCACCCGTTCGAGCACTGCTCCTTTCGCCTCGGTATGCGAGGTCAAAGGGACAGTGCTCGCCGCGGGGCGGTCGTCGACGAGCCAGATCCGCGCAGGCGGATGGGGCTCGTCGGCGAGCGCCTGGAGCAACCGCGCGAGCGAGGGCCGGCCGACGGTCGGGATGACGACGTCGTAGGTCATGCAAGCGCCGCCGGTTCCTCGGCGCGCGTTGCGGCGCCGACGCCGTTGGCGCGACGCACGACGAACGGGCCGATCGCGAGCAGGTCGATCGGGGCGGAGCCGAAGCACTCGAGCGCGTCGCGCGGGTCGTCGACCATCGGCCGCCCGGCGGTGTTGAGGGAGGTGTTGACGACGACCGGCACGCCGGTGCGCGCGTCGAACTCCCGCAGCACACGCGCCATCAGCGGCTCGCCCGCGGCGGAGACGGTCTGGATCCGGGCGGAGCCGTCTACGTGTACGACGGCCGGGATGCGCTCCTGCCACTCCGGCGCGACCGCGTGCGTGAACAGCATGTGCGGCGAGGGGAGCCGGCCGGAGAAGATCTCCGCGGCGCGCTCCTCCAGCACCATCGGCGCGACCGGGCGGAACTGCTCGCGGCCCTTCACGTCGTTGAGCCGCTCGGTGTTGCGCGGATTGCGGGGATCGGCCAGCAGCGAGCGATGCCCGAGCGCGCGCGGGCCGAACTCGCTGCGGCCCTGGAACCAGGCGACGATCCCGTCCTGCGCGAGCGTCTCGGCCACGACCGAGGCGACGTCGTCCACGTGCTCAAAGTCGACGCCCGCGCCGGACAGCCAGCCGTGCAGCTCCTCGTCGGACCAGCCTCGCCCCAACGCGGCGGTCCGCATCGGCCGGACCCGGTCGCCGAGCCGCGCGGCGACGTGCAGGGCGGCTCCGAGCGCGGTGCCCGCGTCGCCCGCGGCCGGCTGCACCCACACCTCCTCGAACGGCCCCTCCGCCAACAGGCGCGCGTTCGCGACGCAGTTGAGCGCCACGCCGCCGGCCATCGCGAGCCGCCGCTCGCCGGTGCGCGCATGCAGCCACGAAGCGAGTTCCAACAGCATCTCCTCCAGCCGCCCCTGCACGCTCGCGGCGAGGTCGGCGTGCTCGGCGGTCCATCCGCCGCCATCGCCGTCCAATGCCGGCGCGAACGAGCGCCAGTCGGGCGCGGCCGCGTGGAAGCGACCGTCCCCGGTCGTGTACATGCACGCCCGCAGCGCGTCGCGAAAGCGCGGCCGCCCGTACGAGGCCATCGCCATCACCTTGTACTCGTCGCTCGCCCGGCGGAAGCCGAGGTGCGCGGTCAGCTCCTCGTAGACGAGCCCGAGCGAGTGCGGCAGCCGCTGCGTCGCCAGCACCTCGAGGCGCCCGTCGCGCACGTGCCCGGCGAGGTGCGAGGCCGACTCGCCGCGGCCGTCGAGCACGAGCGTCGCGCAGTCGCGCCAGCCGGCGGCGGCGTAGGCGGAGGCGGCGTGCGCGACGTGATGCGGGACGAATCGCACGACCGCCGGATCGAGGCCGGGCAGCGTCGTGCGCAGGAAGTGCGGAGCGCGGCGCACGTACAGCGTCCGCAGACCCTCCCACAGCTCCTCCATGACGTCGTCGGTCGGCGGCGCCAGCGCCGGGTCGTACGAGTACGCGACCGCGTCCAGCTCCTCGGCGCGGACGCCGGCGTGCGCGAGGCACCAGCGCGCCGCCTGCTCAGGGAGCTCCCAGGTCGAGAAGGCGACCGGCGGCTTACCGTGCTTGCGCCGGCTGAAGCGCTCCTCCTCCGCCGCGGCGACGATCTCGCCGTCGATGACGAGCGCGGCTGCGGGATCGTGGAAGACGGCGTTGACGCCGAGGACCTTCACCATGGGGCTCCTCTCTCGGGCGAATCCGAGGATCTGCGAGGCCCACTCGCTACCCCACCGATGGGCATGCAAACAGCAGCCGCCGAGAAGCGGTTCTATGCGGACCCAGCTGGCGCGCGGGCGCTGGCGGGGTCGACGTCAGGGGGGTCGCGGGCCGCGCTCGAGCATCCGCATCGCTCCCTCGACCTCCCGAGGGTGCGGGCGCCGCTCCCGCAGGATCCACGGCAGGCCGCGCAGCGCGGCACCGGCCCCGCGCAGCGTCTGCCAGCCGGCGCCGCCGTCGGCGAGCGCATGCATGGTCGCGACCGGCAGGCTGCGCGACGGACGCCGCAGCCACGCGGACCAGAGGTCGTTGCGGACCGTCTGCGCCACGCGCCCGGCGCGCTCGCCGTGCGCGCTCGGCCAGTGCCGCGCGACGAGCCGGGCGTCGTAGCGCACGAGCCAGCCGGCGGCGACGAGGTCGCCGGCGAGCAACCGCTCCTCGCCTCCGATGCCGTAGCGCGCGTCGAAGCCGCCGACCTGAAAGAAGGCAGAGCGGCGCACGACCGCGCCGCACGCGACGAAGCCGAGCACCGGCGTGCCCGGCACCTCACGACCGCCGGCGTCCGTGAGCGGGCTGCGCGCCATCTCGGCGCAGGTGGGGTCGAGTCGCTGCCGCGGGCCGACGAGCACCTGCGCCGCGAGCAGCCCGACCCGTGGATGTGCCCTGAGCACCTCGGCGGCGTGCCGCAGCGCGCCCGGCTCCCACCACGAGTCGTCGTCGGTGAGTGCGAGATAGGGGGTGGCGAGCCGGCGGGCGGCGGCGTTGCGCCCCGCGGCGCCGCGGTTCTCCTCGAGCGCCAGCAGCTCGACGTCAGGATGGCGCTCGCGCACCGCCTCCGCCGTGCCGTCGGACGACGCGTTGTCGGCGACGACGATCGCTGGGCGCTCCGGCAGCGCGCGCAGCCGCTCCAGTGTCGCGAGCAGCTCGTCGCGGCGGTTGTGCGTGGCGATCACGACGCAGACCGGCGTGGGCTCGGCACCTCCGTGCATCGATCGAGCGCTACCCGTGCGCCGGCGGGACGATTCAGCGCGCACGGCCGGTGGTCACCGCGCAGCCGCGTGGCTGCCCCGGTTTGTCGGGGACGCATCCTGGGCAGAGGGTGGCGCCATGATCGAGACCTCGACTCCGGCGGGCCTGCGCAGCCTGTCCCTGCCGCCCGCGCGCGGCCCGTTGTCGTCCGCGCTGCTGCAAGGGGTGAGACGGGAGCCGGGCACCGCCGTTGCCTGGCCGACGACCGTCATGTCGGCCGATCCGGTCGGCGACGAGGACCTCCAGCTCGCGCTCTACCTCTGCTACGAGCTGCACTACGGCGGGATCGTCGGCGTCGACCCCGCGTGGGAGTGGGACCCCGGGCTGCTGACGTTCCGCGCGGCGCTGGAGCGTCCGTTCGAGGCGGCGCTGCGCGCTGGCGTCCCCGCCGCCGAGGAATCCGAGCTGGCGGAGGTCGGCTCGGCGCTGCAGCGGATCGTGGCGGCCGACGACGGCCCGCCGCTGTCGCGCCACGTCGAGACGCAGGGGAGCGTCGAGCAGGTGCGCGAGCTGCTGACGCACCGCTCCGCCTACCAGCTCAAGGAGGCCGACCCGCACTCGTGGGCGATCCCGCGACTCACCGGCGCGCCGAAGGCCGCGCTCGTGGAGGTGCAGTTCGACGAGTACGGCGGCGGCCGGGCGGATCGCATGCACGCCGTCCTGTTCGCGAAGGCAATGGCGGCCGTCGGTCTCGACCCGACGTACGGTCATTACCTGGCTCAGCTGCCGGCCGTCACGCTCGCGACGGTCAACGTGATGTCGCTGTGCGGCCTGCACCGCCGGCTGCGCGGCGCCAGCGTCGGCCACCTCGCCGCGTTCGAGATGACCTCCTCGCTGCCGAACCGGCGCTACGGCAACGGGCTGCGGCGGCTCGGCTTCGGCGTCGAGGCGACGGACTTCTTCGACGAGCACGTCGAGGCCGACGCCGTCCACGAGCAGATCGCCGCCTGGGACCTTGCGGGCGGGCTGGCCGCCGCCGAGCCGGCGCTTGCAGCCGACGTGCTGTTCGGCGCACGCGCGCTGGTCGCGCTCGAGGCGCGCTGGGCGGCGCACCTGCTCGCAGCCTGGGAGCGCGGCGAGTGCTCGCTGTGGCCGGCGCCGGCGTTGTGAGCGAGTCGCCGCCGCTTTCCTACGTCCTCCCGTTGCGGACGGTGGACGCCGAGCCGCGGGCGGAGCTGGCGGCCTACTTGCGCGAGCTCGCCGGGTGGTGCGACGAGGTGATCGTCGTCGACGGCTCGGCGCCCGAGCTGTTCGCCGGCAATGCGGCGGCGTGGCCGCCCCGCGTGCGGCAGCTGGCGCCCGACCCGGCGCACGCCTGCTTGAACGCGAAGGTCGCCGGCGTCCATACCGGCGTGGAGGCGGCGCGCAACGAGCACGTCGTGCTGGCGGACGACGACGTCCGCTACGGCCCGGAAGAGCTCGCGCGCGTCGCCGCGCTGCTGGGAACGCACGACCTCGTGCAGCCGCAGAACGTCTTCGAGCCACTCCCCTGGCACGCGCGTTGGGACATCGCGCGCACGCTGCTGAACCGCTCGCTTGGAGCGGACTATCCGGGGACGCTGGCGGTGCGCCGCTCGCGCTTCGCGGCGATGGGCGGCTACGACGGCGACGTCATGTTCGAGAACCTCGAGCTGATCCGGACCGTGCGCGCGCACGGCGGTCGCGTCGCGGCGCCGCTCGACCTCTACGTGCGTCGCATCCCGCCGTCGGCCGCGCACTTCCGCGGCCAGCGCGTGCGGCAGGCGTACGACGACCTCGCGCTGCCGCTGCGGCTCGTCTGCTGGGTGGCCGTGCTGCCGCTCGCGGCCGCCGCGCTCGCCCGCCGGCGTGCGCGCTGGATCGGCTACGGCTCGGTCGCGCTGATCGCGCTCGCCGAACGGGGTCGACGCCGCGGCGACGGCGCCCGCGCGTTCCCGGCCGGCTGCTCCCTGCTCGCGCCGGTGTGGGTACTCGAGCGCGGCGTCTGCATCTGGCTGGCGCTGCTGCAGCGCGCGCGGTACGGCGGGGTGCGATACGGCGAGACGACGATCCCGACCGCCGCGCACTCGCTGCGCGCGCTGCGACGACGGGCGCGCGAGCGCGCGAGCGAGCCCGACGGGGAGGCCGCTCAGTCCTCCTCCGCGGCGACGTCGCGCCTCGCCGCCCCGCTGTCGGCCTGAAAGCCCGTCAGCTTGTGCGTGCCGTCGCAGAACGGCCGCATCTGCGAGCGCCCGCAGCGGCACAAGGCGATCGTCGAGCGCCGTGTCGCGATCGCGGCGCCGTCCTGGTCGACCAGCTCGAACGGGCCGCGCAGCAGGTAGGGACCGTCGCGGTACGGCGTGATGCGCGCCGGCGGCGGCGCAGCAGCCGGCGGCGGCTCACCGAGCGCGGCGGCGACGTCCGCGACGTCCGCCACGTCGCGGCCCCGTCGCCGCGCGATGCCTCCGGCCGCCGCCAGCAGCCGCACGACGTCGGCGGTCATCGGCACCGGCGAGCAGCGCTCGTCGGGATCGACGTCCGTCCCGCACAGGCCGGACCTGCCTCCATCGTCTTGCGTGCTCATCCGGCCTCCTCTTCGATCGTCGTGTCCGGATCGATCGCGGTAGCGGTCACGTGACCTTCTCGACGGCGTCCTTGACCCTTGGGGCTCAGTGCGCCGGCGTGGCGCGGTGGCCGCGGTGGTCGGCCGGGAGCACTTCCTCGCGCTCGTCCCAGTCGGTGCCAAGGGCGGTCAGCAGCTCGAGCACGCCGAAGATGACGAGGAACCGCGTCGCGTCCCCGCGGTCGCTGTCGCCCAGCACGAATGGCGCGGCGATCAGGATCACTCCGAGCAGCAGATCCCAGTAGAAGTGCACCTTCAGCGGGATCACCTTCACCAGCGAGAAGCGCCAGCGCGTCATCAGGCCGCCGACGAGCATCGCGACGCCTACGGCGACCGAGACGATCGTCGCCGACTTCACGTCGCTGAAGCCGAACAGCCACGGCGCGACGATCAACACGATCGCCACCAATGGCTCCATCAATGCGTGAAGCCGGACGGATATGGGTCCTCCTCGGGGCATGAGCTCCTCCATTCGTACGTGTCGGAGAAGCCTCGCTACCCACCGCGTCGCCGCCGCAACATTCGCGGCGGCTCGGTGTCAGCGCGCGCGAGGGCCACGCCGCTGCGATGCGGGACGAGGACGGTGCCGCGAACGACCATCCGCTCGGGCTGCGGCCAGACGGGTCGCAGGTGGACCTGCTTCAGGATCGCCGGCACGACGCCGGCGATCAGTGCGTGCGCGAGCGGCTCGCCGAGGCAGCGGCGGGCGCCGCCGCCGAAGGGCAGGAACGGCGCGTCGTCGAGCGTGCCGTTCACGAAGCGCTCGGGCTGGAACGCGTCCGGATCCGGGAACGCCTGCGGATCTCGATGCAGCAGCACGATCGGCGCCACGGCGACCGCGCCGGCCGGCAACCGATGTCCGTCCAGGACGAGTGGCGTGGTGAGCCGCCGCGCGACGCTGTGGACGGCCGGGCGGACGCGCAGCGTCTCCCGCACGACCGCCTCGCCACGCTCCGTCCTCGTCCGGCGCGGCGGCGAAGCGCTCGGCGATCTCCGGCTCGCGCGCGAGCCGGTCGAGCAGCCACGTCAGCGCGGCAGCGGGCGGCTCCTGGCCTGCCATCAGCAGCGGCACGAGCTGCTCGACGATCTCGTCGTCGGTCAGCGGCGGCTCGTCGCGCAGCATGCAGCTGATGACGTCGTCTCGACCCCGGTCGCCGGCACGACGGCACGCGCGGAGCTCCGCCGCGAGCAGCCGCTCGACCGGCGCGGCACGCCGCGCGAACAGGCGCGTGCCGAGCGCTCCGGTCAGCCCTGAGCCTCTGCCCGGCGGCGGCAGCGGAGGGTTGCCCGGCGTCCACAGCATGCGGCGGACGGCCGCTGCGAGCGCGGTCGCGCGAGCGTCGTCTCGCACGCCGAGCACGAGCCGGACGAACACCTCGTCGGCGAGCGTGCGAATGTGCGGCAGCAAGCGGAATGGGCGCCCCCGGGGCCAGCGCGCGACCTGCGTCTCGGCGATCTGCGCCATCGCGTCGCGGCGGCGGTCGAGCGCCTCCGGCGTGAACGCGGGCGCGAGACGGGCGCGGGCGGCGGTGTGAAGGCGCTCGTCCCCGCCCAGCACGGAGCGAGGCGAGATCATCTGGACGATGCGCCGGCGGGCCTCGCCGCCGTGACCTCGCACCGGGTCCGCATCGACGATCTGCCTGGCCGCTTCGGGCTGGGCCACGATCACCAGCGGCCCGGCGACCGCCAGCCGCAGCGTGAACACGTCACCGTGCTCGGCCCGCATCCGACGCAGGAACCCGAGCGGGTCGCGATGGAAGAGCACGCCCTGCGTCACGCGGCCAAGCTCAGGGCCAGGCGGAAGCCGTTGCATGCGCCCGTCCATACCCGCCACGGGCACGATGACACGCCGCGGTCTGACCGTGACGACGACCTGCGCGAAGGTGGTCATGCGTCGTGCCGCGGCTGCCGCGGCTGCCGATCATGAGCAGGACGTCGTCCCCAAGGCCGGCCACAGCGACCACAGGAGGTACAGCGCGAAGATGCCGCCGAGCACCGCGCCGGCGAACGTCGCGAGCTGCTCCTCGTCGTCGCCTTCGCGGCGCCGCCGCCACAGCGCCGCCGCGACGACGGCCAACCCGCCGGCGACGAGCACCGTCACGAGCACGCGCAGCGCGCGCACCGTCACGACGCCGGCGAGCTCCCCGGTGAAGGCGAGGTCGAGGCAGCGCAGCGACGCGATCGCGTACATCGCACCGACGTGCGCGAGCCAGAGCGCCGGCACGAGCGCGACCCAGCGCCAGGCGGGTGCGATGCGGCCGTCGCGCATCAGAGCCTCGGCCCGATCCAGACGGTGAGGAGGACGAGCGGCCAGCTCGCTGCCAGGAACACGGCGTAGAGCGCGAGCGCGCGCAGGCCGTCGCGTCCGACGATCGCCGCGCCCGCTCGCCCCGCCGAGCGCAGCCGCAACGCGGCGACCGCGGCGATCCCTGCGAGCACGAGCACGCACAGGCCGAAGCTGCCGAGGATCGTCCAGATCGCCGAGGCGCTCGCGTTCTGCGCCTGCGTCCAGTCGAAGTCGAGCAGGCCGACCGCGGTCACGGCGGCGAACGCGAACGCGGCGCCTGCCGCGAGCGCGACGCTGCGAGCCGACGAGCGCGTCGCGAGCAGCGCGGCGGCCGCGAGCAGCAAGGTCGCCGCCGCGCCCCACCACCACGACGGCGCGTAGACGGGCGGCAGCGGCCACTGGTCGTTGTGCGCGGCCAGGTACCACCAGCTCGACAGCAGCGCGCTCAGGCCCACGAACAGTGCGAACAGGCCGCACGCCGTCCCCCACAGGAGCGGCGAGTGGGCGACGGGCAGGGCCCGCTCGGAGCCGGCGGCCGCGTCCGGCTCGGCCGGCGCGCGTGTCCACTCGACCGCCGCGAGGAAGCACAGCAGCAGGCCGACGCCGAGGAACAGCGGATCAAAGATCGTGCCGAGGATCGCCGTCGCCAGGCCGCCTGCGGCGAGCAGCGGGAAGGGCGACGGCGACGACGACGCTCCCACGCGCGTCCCCCGCTCGACCTCCTCGGCCTGCTCCCACTCCGGATAGCGCGAGCGCACGACCGGCGGCGGCTCGTCGGCCCACTCGAGCGTGCCCGATCTCCACGGGCTCTTGGGCGCCGGCACGCGCCCCCAGCTCCACACGAGATTCGCGACGAACAGCAGGACCCCGAGCGCGAGCACGAACGCGCCGATCGTCTCGACCATGTTGAGCCAGTCCCAGCCGAGGTCCTGCGGGTAGGTCCACACGCGCCGCCGCATCCCGCGCAGGCCGGCCACGTGCATCGGCAGGAACGCGAGGTTGATCCCGGTGAAGATCAGCGCGAACGCCGCCGTGCCGAGCGCTCGGCCGGGCATCCAGCCGGTCGCCCGCGGATACCAGTAGTGCAGGCCGCCGAACAGGGTCAGCACGACGCCGCCGAACAGCACGTAGTGGAAGTGCGCGACGACGAAGTAGGTGTCGGTGTACTGCCAGTCGGCGGAGATCGAGCCGACCATCACGCCGGTGATCCCGCCCATCACGAAGATCGCGACGAAGCCAAGCACGAACAGCAGCGGCACGTCGAATCTGACGCGCCCGCGCCACAGCGTCGCGAGCACCGCGAAGACGTGGATGCCGCTCGGGACCGCGACCGCCATCGACGCGATCGAGAAGGCGGCCAGGCCGGCGTCCGCGGTCTGCGTCGCGAACATGTGATGCCCCCAGACCATGAACGAGATCACGCCGATCGAGACGTACGAGGCGGCGACGAACGGGTAGCCGACCATCGCGTGGCGCGAGAACGACGGCGTGATCGAGGAGACGATTCCGAGCCCCGGCAGCAGCATCACGTACACGAGCGGATGCCCGAAGAACCAGAACAGGTGCTGCCACAGCAGCGGGTCCCCGCCGGTCGCCGTCGAGAAGAAGTGCGTGCCGAGCTTCGAGTCGAACGTCAGCAACGTCGCGGCGACGATCACCGGCGGCATCGCGAGCAGCACCATCAGCCCCGCGGTCAGCACCGCCCACGCGATCAGCGGCATCAGGAACAGGCCCATCCCGCGCGCGCGGCGCGTGAGGATCGTCGTGACGATCGAGATCGCCGCGCACACGGTCGCGACCTCGACGAGGATCACGGTCGCGGCGTAGACGTCGGTGTGCTGGCCGGGCTGGTAGCGCGGCGAGGCGAGCGGCACGTAGCTGAACCAGCCGCTGTCCGGCGCCTGGCCGAACAGCAGGCCGACCCACAGCCCGAGCGCGCCGAGCGCGAACGTCCAGTAGGCGAACGCCGCGAGCCGCGGCAGCGCGATCTCGCGCGCGCCGATCGCGGCGGGCACGAAGCGCAGCGCGATCCCCGCCATCGCCGGCACCGCGAAGATCAGCAGCATCGTGCCCCCGTGCAGCGAGAACAGCTGGTCGAACGCCTCCGGCGTGAGGAAGCCGTTGTCCGGTACCGCCAGCTGGATCCGCAGCAGCAGCGCCGCGACTCCCGCCAGCAGGAAGAAGCCGAACGCCGTCACGAGGAAGCGCGTGCCGGTCGCCTCGCCGCGCGTGTCGCACAGCCATGCGCTCAGTCCGCTGTCGCGCGGGATCTCCGCGGGGCGCTCGCTCGTCGCGGCCGCGCTCATCTGAGCCCTTCGAGGTAGTCGAGCAGCTGCTGCAACTCGCGGCCGCCCAGCTCGGTGCGCGGCATCAGGACGCCGCGCTTGACGTGCTGCGGGTCGCTGATCCAGCCGGCGAGGTTCCCGCGGGTGTTCGGCAACGTCTCGGCCGCGATCGACCTGCGCGAGGCGAGGTGCGTCAGCTCAGGGCCGACCTCGCCGCTCGCGGCCGTGCCCGCGATCGTGTGGCAGACGGCGCAGCCGGCGTCCTGAAAGACGCGCGCGCCGGCGCGCGCTGAGGTGGTCGCCGGCCGCGCCGCCGGCAGCCGCGCCGCCGCCAGCCAGTCGGCGAACGCGCCCGGCGCCAGCACGCGCACGCGGAACGCCATCTTCGCGTGCTGCAACCCGCAGAACTCCGCGCACAGGCCGCGATACTCGCCCGGCCGCTCCGCGGTCAGGCGGAGGTAGGTCACGCGACCGGGAATCATGTCCGCCTTGCGGTCCAGCTGCGGAATCCACAGCGAGTGGATCACGTCCTTCGTGCGCAACCGCAGTCGCACCGGCTGGCCGACCGGCAGCACCACCTCGTTGGCGGTCGAGGCATGCGCGTCCGGATAGCGGACCTCCCACCACCAGCGGTGCGCGACGACCTCGACCGTGCGCTCCACGCCGGCGCGCGCGCCACCGGCGTCGTCAACCGCCAGGAAGCTGCGCGCCGACATGACGACGACCGCGGTCAGCACGACGAGCGGCAGGACGAGGCCGCCGAGCACGATCCAGCGCTGGCCGCGCTCCTCGTCGAGGTCGGGCGGCGCCTCCTCCGGCGTGCGGTGGCGGAGCTGGCGGATCACGATCGCGACGAGCAGCCCGAGCACGAGCAGCAGCACGAGCCCGCCGACGACGAGCTGGAAGGTGATCTCCTGCCCGAGCACGTGCGCGTCCTCGCCGCGCGGCTCGAGCACGTACGGACGCTCGACGGCGAGTGGCACGTTCATCGCTCCACCCGCGCGACACGGGTGCGCGGCACCGTCTCACTGCGCGGCCGCGCGCCGAGCCGCAGCGCGACCAGCGCCGGATCGCGTCCCAGCCCGGCCGGCCAGACGATCGTGTCGCCGGCAACGGCCGGCCACGCGTTGACGCCGGCGCCCAGGCTTCCGTGCCACGCGACGCTGCCGTCGCTGCGCCGCAACGCGTAGACCGTCCCGTCGTATGTCGCGGTGAAGACGAGGTCGTTGACGACCGTCGCGCCGCCGAAGCCGACCATCGGGAAGGCGTGTCTCCAGCGGATGCGTCCGCTCGCCGCGTCGAGCGCGACCAGCTCCGACGTCCCCTTGTCGAGGGGAGTGCGGCCCTCGTGGTTCTGCACCGTCTGCGACGCCGTCTCCGATCTCCACGCCGTCGCCGTGTACGGGGTCGCGAGGTTCTCGCTGAGGAAGTAGAGGCTCCCATCGGCGGCGGCGCCGGGCGTCTCGATCCCGCCCCAGAAGCCGGGGGTGATCCAGACGGGGCTGTCGTCGGCGGGCAGGCGCTCCAGTCCGTCGTTGCGATGGACGCCGATCGGCGTCCTCCACCGCAGGCTCCCGTCGTCGCGGTCGAGCCCGAACACGACGCCGCCCTTACCGGAGGCGACCAGCAGCCGGCGACCGCCCGCCTCCACCAGCATCGGCGAGTTCTGCAGGTCGTGGTGGAGCAGGTCGTGCGGCTGCAGCTGGCGTGACCAGGCACGCTCGCCACTGCGCGCGTCGAACGCGAGCACCGAGTTCGTCCAGCGGTTCGGACCGGGCCGGCTCGACGCGTTCGGGTAGTCGATCGTGCCGGGTCCGGGCGCCGGATTCCCGGTCGACCAGAAGACCCGGCCGCTCGCCGTGTCGACCGCCGGCGGGAACCACACGCCGCCGCCGCTGTTGAGCCGCGCGTTCCCCCAGTTGCCGGGCGTGACGGTGCGGAAGTCCCACACGACGCGCCCGTCGTCGGCACGCACGCCGTAGACCCAGCCGCTCGACCCGTCCGCCAGCAGCTCCATCCGGTAGACGTGGTCCGGGAGACGTCTGTCGCGACCGGCGACCAGCCCCGTCTGGACGAGGCCGCCGTAGACGGTCGGCTGCTGCGCGCCGGTCGGCCCGGCCAGCACGCGCGACCACGCCGGCGCGCCGGTGTCGAGGTCGAACGCCAGCAGTCTGTCGCCGCCGTCCTGCGCGTAGAGCTTGCCCCAGCCGATCGCCGGCCCGTTCGGACCGAACGCCGGCGCGTCGACTCTCGCCTTCCAACGGGTGGCGCCGTCGCGCACGTCGAGCGCCCACACGTCGGAGCGCAGGTCCTGGAAGTAGACGGCGCCGCCGGCGATCAGCGGACCGCTCGCGGCGGCGCCCCAGTGCGTCGCGCCGTGGAGCTTGCGCCGCCACGCGATGCCGAGGTCGCGCACGTTCCCCGCGTCGATCTTCGCGTCGCGAGTCGCGCGCGTGTTGGCGTAGTCGCGGTTGGGCAGCGGCCACTCGCTCGCGGCGGCTGCCACCTCGGGCGGCACCCCCGCGACGCCGGCCGGCGCGGGAGCGCCCGTGCGCACCGCGACCGGCGTGAGCTGCTCGGCCGCCGGCGCGCGCGCGAAGCGCTCGTCCTCGGTGCCGAGCGCCAGCAGCAGCACGACGGCCCCGAGCGCGACCACCGCCATCGCGAGCAGTGCCGGGCGCCGCCGCATCACTTCACCTGCGCCGCCGTCACGGGCGAGGCGTCGTTGCCCCACGCGTGCCGCACGTATGTGATGACCGCCGCGATTCTCTGCGCCGGCATCACGCCGCCGAACGCCGGCATCGCATCGCGGCCGTCGACCACCGTCTCGATCGCCGCCTCGGGGCTCTCGAGCGTGACGATCGGATTGCCCGCCAGGTTCGGGAACACGCCGCGCACGCCGCGGCCGTCCGTCATGTGACAGCGCGCGCAGTCGCGGACGTACGTCTCGTGACCGAGCCGCGCCCGCTCCGCCGTCGCGCTCTCGCCGCACCCCGACGACAGCGACGCCGGACACACCGCCAGCAGCGCGATCGCGATGGCCCTGCGCATGTCCGGCAGCCTGTCCGCGCCGCGGTGCGCTCAAACGAGCGGCGGCGCCACCACGTCGCGCTGCACGTCCCATCGCTCGACGCTCCCCTCCAACACGACGACGAGACCACCCACACGCTCGCCGACGTTCTCGGCTCCGAGGACGACCGCTACGAACTGATCGATCGCGCCGCCACGATCGGTCCCTTCCTCCGGACGCTTCCACGACGCGAGCGAGAAGCGCTCTACATGCGCTTCGCGCACGACATGATGCAAAGCGAGATCGCAGCCCGGATCGGCTGCTCGCAGATGCAGGTCTCGCGCCTCCTGCGCCGCGCCCTCACGCGCCTCGCGGATGCCCACGAGCGACCGTCTCCGCGACGTTCCACCGGGTAGCGGGAGCGCACTCAGCCGTCGGCGTGCTCGAACCGACCATCGACCCCGGTCAGCTCCAAGAGACGCCGGACCGGCCCCTCGCCATCGACGATTGCGAAGCCGAAGCCGTCCGCTCGCGACTGGGCGTCGAGCTCGAGCAGCAGCCGCAGGCCGGTGGAGTCCATGAAGGTGAGCTGACGCAGGTCGAGGACGATCCTCGGGGACCCGCCGGACCGCAGCTCGTCGATCTGGGCCTCCAGCTGCTGGACCGTGGCGAGATCGAGCTCACCGTGCGGGATGACGCGCACACGCTCGCGCTCAGGCTGAACGTCGACCCGAAACAACGGCGATGAAGGCATCGGCGATCTCCACGTTCCGAAGATGTCAGCTTCGCTCCGTGCGCGCCCGCCCCATCCGGCAGCGAGCTATCCGTTGCGTTCAAGCCGGTCCTCGATCGCGCGGTCATCGCACACGATCGGTCCCGCTTCCGGAGTCTAACGTCACGGCGCCGATCAGGGAATAGACCTTTTGGGACCGCGTCGCGATACGCTGACGGGACGTGAGTCGTCGTCGGACCGCTGTGCGGGCACGACGCCGAACGCGGGCTACGCGGACGGATTCGATCCGTCTCCTTCCTGCCTTCGCGGAGCCCGACACGAGGAGGGAGGCGAGAGAGGGGCCGAATGACCGGCACCCAGGAACGTCCCCCGGCAATCAGCCTCAGCGCCGCGATCTCCAACACGGTCGTGCGGCTGCTCGCCGAGTACACCGGTCGCGGGCCGACCAAGGCGCGCACCTACGTCAACGACGACCTCATCGCCGTCGTGCTCCAGGACACGCTCACCAAGGGCGAGCAGAGCCTCGTCCGCGACGGCAAGACCGATCTCGTGCTGAGCACCCGCAAGGCCTACCAGAACACGATGCGCGCCGACCTGATCGCCGCGATCGAAGAGATCACAGGCCGGACCGTCCATGCCTTCCTCAGCGACAACCACGTCGACCCGGACGTCGCAGTCGAGTCCTTCGTGCTGGTGCCGCAGGACGGCACGGCTTCGGCCTGATCGGGTCCCGGGGCTGCCTCCGCGATTCGGACGCAGCTTAGGGTCATCGTCACGTCCACCTTGGTCGCCCGAGCACGGTGACGTGACCCAGCTGCCCGGCACGCAAGACCTACCGCTGCTTGATCGAATGGAAGTTCGCCTATGCCGGATGGCTCTACGCCGCCGGCGCGCTCGTCTAAGAACAACGACGAGATCGGCGAGCTTGATCACCGCCCCCTGCCACACCTGCGGCAGGTCGTCGATCGCAGGCACCTGCGCATCCGGCCAAGGGGTCGTCGGCCAGTCCGGCGAGAGCACCTGAACCGTCGCCTGATGCTCACGCCTCGCCGTCGGCATGCGCAGCGTCGCGCCCGCAACCGGAAGGTCCACATGCCGTGCCCCGCCACCGTCTACCCATGAAACCGTGCGTGGCACCCCGGCCAGCTCAGCCACGTAGACGTCATTTACAACGCTCATCGTCGCCATCACGCCGGCGAATCCGCCCACGCCAGGCGGGCGTCCGCGCCTGAAGGACGGGCCCTTCCACGGCCGAAGCCCGGCGAGCGCTGGGGACTGCGCTCGCCAGGCGGGGGCCGGGGGGCCCGGCGGGAAACGTCCCTACAGGTCCATCAGCGACTTGCGCTGACCGCCGTCGATCGGGATGTGCGCGCCGTTGATGTAGCTCGCGCGCGGCGAGGCGACGAACGCGACGAGATTGGCGACCTCGTCCGGGGTGCAGATGCGGTTGAGCGGCAGCGACTTGAGCACGAGCTCGTGCGCCCGCTCGCGGTCGACCTTCTTGTCGCGCGAGAAGGCGGCCTCGAGCAGGTCCCAGCGGCCGGTGTCGACGGGGCCGGGGTTGACCGTGTTGACGCGAATGCCGGCTGGGCCGTACTGCTCCGCCAGCGAAGAGGCGAAGTTAATGTCGGCGGCGTTTGCGGCGCCCGCCGTCATCTCCCAGTAGCTCGGCTTGAGGCCGTCGTTGCCGACGACGAGGACGATCGAGCCGCCGCCGTTCTCGCGCATGCGCGGGATGACCGCGCGGCAGGAGCGCACGTAACCCATGAACTTGAGTCCAAGGGAAGAGGCCCACTGCTCCTCGGTCAGCTCCTCGAGCAGACCGCCCGGAGAAGATCCCGCGCAGGTGACGAGCACGTCGATGGCGGAGAAGCGCGCGATCACCTCGTCGACGACGCGCTCGACCTCCTTGGAGTCCGTCATGTCGCCGCAGAACGCGGCGACCTCGCCGGACCCGGCTGCCGACAGCTCCTCGACCGCCTCGTCGAGGCGGCCCTGGTCGCGGGCGGCGATCGCCACCTTGCAGCCTTCCTCGACCAGCAGCCGCGCGGTCGAGAAGCCGATGCCACGACTTCCGCCGGTGATCAGGACGGTCTGTCCCTTCAGTCCGAGATCCATGCGATGTCCTCTCTCGTGTTCGTGTACGTGAAGCTGGTTCAGCCGGCCGCACCGGGCGCGGACTCGACGTCTGCGACGAGCACGTCCCGGCGGACCTTGCCCATCCGGTTGCGCGGCAGCTCGGCGACGGTCACCACGCGCTTGGGGCACTTGTAGGCGGACATCCGCTCGCGGCAGAAGGCCACGAGCTCGTCCTGCGCGACCGCGACCGCGGCCGGGACGACGAACGCGACGACCTCCTCCCCCCACGCCTGCGACGGGACGCCGGCGACGGCGACGGCGACGACCGAGGGGTGCTCGACGATGACGCGCTCGACCTCCGCCGGATAGACGTTGAGCCCGCCGGAGATGATCATCTCCTTGCTGCGCCCGACGATCGCGACGTAGCCCGTCTCAGGGTCGATCCGCGCGAGGTCGCCGGTGCGGAACCAGCCGTCGGCGAACGCCTCGGCCGTCGCCTTCTCGCGGCGCCAGTAGCCGTCGAAGACCTGTGGCCCGCGCACGAGCAGCTCGCCGACGCCGTCCTCGCCCGCGCCGTCGACGTCGACCTCCACGCCCGGGAGCGGGAGCCCGACGCGACCGAGCACGCGTGGGCCGTCGTAGGGGTTCGAGACGTCGAGGCCGGCCTCCGTGGAGCCGTAGCGCTCGAGCGGGAGCTGGCCGAGCAGCTCGCCCACGCGCTCGCCCAGCTCGACGGTCAACGGCGCCGAGCCGCAGGTGGCCAGCCGCAGGCCGCGCAGCGCCCGCAGCGGGCCGTGCGCGACGAGCCGCTCGTAGATCGAGGGGACGGCGAAGAGGACCGTCGCGCCGTGGCGCTCGACTGCGCTGTCCAGCGCCCGCGGGTCGAACTTCGAAAGCACGACCGTGTGCGAGCCGGTCAGCAGCGCGGCGTGGACGCCGCTGAGCCCGTGCTGGTGGGACAGCGGGAGCGCGTGGACCAGCACGTCGTCCTCACTCCAGCGCCATGCCGTCAGCGCGCCGCGAATCGAGGCGAGCACGTTGCCGTGCGACAGCAGCGCGCCCTTCGGCTCGCCGGTCGTCCCCGATGTGTAGGCGAGCAGGGCGGCGACAGGCGCGATAGGCGCGATCGGCGAACCTTCCAGCGCCTGCGTCAGCGTGGGCTCGGCTCCACCGCGCTCCAGCGCGATCGCACCGAGCCCGAGCGGGGTCCCGGCGATCGCGTCCCCGCGCAGCGTCTGGAGCTGCTCGCCGCAGGCGAACGCAAGACGGGGCTGCGCGTCGGCGATTAGGTGCGCGAGCTCGGGCACCGTCGCGCGCGGGTCGGCGAAGACGACGATCGCGCCGGCGCGCAGGGCGCCGAGGTAGGCGTGGATCAGCTCGAGCGAGCTGGGCCCGGCGAGCAGGATCCTGTCGCCCGCCTGCAGGCCGCGCTCGACCAGCCATCCGGCAACGCATGCGGCGGCTGCGTCCAGCTCCCCGTGGGTCGCCGTGCGGTCGTCGACCGTCAGCGCCGGCCGCTCGGGCACCCGGGCGGCGGTCGCGGCGAACGCCTCCGACAGGGTGCCGGCGGCCAGCGCGGCGCGCAGCTGCTGCGGATCCCCGTCCGCCCCATGGCGCCTCCAGGCTGCGAGCGCCGCCGCGGCGGGCGCCGGCTGCTCAGGCATGGGCACGCCGGCCCGCCCGGCGAGCGAGGGGGTCGGGCATCGCGGTCAGGTGCCGGCCGGAAGCGGCTGGCACAGCTCGACCACGATCCCGCCGAAGTGCTGCGGCTCGAGGAAGGCGATGATCGTGTTGCCCGCGCCAGGCCGTGGGGCGGCGCCGACCGTGCCGACGCCGCGCTCGGCCAGCTCCGCCAGCGACGCGGCGAGATCCTCGACCTCGAACGCGACGTGCTGGATCCCGGGGCCGTTGGTGCCGAGCCAGGAGGCGGTGTCGCCGTCCTTCAGCGGGCGGATCAGCTCGACCTGCGTGTCGCCGCAGGGCAGGAAGATGATGTCGAGCTCGTCGCCGTAGCGCTCGGTCGAGGTGATCGGCAGGCCGAGCAGCGTCTCGAAGCCGTGGATCGCCGTCTCGAGGTCGTCGATGACGACGCCGAGGTGGTTGACGCGCGTGAGCTTCACGCCGCCGCCGTCCCGGACGGCACGGAGGCGACGACGCGCGCAGGCGCGCCGTTCTCGCCCTCGATCCGCAGCGGGAAGCTGAGCACGTCGAAGTCGCGCTCGGGCAGCGCCGGCAGGCCCATCAGGTTCTCGATCAGCAGCACGTCGGCGCTGAGCAGGATGCTGTGGTTGGGCCACGGCTTGGCGTGGTCGACGGCGAAGTCGAGCCCGATCGCGGACGGCCCGGCCTCGGCGATCGCCTCGGCCGCGTCGGTCGCGAGGTAGGGGTTGCCGCCGTAGAGGCGCGGCTCCTGCCAGGCAGCGTCGCTCCAGCCGCTGGCGAGCAGCAGGATCGTGTCGCGCGTGCTGCCCGGGTCGAAGCCGGCGCGGCGCAGGTTCTCGAGCGAGATCGCGGCGCCCGGCGCGATCCCCGTCAGGTCGAGCCGCAGACCCGGGCGGTGGAAGCGCTCCAGCGGGATCTCGTCGATCGCGCTGCCGTCCTCGATGAAGTGCGAGGGCGCGTCGACGTGCGTGCCTGTGTGCAGGCTCATGCACATGAGCGTGTTGCGCACGCCGTCGCGTTCGAGCAGGTGCAGCGGGGTGAGCATCGGAGCCGGATGTCCGGGCACCGGGATCGTCTTCGACGACAGCGGCATAGTCAGGTCGACGAGCGTCGTGTGTTGCGATGCAATGCTCACAGCTCTCCTTGCGTGCGGGGTGAGGCGACGAAGTACGACTCGCACCCAGCTGAATTCAGCGCGGCAGCATCACGTAACGCTCATGAGCGACGTCGCACGATTCATGACGCCGAGCGGATGTTCCGTCCGTCGGTCGCCGGAGGAGGATAAGTCGTCCTGCACACGGGCGCAAAGACGGGTCGCGAATCTTCGCATAAGATATTCCTATGACCCTGAAGCAGCTCGAGTACCTGCTCGCGGTCGCCGAGTGCGGCTCCTTCACCGTCGCCAGTCGCCGGCTCGGCGTCTCCCAGCCCGCCCTCTCCCAGCAGGTCCGCGCGCTCGAGGCTGAGGTCGGGGCGACGCTGCTGGAGCGTCCGCCGCGGCCGGTGCGGCTGACCTCCGCGGGTCAGGCGCTCGCGGCCGAGGCGCGCATCTCCGTGACGTCGGCCTCGCGCGCGCTCGCGGCCGGGCGCGAGGCCGCGAAGGGCCAAGCCTCGCGGCTCGACATCGCCACCGTGCAGTCGCTGGCCGCGTCCGTGCTGCCCGACTGCATCCGCCGCTGGCGGCTGACCAGCCGCTTCACGACGCTGCGCGTGCACGAGTTCGCGAACCGCCATGACGTCGAAAACCTCGTTGCAGCAGGCGAAGCGGACCTCGGCATCGCGCCACGGCCGACGCAGTGGCGCGGTGCCGTGCGCCCGCTCGGATGGGACGAGCTGGTCGTCGTCCTGAGCCCGGACCAGCCGCTCAGCCACGCCGGGGCGCCGGTCCCGCTGGCTGCGCTGGCGCACGACGAGTGGGTCCTCTACGAGCCCGAGCACGGGCTCCGCGACATCGTGCAGCAGGCCTGCGAGCGCTCCGGCTTCACGCCGAAGGCCGCGCTCACCACGACGCAGCTCGAGAGCGCGGCGCGCATGGGCGCGGCCGGCCTGGGCCCGGCCGCGCTGCCGCTCGCGAACGTGCCGAGCGAGCTGCGCCAGGCCGCCCACCGGCTCGACCCGCCGGTCGTCTGGGAGATCGCGGCGTACACGGCGGCGAGCGCCTTCAGCGGGCTCGCATCAGCGTTTCTCATGGTCTTGGCGGATGGGCAGTGGCAGCGCCGCGTCCCGCGTGGAGCGCTCGTGCTCACGCACGAATGACCGCCACCGCAGTTTACGCGCCTAACGACCGGTGATAACTTTGCGGTGTCGCACGCCTGATCCATCCGCCCAGGGAGTCGAACTTGTCTGTCACCTTGAACAATGAATTTCTCGTGGCGGCGCCTCTGCAGCAGACCTGGGCGGCGCTGCTCGACGTCGAGCGCGTGGCGTCGTGCCTGCCGGGCGCGACGATCGAGCCGGTCGGCGAGGACGGCGCCTACCGCGGTCAGATGAAGATGCGGATCGGCCCGGTCAGCGTGCAGTACGGCGGCACCGTCCGCCTGGCCGAGGTCGACGAGGATAGCCACGTGACCGTCTTCCGCGCACAGGCGAAGGAGACGAAGGGCACCGGCACCGCGACCGCGACGATCCGCAACGAGCTGAGCGAGCAGGATGGCGAGACCCGCGTCGTCGTCGCGACCACGCTCGACATCACCGGTCGGCCTGCCCAGTTCGGCCGCGGCATGATGCAGGACGTCGCCGGGCGCATGCTCGACGACTTCGCCGCCCGCCTGCAGCAGCTCGTGCTCGACACCGCCGCGGGCGTGACGCGCGCCGAGACAGACGACGCCGGCAGTCCCGCCGCACTGCCCGAGGACGAGGCGGCGACGCTCGACCTCGGCGGCATGGTCTGGCGCAACTACCGCCGCGAGCTCGGCGTCGCCGGCGTGCTCGTCGCCGTGCTGGTGGCGCTCGGCCTGCTGCGCGCGCGCGGGCGCCGCGGCCCCTCGATCGAGCTCAAGGTCCGCGCGCGCGCATGACGCAGTCGACGGTCCTGCCAGCGCCCGCCGTTCCCACCGAGGACGCGCCGACGTGGCCGATCGGCAGCTCGCCGCTGCGCAAGGAGGACGACGTCCTGCTGCGCGGCGCGGGACGCTTCGTCGACGACCTGCCGTCGCCCGACGCGCTGCACGCGGCGATCCTGCGCTCCCCACTGCCGCACGGCCGCGTGCGCGCGATCGACACGAGCGCCGCGCGCGGGCACGACGGCGTCGTGGACGTCATCAGCTCGGCCGACCTGCCGGGCGGCGGTCCTCCGATCCCGATCCGGATGTTCCCCCGCCCGGGGATGGAGCGCTTCCTGCAGCGCCCGCTCGCGCGCGGGCGCGTGCGCTACGTCGGCGAGCCCGTCGCGGTCGTCGTGGCCGACTCGCGCTACGTCGCCGAAGACGCGCTGGAGCTGATCGAGGTCGACTGGGAGCCGCTGCCCGTCGCGCTCGACGCCACCGCGGCGATGGCGGACGAGGCGCCGCTGCTGCACCCCGAGGCCGGCTCCAACCTCGTCTCGGCGTACGAGATCGCCGACGGCGACGCCGCCGCCGCGTTCGCCGCGGCCGACCTCGTCGTCGAGGAGCTGATCGGCTGCGGGCGCCACGCAGCCGTGCCGATGGAGACGCGCGGCCTGCTCGCCGCGACCAGCGACGATGGCGCCCAGCTCACTGTCTGGGGCCCCACCAAGGTCGCCCACACGAACCGCAAGCTGCTCGCGGGCATGCTCGACTGGCCGCTGGAGCGCATCCGCTTCGTCGAGCCGCACGTCGGCGGCGGCTTCGGCGCGCGCGGCGAGCTGTATCCCGAGGACTACCTGATCCCCTTCTGCGCGATCCGGCTCGGCCGCCCCGTGCGCTGGACCGAGGACCGCGAGGAGCACCTGCGCGCCACCAACCACTCGCGCGAGCAGACCGAGCGGATCGCGATCGCGCTGGCCGCCGACGGCACCTTCCTGGGGCTGCGGGCCGAGATCGTCATGAACACGGGCGCGTACGTGCGTACGCACGGGGGCGTCGTGCCCGGCATGAGCGCCGGTCTGCTGCCGGGCCCCTATCGCTTCCCGGCGCTGGCGCTCGACGTGCGTCAGGTCGTGACCAACAAGACGCCTGCCGGCACCTACCGCGCGCCCGGGCGCTACGAGGCGACGCTCGCGCGCGAGCGCGTGATCGACGTCGCCGCCCGCAAGCTGGGCCGCGACCCCTGCGAGCTGCGCCGGCAGAACCTCGTGCTGCCCGAGCAGATGCCCTACGCGAACGGCAGCAGCACCGACGGCCACCCCGTCGTCTACGACAGCGGCGACTACCCGCGCCTGCTCGATGAGGGGCTCGAGCACTTCGGCTACGAGCGCATGCGCGCCTGGCGCGACGCCGAGGTCGCGCCCCACCTGCGGCGTGGGCTGGGCGTCGCGCTGTTCGTCGAGAAGAGCGGGATCGGCGTGTGGGAGTACGCGCGCGTCGAGGTCGAGGACAACGGCGCGGTCGTCGTCTACACCGGCGCCGCCTCGCTCGGCCAGGGCCTGGAGACGGTGCTCGCGCAGATCTGCGCCGAGACGCTCGACGTGCCCTACGAGGCGATCGGCGTGCGGCACGGCGACACCGACGAGGTGCCGAAGGGCATGGGCTCGTTCGGCAGCCGCGGGACGAGCCTCGGCGGCGCGGCCGTCGCGGAGGCCTCCGTCGCGCTGCGCGCGCGGCTCCTGGAGACGGCTGCCGAGCAGCTCGAGTGCGCCCCCGGCGAGCTCGAGCTGGCGCAGGGTCGCTTCAAGGTGCGCGGCAGCCCGCGCGCGACGCTGTCGCTGGCCGCGCTGGCCGCCGCGGCGACGGATGCGCTCAGCGACGAGGCGACCTTCACGAGCGAGCAGATGAGCTTCCCGTACGGCCTGCACTGCGCCGCCGTCGAGCTCGACGTCGAGCTGGGGAGCGTCAGGATCGAGCGCTACTCGATCGCGTACGACGTCGGCCGCGCGATCAACCCGAAGCTCGTCGAGGGCCAGCTTCTGGGCGGCTTCGCGCAGGGGCTCGGCGGCGCGCTCTACGAGCACCTCGCCTACGACGAGGACGGCCAGCTGGTCGCCGGATCGCTCATGGACTACCTGCTGCCGACGGCGACCGAGGTGCCAGAGCTGGCGCTGCTGATCACCGAGCATGCCCCAACCCCGCGCGTGCCGCTCGGCGCCAAGGGCGCCGGCGAGGGCGGCACGACGGCGGCGGGCGCGGCGATCGCCAACGCCGTCTCGGACGCGGTCGGTGTCGAGGTCACGTCGTTGCCGATCCTGCCGGAGTGGATCGTCGCCGCCGGCTCCGGAGCGGCCGCGTGAAGCCGCCGGCCTTCGCCTACGCGGCGCCCAAGACGCTCGACGAGACGCTCGCGCTGCTGGCCCGCCACGGCGAGGACGCAAAGGTCCTCGCCGGCGGCCAGAGCCTCGTGCCGCTGCTGAACTTCCGCCTCGCGCGGCCAGAGCTGCTGATCGACGTCAACCGCGTGACCGGCCTCGCCGGCGTGCGCCGCGTCGCCGGAACGCTGCGGATCGGCGCGCTCACGCGGCACGCCGCGGTCGAGCGCTCGCTGCTCGTGACACGGCACTGGCCGCTGCTGTCGGAGGCGATCGGCTGCGTGGCGCACGCGCAGATCCGCAACCGCGGGACGATCGGCGGCTCCGTCGCGCACGCCGACCCCGCCGCGGAGATTCCCGTCGTGCTGACCGCGCTCGACGCCCGCTTCCACGTCGCCTCAACGCGTGGGCGCCGCGTGCTCGACTGCGGCGAGATGTTCGTCGACCAGCTGCAGAGCGGGATCGCGCTGGACGAGCTGTTGACCGAGATCGAGCTGCCGCCGATGCCTCAGGCGGCCGGCTCGGCCTGGCTCGAGTTCGCCCGCCGCCACGGCGACTACGCGCTCGGCGGCGCCGGCGCCGTGCTGAGCCTCGACGGCGCCGGCCGGATCGCGAGCGCCGCGATCGCGCTGCTCGGCGCCGGCCGCGTGCCGCTGCGCGCGAGCGCCGCCGAGCTCGGGTTGCGCGGCGCGGCCCCGGAGCTGCCGGCGTTCACGCAGGCCGCCGCGGACGCCGTGCGCGACATCGAGCCGGCCGGCAGCATCCACGGCAGCAGCGCGTACCGCCGCGATCTGATCGGAACGCTCGTGCGGCGGGCGCTCGTCACCGCCGCCGAGCGCGCCACACGGCAGGAGGAGCCCGCATGAGCAGCGTCCGCGTCAGCATCGAGATCAACGGCGTGCGCTACCAGCGCGAGGTCGAGCCGCGGCTGCTGCTGTCGGACTTCATCCGCCACGAGGCCGGCCTGACGGGGACGCACGTCGGCTGCGAGCACGGCGTCTGCGGCGCCTGCACGGTCCAGCTGGAGGGCGACCCGGTGCGCTCCTGCCTGATCCTCGCGGTGCAGGCGCACGAGCGCCAGGTGCGCACGGTCGAGGCGCTCGCCGACGGCGACGAGCTGCACCCGCTCCAGCAGGCCTTCCACGAGACGCACGGGCTGCAGTGCGGCTTCTGCACGCCCGGCTTCCTGATGTCGCTGGAGCCTGTGCTCGCGTCCGTCCCGCAGCTCAGCGACGACGAGATCCGCGGCCTGATCGGCGGCAACCTCTGCCGCTGCACCGGCTATCAGGGCATCGTCGACGCCGTGCGCCTCGCGGCCGCGCGCGTGGAGGCTGTGCAGCAGGAGGAGCAGGAGTAGGCGTGACGGCGCCCGGCGTCGTCGTCGGGAGTCATCCCTTCGAGTGGAGTCGTTGCTTCGCCGCGGTCACGGCACGGAGTCGCTCCGGCGAGTCGAGCAGGCGCAGTCGCACCTCACGGCTGCTCGTCGCGTCCGCCGCGCCGGTCAGGAGGGCCTTGGTCGCGGACATCGCCTCGCGGCTGGTGGTCGGCGCGTCGGCCGCGAGCGCGTGCGCCCGCTCCAACGCCGTGCCCGCCGGCACGCAGCAGCACGCCAGGCCCGCCGCGACTGCGTCGTGCCCGCCGATCCGCTCGCCGAGCAGCAGCAGCCGCGCGGAGGTCTGGGACGGCAGCGCTTCGCGCAGGCGCACGAGCGAGTCGGGGTTGTAGAGCAGGCCGAGCCGCACGGCCGGCACGCCAAAGAACGCGGTCTCGGAGGCGATCCGCACGTCGCACGCCATCGCGAGGTCGACGGCGGCGCCGACGCAGGCGCCCTCGATCGCGGCGATCGCAGGCACCGGCGCCTGCCGAATCGCCGTCGTGACGTCGGCCAGCAGGTCGTCGAAGGCGAGATCGGCGGAGGTGCCGGTCAGCTCGTCGAGGTCGGCCCCGGCGCTGAACGAGGCCCCGGCGGCCGTGAGCACGACCGCGGTCGTCGCGGCCAGCCGCGCGGGCGCCAGCTCATCGCGCAGGATGGTCAGGACAGCCTCCGAGAGCGCGTTGCGGCGCCGCGGCTGCGCGAGCCGAAGCGTCGTGACGCCCGCGCTGCGCTCGACCTCGACCGGCGCGCTCATGAGGAGACGTGCGGCAGCGCCCAGCGCTCCACGACCGGCGTCGCGTCGAACGCGAGCGCTTCCTCGAGCTGTGCCGAGACGTCGAGCAGGAGCTGCTCCGCGAGCGGCGGCGCCGCCAGCTGCACGCCGACCGGCAGCCCGTCCGAGAGCCTGCACGGAACCGTCGCGGCGGGGATGCCGGCGACGCTGAACGGCACCGCGAACGGCACCGCGCCCCACAACCCGTCGACACGGGTCCCGTCGATCACGCGCGGGCGCTCGCCGAGCGGGAAGGCGGGCACGGCGGTGGTCGGCGTGACGAGCACGTCGAAGTGGGCGAACAGCCCCGCGATGCGCCCGCGAAAGCGCGGCAGGTCGCGACGGGCCCGCTCGACCTCGGCGGGGTCGAGCGCCCGCCCCGCCTCCAGCGCGCGGCGCGCGTAGTCGGTCAGCTGCGCGGGGTCGGCGTCGAGCAGATGGCCGCGTTCGCGGTGCTCGTCGGCGAGCACGAGCGGTCCGAAGATGTCGGCCCACCCGGCCAGGGGCAGCTCGGTGGCGACGACCTCGTGCCCGAGCCCCTCCAGCGCGACGACCGCCTCGGCCGCGAGGTCGGCCACCCCACGGTCGACCGGACGACCCTCGGGCTGCGGGCACCAGGCGATGCGCAGCGCGCGCGCCACCGGGCGCGCGGGGTAGGAGCGGTCGGCGAGCACGCCGAGCAGCACGCGCGCGTCGGCGGTCCGCCACGCGAGCGGGCCGGGGCTGGAGAAGTCGGTCATCGCGCGGAAGTGGCCCTCGTCGAGGCACAGACCGTGCGTGGGCTTGAGCCCGAACAGCCCGGTGAACGCGGCCGGGATGCGGATCGAGCCGCCGCCGTCGGAGCCGATCGCGAGCGTCGAGAGCCCGGCCGCGACCGACGCCGCCGCGCCGCCGCTGGAGCCGCCGGGCGTGCGCGCCGAGTCCCAGGGGTTGCGCGTGTCGGCTCCGAGCAGGTTCTCGGTCGTCGCCGACTGCCCGAACTCGGCCGTGTTGGTCTTGCCGGTGATGACCGCGCCGGCGGCGCGCAGCCGCCGTACGACGCCGGAGTCAGACTCGGCGACGTCGCCGCGGTGCACGAGCGAGCCGAGCGTCGTGACGACGCCGCGCACGTCGAAGACGTCCTTGACGGAGACGGGAACGCCGAGCAGCGGCGCCGTCTCCCCCCGTCCGTATGCCGCCTCCGCCTGCAGCGCCTGCTCGCGGGCGAGGCCGGCCGTCACGGTCTGGAAGGCATGCAGCTCGCGATCGAGCTCGGCGATCCGCGTGAGCGCCTCCTCGGTCACCTCGACGGGCGAGAGGTCGCGGCGGCGGTAGGCCGCGACGAGCTCGGACACGGGCCAGGCGACGGGCGAGCCGCTACGCATGAGGCACCGCACGCACTGCGCCCGCGCTCCCGCGGGCCGGGCGCACGCCGACGAGCCCTCTCCCCGTGCCGCACGCGTTCGCGCTCATCAGCCCCACGATATTAGGCTTCCACGCCGACCGCGTTGCCGAATGCCGGCACCTCAGGGGCCGTACGTCGCGCGGGCCAGCTCGATCAGCGCTCGCGCCGCCGGCGAGGGTCGGCGGCCCGCCCGTGTCGCGAGCGAGATCGCGTGCGTCAGTGTCGGACGCACGAGCTCGACGGCGGCCACGGCGGGGCCGGGACCGCGCGCATCCGAGCGCGGCAAGATCGCGACGCCGAGGCCGGCGGCGACGATCGCGCGGGTGCGGGCCAGCTCGTGGGCCTCGAAGGAGATCCGCGGCGCGAAGCCGGCCGCTAGCGCGGCGCGCGCGACCGCCTCGCGGATCGTCGCGCCCTCGCGGAAGGCGACGAAGTCCTCGTCTTGCAGCTCCACCAGCCCGATCCGGCGCCGCCCGGCGAGCCGATGCTCGGGCGGCAGCGCCGCGACGAGCGGCTCGCGCGCCAGCGGCTCCAGCACGAGCCCCTCGCGGTCGGCCGCGCCGACGTTCGAGACCATCGCCACGTCGAGCGCGTCGGCGCGCAGCTCCGCGGCGAGCGTGGTGCTGAGATCCTCCCGCACCACGAGCTCGACCGCGGGGAAGCGGGCGTGAAACTCCGCCAGCAGCGGCAGCAGGTCGAACGGGCCGGGCGTCTGCGTCAGGCCGATCGTCACCCGCCCGGCGAGCAGGCCGGTGAGCTGCTGCAGCTCCGCGTCGGCGGCGTCCAGCTCGGCGAGCACGCGACGGGCGCGCGCGACGAGCAGCGTGCCCGCCTCCGTCAGCGCGACGCGACGGGTCGTGCGGTCCACGAGCGACAGGCCGAGCTCCTCCTCCAGCTTGCGGATCTGCTGCGAGAGGGCCGGCTGCGCGACGCGGGAGCGGGCGGCCGCGCGCGTGAAGTGCTGCTCGTCGGCGAGCGCGACGAGGTACCGCAGCTGCCGCAATTCCATAAGCAAACCCTATGATACTCCGATCGAAATGGTCTTGGACTTCTGAGTTGCGCTCCTCGATCGTGGCCTCGTGCAGCCAATGGACGAGGAGCGATGAGCATGGCGACGGTCGGGAAGGTGGTCGCGAGCGCGGCCGACGCGGTGGGCGCCGTCAGCGACGGCGCGACGCTCGCCGTCGGCGGGTTCGGGCTGTGCGGGGTCCCGCACGCGGCGATCGAGGCGCTGCGCGAGCGCGGTGTGCGCGAGCTGACGGTGGTCAGCAACAACTGCGGCGTCGACGACGCCGGCCTCGGGCTGCTGCTCGCCAACGGCCAGATCGCGGCGATGGTCTCCTCCTACGTGGGCGAGAACAAGACGTTCGAGCGCCTGTTCCTGTCCGGCGAGCTGCAGGTCGAGCTCGTGCCCCAGGGCACGCTGGCCGAGCGGCTGCGGGCGGGCGGCGCGGGGGTGCCGGCCTTCTACACCCCGGCCGGAGTCGGAACGCCCATCGCGGAGGGCCGGGAGACGCGCACCTTCGACGGCCGCGAGTACCTGCTGGAGCGCGCGATCGTCGCCGACGTCTCGCTCGTGCGGGCGTGGAAGGGGGACGCGCTCGGCAACCTCGTCTACCGCCGCACCGCGCGCAACTTCAACCCGC
Organism: Conexibacter sp.; assembly: GCA_045805465.1. Classification (GTDB taxonomy): domain Bacteria; phylum Actinomycetota; class Thermoleophilia; order Solirubrobacterales; family Solirubrobacteraceae; genus Conexibacter. Next base: position 42,675 of record JBJMLB010000114.1, on the reverse strand, counting down.
TCGTCGCCGCCGCCGGCCGCGTGACGATCGCCGAGATCGAGCAGCTCGTCGAGATCGGCGAGCTGGACGGCGACGCGATCCACACGCCCGGCGTCTTCGTCCAGCACGTCTTCCCGGCGCCGCCGGCCGAGAAGCCGATCGAGCGCCGGATCGTGGCGAGCCGATGAGCGCCGACGCCATCAGCGCGCGCGACGCGATCGTCCGCCGCGCCGCGCTCGAGATCGCCGACGGGATGGTCGTCAACCTCGGCATCGGCATGCCGACGCTGCTCGCCAACGCCGGCCTCGGCAGACCGGGCGTGCTGCTCCAGTCCGAGAACGGGCTGCTCGGGATCGGCCCCTACCCGACCGACGACGAGGTCGACGCCGACCTGATCAACGCCGGCAAGGAGACCGTCACCGCGGTGCTCGGCCACTCCTACTTCGACAGCGCGGAGTCGTTCGCGATGATCCGCGGCGGCCACGTCGACCTCGCGATCCTCGGCGGGATGGAGGTCTCGGCCACCGGCGACCTCGCCAACTGGATGATCCCGGGCAAGATGGTGAAGGGCATGGGCGGTGCGATGGACCTCGTGCAGGGCGCCAAGCGCACCGTCGTGATCATGGAGCACTGCAACAAGGCCGGCGAGTCGAAGATCGTGCCGGCTTGCTCCCTCCCCCTCACCGGCCGCGGCGTCGTCGACCGCCTCATCACCGACCTCGCCGTCTTCGACTTCCCCCGCCGCCTCGACGGCACCCGCGAGCTGACCCTGGTCGAGACCCAGCCCGGCGTCACCGCCGACGAGGTCCGCCGCCGCACGCTCGCGCCGTTCGCCTGAGCGGCGGCGGCGCCAGCGCGGACGCTACATCCGCTCGTTGCCGACTGCGATCGCGTAGACGTCGGTGCGTCGGTCGGCGCGGGGCCGGATGCCGGTGCCGCGGTCGCGGGCGGCACGGACGTCGTCGAGGTCGATCTCCGCGATCGCGGTCGCCTCGCCGTCGCCTGGCAGCGGCCCGGCGACGCACGTTCCGCGGGCGTCGCCGATCACCGACGAGCCGAGGAAGCGGAACCCGCCGGAGGCGCCCGCCTGCGATGCGCACGCGATCGCGACCTGGTCGAGGTTCGCCTGCACGAGCGCCGTGCGCGCCTGCGGGCAGAAGCCCTCGGCGTCCCACAGGGCGTCGTCGAAGCCGGGCACCCATGCGGTCGGGACGCAGACGAGGTCGGCGCCGCGCAGCGCGAGCACGCGCAGGGTCTCGACGAAGCGCAGGTCATAGCAGACGCACAGCCCCACGGTCCCGACCGCGGTCTCGACGACGGGCAGGCCGCGGTCGCCGGGCGTGAACGTCTCCTTCTCGCCGGCGAACAGGTGCAGCTTGCGGTAGTGGAGCAGCACTCCGTCGGGGCCGACGAGGACCGCCGTGTTGAAGAGGTCCTCGCCCGCCCGCTCCGCGAAGCCGCCCGCGACGAGGCCGCCGGCCTCGCGCGCGACCGCCGTCCACGCCGCGACCGTCTCGCCGTCGAGCTGCTCGGCGTCGCGCGCCAGGTCCGCCGCGTCCCAGCCGTAGCCGGGGACGATCAGCTCGGGCAGCACGACGACCTCGGCGCCGCGCGCGAACGCCTCCTCGGCCGCCGCGACGGTGCGGGCCCGGTTGCCCGCGCAGTCCCCGACGACGCCGGTGAGCTGCGCGACCGCGATCCGGGTCACGCGCGCTCGGCCGGCGCCGCCGCCACCGCCCGGTCCGCCGGGCACGGGCCGCCGACGCTCACGACGGCAGCCCCCCGGTCCGCCTTGACACGGTGCTCGAGGCCGACCGGGATGTGGATGACGTCGCCGGCCTCGAACGGCAGCGAGAGGCCGTTCGTGAGGTCGTCGACCGTGCCGCGGCCTTCGAGGATCGCGATCGTGTCCTCCGACTCGGAGTGGCGGTGCGGCATGTTCTCCTCGCCCGGCTCCAGCCGCACGTGGTTCATGTTCGCCGTCTCCGCGCCGACGCCCAGCCATACGACCAGGCGCGCGTCCTTGGAGATCATCGGCGCCAGCCGCGACGGCTCGTCGCGGTGGAAGCGGCGGACCGCTCCGCCGTCCGCCGGCAGCTCGCCGGCGTCGCCGCCGTGCAGCGCCGGATCCGGCGGCGCGGGGCCGCCGAGCACCCGCAGTGCCTCGTCGCCGGCGCGCAGCGAGTAGGCGGCGCCGGGCGCGACGTGGATCATCGTGCCGGGGTCGAGGTCGAAGTCGCCGCCCTCCGCGACGAGCGCCTCCCCCCGCCCCGAATCGACGTACCAGACCGCCTCACCGGGGTGGCGCAGCAGGCGCGTCCCGGCGCCGGGCGGCAGCTCGAGGACCGCCATCGTGCGGTGCTGCGCACCGGTCGCCGGGCCGACGACGGCGCGCGCGATGCCCGCGCCGTCGAGGACCTCGAGCGGCTCGCCGCCGTCGCTCGGCAGGACGAGAACCGTCATACGGCCACCTCCTCGTAGGCGTCCGCCGCCGCGCGGCGGGGCACGACGATCGCTGTGATGACGGCGCCGTCGGCGCCGGCGGTGATCCCGTGCTCGACCCCACCCGGCACGACGGTGTAGCCGCCCGGGCCGAACTCGTGCTCCTCCGCTCCGAGCCGCATGCGGATGTCGCCCTGCTCGATCAGCGTGATCTGCTCCTGCGGATGGCGGTGCAGCGGGAACGCGGCGCCCGGCCGGAACTCGTAGCGGGTCGCGGTCGCGCCCTGCGCGTCGACGCTGCGCCGCACGACGCCCGGGTAGGGCTCGTCCGCGTCGACGGCTGCGAAGGTGCCCCAGAGCACGTCAGTCATCGAGGAACGCCACCACGCGGCACGGCGACGCCTCGCCGCCCTCGATCGGGATCGGGAACGCGCCGATCAGGCAGCGGCGGGTGCCGATCGAGCCGATGTCCCCGCCCATGTTCTCGACGTGGGTGATGCCCGCCCGGAACGGCACGCGGTGCATCACGAACAGGTCCTCCTCGGGGAACACCTCGGGGATCGCCTTGCCGGCGTGGCGCTCGAAGGCGCGCGCGGCGTCGGGGCGCTTGTCGCGGATCGACGTGTTCATCGGGTGGTCGCCGGAACCGCAGTCGAAGCCGGTCCACGCGAGCTCCATCTCGGCGATCCACTCGGCCATCCGCCGGTCCCCGCCCGGGTGGCGCAGGTAGTAGCGCTCCTCGTCCTCGGCCTCGGACCCGTTGAAGTAGCGGTGCCAGCCGGTGTTGTAGATGAGGATGTCGCCCTTCTTGACCTCGATGCGACTCGTGATCATCTCCGGGGTGATGACGGCCCAGTCGTCCATCTCGTCGCTGATGTCGACGATGACGCCTTCGCGGCAGAGCGTGTCGATCGGCACGGAGGCGAGATCCTTGCCACCGGAGACGATGTGCATCTCGGCGTCGAAGTGGGTCCCGGAGTGCAGCGGAAGCTCGAGCGACTGCGAGACGATCCCGTGCGTCGCATGGCGCTGGAAGTAGGACAGCTTCGGCGACGGGTAGCCGACCCAGCCGGGGGTGTGGATCGTGAACGTGTGGGTGAGGTCGACCAGCTTCATCAAGTTCCTTCGGGTTCGTGCGTTGACGGGTCAGGGCCTGTCGTGACGCGCTGCGCCGCGAGGCGCACCGCGTCGACGATGCCCTGATATCCGGTGCAGCGGCAGAGGTTGCCGCCGATCAGCTCGCGGATCTCGGCGTCGCTGAGCTGCGGCACGTCCGCGAGGACGGGCTCGAGGCTCATCAGGAAGCCGGGTGTGCAGAAGCCGCACTGCAGCCCGTGGCACTCGTGGAACGCCTGCTGCAGCGGATGCAGCTCCTCGTCCGAGACGGCGAGGTCCTCGACCGTGCGGATCGAGCGGCCGTCGGCCTGCACGGCGAGCATCAGGCACGCGCGGATCGGCTGGCCTTCGAGCTGTACGGTGCAGGCGCCGCAGACGCCGTGCTCGCAGCCGACGTGGGTGCCGGTCAGGCCCGCCTCGTGGCGGATGAAGTCACTGAGCAGCAGCCGCGGCTCGACCTCGGCGGCATGCTCCTCCCCGTTGATCCGGATGCGGATGCTGCGAGGTGTCATGTCGTCCCTCCGTTCGCACGGCCCGCGGCGACGCCCAACGCGCGCCCGACGAGCGTCTCGATGAGATCGCGGCGGTACTCGGTGCTGCCGTGGATGTCCCCGGTCGGCGCGATCTCCGCGACCGCGAGCGCCGCCGCCTCGCGCGCGACCGCGTCGTCGACCGCCTGCCCGACGAGCGCGTGCTCGGCGGCGGCGGCGCGCAGCGGCGTCGGCCCGGCGCCCAGCAGCGCGATCGCTGCGCGCCCGACCGTGCCGTCGGGCTCCACGTCGAGCACGACCGCCGTGCCGCCGAGCGCGAAGTCGCCGTGCCGGCGCGCGTACTCGACGAACGCCCAGCCCGCTCCGGGCGCCATCGCCGGCACCTCGATCGCGCACAGCAGCTCGTCGGGGCGCACGCCGGTCTCCAGCTGGCCGAGGAACATCTCCTCGCGCTCCAGCGTCCGCGCCCCGCGTGCGGAGCGCACGTGGTAGCGAGCGTCCAGCGCCGACAGCACGACCGGAAGCTCGGCCGACGGGTCGGAGTGGGCGACCGAGCCGCCGACGGTCCCGCGGTTGCGGATCTGCGGGTGCGCGACCCAGCGCAGCGCGTCGGCCAGCAGCGGCCACTGCTCGCGCACGACCGACGAGTGCTCGGCCTGCGCGTGGCGCGTCAGCGCGCCGATGTGCAGGTGCGTTCCCTCGCGGCCCAGCGTCGCGAGCGCCTGCACGCCGTTGATGTCGATCAGGACCTCGGGACGGGCGAGCCGGAAGTTGAGCAGGGGGACCAGGCTCTGTCCGCCGGCGAGCACCTTGCCGTCCTCCCCGCGCTCGGCGAGCAGGGCGAGCGCCTCGTCGAGCTCGCGCGGCGCCTCGTAGTCGAAGGGCGGCGGCTTCATGCGCAGGCCTCCCCACGGGCCGCGCGGACGATCCACTCCGGGGTCATCGGCAGGCGCGTGACCTCGACGCCGAGCGCGTCGGAGACCGCGCCGGCGAGCGCCGCTCCGGCGGCCGTCGTCCCGCCCTCGCCGGCGCCCTTCGCGCCGATCGGGCTGCGCTGGGTCGGGCAGTCCTCGGTGATCAGCACACGCACTGCTGGTACCTCCACGGCGGTCGGGATCAGGTAGTCCATGAACGAGCCCGAGACGAGCTGGGCCGCGTCGTCGTAGACGAGGTCCTCGAAGAGCGCGCCGCCGAGCCCCTGCGCGAGGCCGCCGACGATCTGGCCCTCGACGAGCTGCGGGTTGATCGCGCGCCCGACGTCGTAGGCGACGCCGTAGCGCTCGATCCGCACGGCGCCGGTCTCGGCGTCCAGCTCGACGGCGGCGCAGTGCAGGCCGTAGGGGAAGCTCATCTCCTCGGTGCGGAAGTACGCCTCCTCCGACAGGCCGGGCCGGCGGCCATCGGCGATCGCCGCGGCCGTCCCGGACGCGGCGACGAGCTCCGCGAAGGTCACGCCCGCAGCCCGGGCCCCGCGGACGGAGACGCCGGTCGCGGTCAGCTCGAGCTTTTCGACGGCGACGTCCAGCTTGGCGGCCGCAAGCTCCAGCACTCGCTCGCGCAGCGCGCTGGCGGCCTGGTGGGCAGCCGCGCCGCCGAGGCTCGTCGCACGGCTCCCGAACGCGCCCATGCCGTCGGGCACGTCGTCGGTGTCCCCGTGGCGGACGCGCACCGCCTCGTACGGCACGCCGAGCGCCTCCGCTGCGATCTGCGCGAGCACGGTGTCCACGCCCTGGCCGACGGACGCCGAGCCGCTGCACAGGACGGGCCGCCCGAGGCTGTCGAGCTCCATGCGCGCGTACTCCCACTGGGCGATGCCGCTCTTCTCCACGAACAGCGCGATCGCGACGCCGCGACGCAGCTCCGGCCGCTGCGGGGGCGTGGCGCGCCACGCGCGCAGCTCCTCCCAGACGACGTGCTCCAGGCCGCGCTCCAGCAGCCGCGGGTAGTCGCCGCTGTCGTAGACGACGGGGTGACCGTCGGTGGCGCTGCCGTTGTCGTACGGCATCTGCTCGGGCGCGACGAGGTTGCGGCGGCGCAGCTCCACCGGATCGATCCCCAGCCGCCGCGCCGCCACGTCGATGAGGCGCTCGCGGGCGAGCGTCGTCTCGTAGCGGCCGGGCGCGCGGTACGTCCCGGCGGGCGTCTTGTTGGTGACGACCTGACGCACGTGGCAGGCCAGCGCGGGCCACACGTACGGGCCGGGCAGCAGCCCACCGCTCATGCCGGGGACGACGCTGCCGTGGGTGCGCACGTACGCGCCCGTGTTGATCGTCAGCTCCGCGCGCAGGGCGAGGAAGCGCCCGTCGGCGGTCAAGGCGGCGGCCAGCCGGTCGAGCTGGTCGCGCGAGTGGTTGGTCGCGCGCAGGTGCTCCTCGCGATCCTCGGTCCAGGCGACCGCCTGGCCCAGCCGCAGCGCGCAGAACGGGACGAGATAGTCCTCCGGGTAGAACTCGCCGCGCGCCCCGAAGCCGCCGCCGACGCTCTCCTCGACGAAGCGGATGCGGTCTTCCGGCCAGCCGAGCAGGCCGGCGAGGATCCGCCGGTTGACGTGGACGACCTTCGCCGCGCCGTGGACGACGAGCCGCCCGCCGCCGGGCTCGAGCCGCGCGAGCAGCCCGCGCGTCTCCATCGGCACCGCCGCGTGCCGGCCGCAGCGGATCTCGACCTCGACGACCGCGTCGGCGGCGGCGAACGCCGCGTCGACGTCGCCGCGGCCGAGGTCGAACGCCGCGGCCAGGTTCGTGCCCGCCTCGGCGTGCAGGACCGGCGCGTCCGGCGCGAGCGCCGCCTCCATGTCGGTGACCGGGTCGAGCGGCTCGTAGTCGACCGCGATCCGCTCGGCCGCGTCCTCGGCCAGGTAGCGCGACGTCGCGACGACGACGGCGACCGGCTCGCCCACGTAGCGCACGCGATCGGTGGCCAGCGGCCGCTGCAGGAAGCGCTCGGCCCCGGGCTGTCTGAACATCCGCATCGGGATGACCGGTCCGCCGTCGGGCAGGTCGGCGGCGACGAGCACGTCGACGACGCCCGGCTGGCGCCGCGCCTCGGCCACGTCGATCGCGGCGATCCGCGCGTGCGGGAACGGCGAGCGCAGGATCGCGATCTCCAGCGCGCCGCCTCGCAGGTCGTCGACGAACCGTGCGGCCCCGCGCAGCAGCGCCGGGTCCTCCTTGCGCAGAACCGAGCGGCCGACGATCGGCGTCGGCGCCGCGACGCGTGCCTTGCGCCGCGCCGCCGCCGCCGGACGAGCCTTGCTCCGCGCTGCGGTCATCACCCGCTCGAACGCTTGCTCAGGCGGCCGAGCAGGAACGCGAGCACGAGCGCCAGCAGCCCGCCGCCGATCGTCAGCTCGCGCCGGTAGCCGTGCAGCAGCACCGAGCCGATGTCGAGGCTCGCGGCCTCCTCGGCCGGCGGCGGCTGCGTGGGCGCCGACGCCCCGTCGCTCTCTGCGGCGGGCGACGGCCCGGCGAGCACCAGCTGCTCGAGGCGCCCGGCGAAGTCGCCGAGCATCTTCGACGCGACGTCCTCCATCAGCCCGCGCCCGAACTGCGCGGGCCGCCCCGTCACGTTCAGCTCCGTCTCCACGACGACGCGCGTCCCACCCTCGACTTCCTCGAGGCTGTTGCGGATCACCGCCGCCGCGGTGCCGGTGCCGCGGGTCTCCTTGGCGCGCGCGTCGAAGCTCGCAACGTGCGCGTCGGCGTCGACGTCGGCCAGGCGCACCGTCCCGCTGTAGGCCATGTTCACCGGCCCGACCTTCATCTTCATCGCGCCCCGGTAGGTGTTGTCCTCGCCGGTCGGCTCGACCGACGCGCCGGGCAGGCAGCCGGCCACGCGCTCGACGTCGAGCAGTGTCTCCCAGGTGCGCTGCAGCGGCGCGGCGACCGTGAACTCGTTGTGGAGTCTCATGCCCACGCTCTCGCCGACGCGGCCTCGGTCAGCGCCTCGTAGACCGAGGGGCGCGGCCAGCCGAGGATCCCCGGGATCGTCTCGTACGGCGCCGGGACGATCAGCTCCTCCTCCGTCGCGCGCAGCTTGCGGATGCGCTCGAAGTCGAGGTCGGCGGTGAGGATCCCCGGCGCCTCGCTGGTCGCGAGCAGCCGCTCCGGCGAGGCGACCATCGCGATCCCGCGCGTGATGCCGGAGGCGCTCGGCGCGCTCTCCAGTCTCGCCTGCCGGTAGGGGTCGGCGTACGACGGGTCGTACAGGTTGACCGTCGCGGCCGTGTACATGAGGTTCTCGATCGCGCGCGCCCGGATCAGCGTGCGCCAGTTGTCGGTGTAGCCGAGCTCGTCGATCAGGATGCCGGTGGGGAACAGGCACAGCTCGGCCCCGCGCAGCGCCAGCACGCGCGCCACCTCGGGCACGAACGCCTCGCTGCACGTCGAGACGGCGACCTTGCCCCAGCCGAGGTCGATCACCGGGTACTCGTCGTCCGGCTCGTACGGGATGTCGTGGTAGATGTACGGCGCATCCGGATGGGTACGCCGGACGATGCCGGCGATCTCGCCCGTGCGGTCGATCACCACCGTGGCGATCGAGTATCTCCCCGATCCGTCGGCCGTCTCCAGCGAGGTCCCGATAGCGAGCGCGACGCCGTGCTCGCGCGCCGCGGCGCGCAGCGGCTCGATCACCTCGTAGCGACAGGCCAAGCGCGACGGCCCCGGGTAGTGCTCCGGGTACAGGAGCAGGTCGGCACCGACGGCGGCGCCCTGCGCCACGTAGCGCACCGCCTCCTCCAGGTTGCGTGGCTCGTCCTGCCCCCAGAAGCTCTGCGGCTGGACGAGGCCGAGCCGGACGTGCGAGCTCATGAGCGTGCCTCTCTCTCGTACGGGACGCCGAGCATCGTCGGCATCCCCCAGTTGCGATTTCGCTGCCGCGTCCACACCACGGTCAGCACGACAAGGGTGAAGACGTACGGCATCATCGACAGGTAGGGGCTGGGGATCGAAACGCCCTTCGCCTGGAGCTGGAAGTTGAGCGCGTCGATGAACCCGAACAGCAGCGCTCCCGGCAGCAGGAGCAGCGGCCGCCAGGAGGCGAAGATCACGAGCGCCAGCGCGATCCACCCGCGACCGGCGGTCATGTCGTTCGACCACGACCCGACGTACACCACCGACAGGTACGCCCCGCCGACCCCGGCCAGCACGCCGCCGAGCCAGACCGCGACGTAGCGCACGAGGAAGACGGGCACGCCGGCGGCGTGCGCCGCGGCCGGCGCGTCGCCGGCCGCCCGCAGCCACAGGCCGATGCGCGTGCGGGCGATCACCACGGCCGCGAGGGCGACCGAGGCGAACGCCAGGTATACGACCACGTCGTGGCTGAACAGGACCTCCCCGATGCCGGGAATGTCGGAGAGCAGCGGGATGTCGACGGTGCCGAGGTGGTGATGGAGCGGCCGGTCGCCGTAGCTTGCGCCGATGTAGGACGAGAGCCCGGTGCCGAGCACGGTCAGCGTGAGGCCCATCACGATCTGGTTGACCCCCCGCGTGACCGTCATGGCGGCGTACGCGAGCGCGAGCGCGCCACCGGCCATTGCCGCCGCGCCGAACGCCAGCGAGATGCTGCCGGTGTTGACGCCGATGACGAAGCCGACGACGGCTCCAACCAGCATCATCCCCTCGATGCCGATGTTCATGACCCCGGAGCGCTCGGCGATCAGCTCGCCAAGCGCTGCGAAGGCGAGCGGCGTCCCGAGCACCACGCCAGTGCTGAGCGCGTCGATCCAGAAGTTCATCAGACCCTCCCCAAGACGGACGACGGAGCGGGCTGACTCGGGGGTGCGGCGACCCGCGCCGCCGTGGCGCCGGAGCGCAGCCGGTACCTGCCCAGGACCTCGCCGGCGAGCACGAAGATGATGATCATGGCCTGCACGATCTGAGCGATCGAGCTCGGGATCCCGGTCGACTGGAGCGCAGCCGCTCCGACGAGCAGACCGGCGAACAGGATCGCCACGAGGACGGTCGGGGCGACGCGCCGGCGCGCCAGGAACGTGACGAGGATGCCGGTGTAGCCGTAGCCGCCGGTCAGCCCATCCTGCAGCCGACCGCTCGCGGCCGTGAGCTGGATGACGCCCGCGAGGCCTCCCACGAAGCCTGAGAGCAGGAACACGCCGACGATCCGCCGGCCGACGCCGATGCCGAGGTAGCGGGCGGCACGGATGTTGCCGCCGGCGATGCTCAGCGAGAAGCCGGTCCGCGTCCGGTCGAGCAGCCACCAGACCACAGTCACGACGCCGAGCGCGATCAGGAAGCCGACCGTGACCCCGGTCGAGCCGATCGACGGCAGCACCGCCTGGGTGGGCAGCGGCCGCGAATAGGCGAAGCCGACGACCGTCGGGTCCTTCCACGGCCCGGTGATGAGCGCGCTGAGCAGCAGCAGCCCGATGTAGTTGAGGAACAGGGTCGTGATCGTCTCGTTGAGGCCGACGGCCGCCCGCGGCACCGCGGCGATCAGCGCCCAGCCGGCGGCCGCGATGCCCCCGCCGATGAACATCGCCGACAGCAGCCACAACGACGACAGGCCGCCGAGATGGAACGCGACGAAGGTCGCGCCGATCGCCCCGAGCGCCATCTGCCCCTCGACGCCGACGTTCCACACGTTCATGCGCAGCGTGATCGTCACCGCCAGGCCTGTGATGATCAGCGGCGTCGCGCGCACGAGCGTCTGCTCGAAGCCGCTCGACGTGCCGAACGAGGCCTCCCACATCGCGCTGTACGCGTCGCCGACGCTGTGACCGCCGAGCAGCAGGACGAGGGCGCCGAACAGCAGCCCACCGGCGATCGCCACGATCGGAACGGCCACCTGGACGGCGAGCGGCACTTCGACGCGCTTCTCGAACCGCAGGCGCATCAGCTCTGGCCCTCGGCCAGTGCGGCGCCCGTCATGTAGCGGCCGAGCTCCGTGCGGTTGGCTCGACCGCGAGCCAGGTCGGCGACGATCCGCCCGCCCAGCATGACGACGACGCGGTCCGACAGCTCGAGCAGCTCGTCGAGGTCCTCGCTGACCATCAGCACCCCGGCGCCGCCGTCGCGCGCGGCGACGATCTGCGAACGCACGGCGCGCGCCGAGACGATGTCCAGCCCGCGCGTCGGCTGAGCCGCGATCAGCAGATCGGGCGACTCGCTCATCTCGCGCGCGATGATCACGCGCTGCAGGCCGCCGCCGGACAGCTTGGCCACTTGCAGGCGGTCGTCTCTCGTGGGGATGCGAAAGCGCTCGATGAGGCCCTCGGCGTAGGCGCGGATGCTGCGGCGCCGCAGCCATCCGAACCCGCTCATGGGCGGCTTGCGATAGCGCCGGAAGGCGAGGTTCTCGCCGATCGACATCGATCCGACGAGGCCCGTGGAGAGCCGGTCCTCGGGGATGAAGGCGACCACGTCGCCGTCGACACGGCGCGCGCCGCGTGACGGCGCGCTCATGCCGGCGACCAGCTCCGCCAGCTCCACCTGGCCGTTGCCGCTCACGCCGGCGACGCCGACGATCTCGCCCCGGCGCACGGTCAGGTCGACCCCGCGGAGCGCGCGGCGGCCGGAGCCGCAGGCCACGTCCTCCAGCTCGAGGACGGGCTCCGCCGGGGTGCCCGGCGTGGCGACGAGCGGCGCGCCGGCGTCCTCGCCAACCATCAGCCCTGCCAGCTCGGCCGCGTCGGCGCCGCCCACAGGGCGGTGCGCGACGACGCGACCGTGGCGCAGCACGGTGACGACGTCGGCTGCGCTGATGACCTCGTTGAGGCGATGCGAGATGAAGACGATCGCCTTGCCGTCGTCGGCGAGCGCCCGCAGCGCGCCGAACAGCTGCTCGCTCTGCTGCGGGGCGAGGACCGCGGTCGGCTCATCGAGGATGAGCACGGACATCTCGCGGAACAGCAGCTTCACGATCTCCAACTGCTGACGCTCGCCGACGCTCAGCGTCGCGACGATCGCCCGCGGGTCGAGGTGGAAGCCGAGGCTCTCGCAGATCTCCGCGATGCGCTGCTCGGCCGCCCGCCCCACCCGCACCCGCGAGCCGAGCACGACGTTCTCGACGACCGAGAACCGCTCGACCTGGCGCAGGTCCTGATGGACGACGCCGATACCGGCGCGCAGCGCATCGCGCGGCGCGCCGAACTGGTGGGCGACCCCGTCGACCAGCACCGACCCGGCATCGGGTCGGTACTGGCCGCACAGGATCGAGATCAGCGTCGTCTTGCCGGCGCCGTTCTCGCCCAGGAGGGCGTGGATCTCGCCGCACCGCGCGACGAAATCCACGTTCTCATTGGCCGCCTTGCCGTCGAACAGCTTCGTGACGCCGCTCGCGGACAAGGCGACCGGCCGCGTCATCTCCGCGTCGCCGCCTGGCGTCGCCCGGTCCTGAACCATGGTCGTCACGTCTCCTCCCGACTACTTCTGGACCTGCCCGATGACCCCGTCGACGAGGGCGGTGACGCCCTTGTTGATGGCGGCGGAGGTCTTGAGCTCCTGCCCGGCGGGCACCATGACCTCGCCGGTGTTGGACTTGAGCGGGCCCTTGAAGATCACGAGCTTGCCCGAGATGATGTCCTTGCGGGCCTGCTCGACCTTGGCGCGGACGTCGGCCGGGACCTTGTCGCTGATCGGGGCCAGCGTGACGAGTCCGTCCTTGAGGTTGCCGTCGAACTCGTCGTTGGCGAAGGTGCCGTCCTGCGTCTGCTCGTACTTCTCGGTGGCGTACTTCGTCCAGTCCCAGATCGACCCGGTGAGGTACGTGTCGGGCGTCTGCGCGCTCGTGTCGGACTCCGAGCCGATGCCGAACACTCCGGCGGACTGCGCGCCGAGCAGCGGGCCGATCGAGTCCTCGTGCTTGGCGATCACGTCCGCGCCGCTCTTGGCGAGCGTCTCGGCGGCCTGGGTCGCCTTCGGCGGGTTGTACCAGCTGCTGGTGAAGATGACCTTCGTCTTGATCGTCGGATCGACCGACTGAGCGCCGAGCTGGAAGCCGTCGATGCCCGAGACCACGGCCGGGATCGAGAACGCCGACACGAAGCCGAGCGTCTTCGTTCTGCTCATCGAGGCCGCGACGATGCCCGTGAGGTAGCGCGCGTCCCACAGGTCGCCGCTGACGCTCGCGACGTTCGCGGGCCGCTCGGCCTCCTGCACCCACGGGCCGATGACGACGAAGTTGACGTCGGGGTTCTCCTTGGCGACCTGCAGGACGAACGGCTGGTAGCCGAAGGCGGTCGCGAAGATCAGCTTGTTGCCCTTGCGGATGAGGTCCTGCAAGGTGGAGACGACGTCCGGGTTCTCGGCGATCGGCTGCACCACGGTGGTCTGGGCGCCGAGCTTCTTCTCCAGGACGACGCGCGTGTCGTCCCAGGACTTCGACCAGGCTGAGCCCGGAAGCGGCGAGACGTAGACGAACCCGACCTTGAGGCCTGCCTTGTCGCCGGACGTGCCGGCAGATCCGCTCGTGTCGCTCTTGCCGCTGTCACCGCAGCCGGTGAGCAGCAGTGCGCCCACGCCAGCGATCGCGCACAGCGACCGCACCTTCCCGAAACGCTTCATCGCCCAATCTCTCCTCGGTCGAAACAAAGCGGGCCCATCTGGGACCGTGCTGTGCTTTGTATTACATTGGACTTTACGAGTCAATACCTTTGACTCGCTTTTTCGCGGGACGCGAGAGTTGGCGCGTGAGCGCACGGCATCGCGGCGGCCGCCTGCCCGGCGGACACCCCGTCGCTGCGTCTGCTCAGCTCACGCGACGAGCGGCGACAGCTGTCGCTGCGCAGCGGCGCGCACGGTCTCCGGGCGCAGCGGGAGCTCGTTCATCTCATGGCCCACCGCGTCGCCGACGGCGTTCGCCAGCGCGCCCGGCGGCGCGAGCGTCCCACCCTCCCCGACGCCCTTGACGCCGGTCGGGTTGTCGGGCGCCGGGATCGCGAGGTGGTCGACCTCGAAGGCCGGCATCTCGGAGGCGGTCGGCACGAGGTAGTCCATCAGCGACGCCGTGATCAGCTGCCCGTCCTCGCCGTACACGAGCTCCTCCAGGAGCGCGCCGCCGATTCCCTGGGCGGTGGCGCCGTGGATCTGGCCCTCCACGACGAGCGGGTTGATCACCGTCCCGCAGTCCTCGACGATCACGTAGCGCACGATCTCCACCGATCCGACGTCGGGGTCGACCTCGACCTCGACCACGTGGGTCGCGTACGGGTAGGCGAGCGCCGGCGGGTCGAACGTGGCCGAGACGCGGTAGCGCTCCGGCGGCGCGTCGGCGAGCAGGTCGCGCAGTGCGATCGCGCGCTCCGGGGAGCCCACGACGCCGACCTCGTCGCCGCGCAGCTCGAGCTCGCCGGGGCTGGTGTCCAGGCGCTCCGCCGCGTCCTCCAGCAGCCGGCGCCGGAGCTCGCCGCCCGCCTCGATGATGGCGCCCGAGCCCGAGATCGCGCTGCGGCTCGCGAACGTCCCGGTGCCGTGCAGTCCGCCGACCGACGTGTCCGGCAGCGCGATCGCGACGCGCTCGACGTCGGTGCCCACCGCGTCGGCGACGACCTGGGCGAAGGTGGTCTCGTTGCCCTGGCCGATCGCCGGCAGCGTCGTCCAGACGCGCACCGTCCCGCTCTCCTCGAGCGCGACGTGCGCACCGTCGTATCCGGCGATCCCGACCATCCCCCGGCCCTGGAAGACGTTCGAGTTGACGCCCGTGTACTCGACATAGCAGGAGATCCCGAGCCCGCTCAGCCGGCCCTCGGCGCGGGCGGCGTCGCGACGCTCGAGGTGCCCGGAGTAGTCGGCGAGCTCGAGTGCCCGTTCGAGCGCCGCCGGGTAGTCGCCGGAGTCGTAGCGCTGGCTCGTCGGGGTGACGCGCGGCAGCTCGTCGCGCGTCAGGAGGTTGCGGCGGCGAATCTCCGCGCGGTCGATCCCGAGCTCGCCGGCAAGGATGTCCATCACGCGCTCGTGCACGAACGCCGACACCGGCAGCCCGACGCCGCGGTAGGCGCCCTCGGGCGCCTTGTTCGTCGCCACCGCGCGCGAGCGGAAGCGATAGTGCTCCAGCCGGTAGGGGCCGGGGATCATCGCCGGCGTCCCGAGCGCCTCGAGGAGGTGCCCGTGCGGGAACATGCCATACGCGCCCTGGTCACAGACGACGTCCGCCTCGATCGCGAGCAGCCGGCCCTCAGCGTCGGCCCCGACCCGCACGCGCACTCGCTGGTCGCGCGCGTGGCTGGAGGCGAGCAGGTTCTCCACGCGATCCTCGAGCCAGCGCACCGGCCGCTGCAACTTCAGCGCGAGCCAGGCGACCACGACCTCCTCGGGGTAGACGTGCGCCTTCTGCCCGAAGCCGCCGCCGATGTCGGGGCAGACGACTCGCACCTGCGCCTGGTCGAGCTCGAGCAGCTCCGCGAGCAGCGTCGCGAGCCGGTGCGGCCCCTGCGACGAGGACCACACGACGACCCCGTCGCCTTCCGGCGCGGCCAGCACTCCGCGGCCCTCCATCGGTGTCGCGGACAAGCGCGGGTTGCGGAACTCGCGCTCGACGACGATCGCGGCGCGCGCGAAGGCGGCGTCGGGCTCGCCATGCTCGAAGCGGTGATCGTAGATCGCGTTGGGGTGCGCGTCGTGCAGGCGCGGGGCGTCCGGCTCGCAGGCGGCGACCGGGTCGCCGACGACCGGCAGCCCCTCGTAGTCGACCTCGACGAGCTCGGCGGCGTCCTCGGCCAGGTATGCGTCGTCTGCGACGACGACGGCGACCGGCTCGCCAACGAAGCGCACCCGATCGTCGGCCAGCAGCGGCCGGGGCGGGCTCCACGCGTCGGGGTTGGCGATCGGCGTGTGCAGCGGCGCGAGCGGCAGCTGCGCGGCGGCGACGGCGGCGTGCACGCCAGGAGCCGCGGCGGCCTGCCCGACGTCCACGGCCGTGATCCGCGCATGCGCCATCGGGCTGCGGAGGAAGGCCGCGTGGACCATCCCCGGCAGCGCCATGTCGCCGATGAAACGCCCGCTCCCCGTCAGCAGCGGGCGATCCTCGCGGCGAGGCAGCGCCCGCCCGACCGCAGCCGTCCTCCCGCGTGTGGTCGCTGCGCTCATGCGGTGCGCGCGACTTCCAGCTGGATGTAGCTGTCGTCGAAGTCGATGACGGAGAATGCGACCTGCTCGCCCGCGCTGGAGTAGTGCACCTCGTGCAGTCGCAGGAACGCGGTCCCCACCGGGATCTCCAGCTTGGTGCTCGGCTTGCGCGTCTTGACTCTGGGGATCAGCTTGACGACGGCGTGATGGATCGCCGCACGACAGCGCCGCTCGCTGAACGTGAACAGCGAGGCGTCCATGTCGCGATCTGAGGTCTCGCGGTCGAGGATCTGCGCGGCCGGGATCGCATCGGTGATCACCAGCGGGAGCGTCTCGTCGGCGCGATACGCCTTCTCCACCAGCAGGCACTCCTCGTCAGCGTCGATGCCGAAGATCGCGGCCAGCTCGGCACCCGCGGGACCCCAATGGGAAGACACCTCGGTCTTGACGTCATAGCCTCGCTCGGACAGCAGGGTGTCGAAGCCGACGAGCCGCTGCAACGCGAGGGAGGACGGTCGTACGTGCTTGTTGATGATCGTGCCGATCGAGCGACGACGCGTGATGATGCCGTCGCGCTCGAGACCCTGCAGCGCCGTGCGCACCGTCGTGCGGCTCACGTCGAGCATCTCGGCGAGCCGGTCCTCGTTGGGCAGCTTGGACTCGAAGCGGCCGTCGAAGATCGCTTGGAGGATCTCGGCGCGAGCACGACCGGCGAGCAGGCGGCTGTCGAGCCTCCCCAACGGCGGCTTCCCGTCGATCGGCTTCAAGATCGTGTCCATCGTCCCCTAGCCTCCCACATTTCGTCCAATGTAATACAAAGATAGGATGCTGTCCATCATCGAACCAATCCCTGCCAGCGTCTCGACACTCCGGATGAGGGCTGGAGCATGCGCGCGACGAGCCTAACCGCCGCGACGGCGCTGGAGTGGCTGCGCGACGGCCGGCGCTTCGCGATCGCCGTGCTCGTGGACGTCGAGGGCTCGGCGCCGCTGTCGCCCGGGGCGACGATGCTCGTCGGCGCCGACGGGGCGATCGAGGGCTCGATCACCGGCGGGTGCGTGGAGAGCGCCGTGGTCCACGAGGCGCAGGCGATTCTGCGCGAGCACCTGCCACCCGTGCTGGCCACCTACGGGATCTCCGACGAGCTGGCCGGCACCGCCGGGCTGACGTGCGGCGGGACGGTGCACGTCTTCGTCCAGACGCTCGACGCCGCCTGTGCCGCTCCCGTCGCAGCCTTCCTTGCGGCGATGCGCGACGGCCGCGCGGCGGGACTGGCGACGTTGCTCGACGGCGAGCGGGCGGGCGCGAAGCTCGCCGTCGTGGACGGCGAGCCGGTCGGCTCGCTCGGCGGCGGCGAGCTGCTGGACCGCAACGTCGCGCAGGACCTGCTGGGCCTGCTGACCCAGGGTGGCGGCGCGCTGCTGCGCTACGGCCTGGACGGCTCCAAGCTCGGCGCGGAGCAGCGCGTCCACCTGCACACGCACGCGCTCCCCCCGCAGCTGATCGTGTTCGGCGCGATCGACTTCTCCGCCGCGTTGGCGCGCCTCGCGCAGGGGCTCGGCTATCGCGTCACGATCTCCGACCCGCGCGCCGCGTTCGCGCGCTCGCCGCGCTTCTCGCAGGTCGCCGAGGTGCGGATCGGCTGGCCCGCGGAGACACTCGCCGGCCGGCAGCTCGGCCCACGCGACGCGGTCCTCGTCTTCAGCCACGACCCGAAGCTCGACGTGCCGGCCGTGGTCGCCGCGCTCGCCACCGACGCCGGCTACGTCGGCGCGCTCGGCAGCCGGCGTACGACCGCCGATCGCGAGCGCCGGCTGCGCGCAGCCGGTGTGACCGGCGCGCAGCTCGAACGCCTCCACGCCCCTTGCGGGCTCGACATCGGCAGCGCGACGCCGGAGGAGACGGCGCTCTCCGTCCTCGCCGAGATCGTCGCCGACCGCGCCGACCGCCGCGGCGGCCCGCTGCGCGACAACGCCGAGCCGATCCGGCGCCAGCGCGACTGAACGGTCAGCCGCGCGGCCGCTCCAACTCGGAGAGTTGCGTCGGCGTGTCGACGTCGAGCACCGCCCCCGGGCCGCACTCGACCTCCAACACCTCCACCCCGTCGAGGACGGTGCGCGCACCGCGGTCGCCATGCAGCAGCGACAGCGCAGCGAACAGCGGCCGCTTCAGCAGCACCGGATGGCCGGGCACGCCCGCATGCACCGCGCGAGCAGCGACCAGCTCGCTCGCGCCGCCCGCCGCGAGCACGCGTGCGATCTCCCGCTGGCCGACGGCCGGTTGATCGCCGAGCGTCACCAGCAGCGCGCCGACCTGCGGCGACAACGCCGCGACTGCGGCACGCAGCGACGCCGCCTGCCCCTCCTCCCACGCCTCCACGAACAACGGCCGCGCACCGTGCTGGTCGGCGCGCGCGACGATCTCCTGCGCATGCGCGCCGAGCGCGACGACGACCTCGTCGAGCTCCGGCACCGCCGCCATCGTCCGCAGCGCGTGCTCGATCAGCGGACGGCCGTGCAGCGGAGCCAACTGCTTGATCGCGCCGAAGCGGCGCCCCGCGCCGGCAGCCAGGACCAGGCCGGTGACACGTCGCTCGCCGGCTGCTCCCATAGCGGCGAGGCTACCGCCACACGCTCGTCCGAGCAGACGTGCAGCCGCCGGACCCCGGCGTCCGCCGCCGTCTCACGGGGCCACGGCTTCCGCGTCGGCCTCAAACGCCTCCAAGACATCGCCGGCCCGATGCTCTCGACAGCCGCATCCGCGGGACGTCACTTACAGCAGCGCACATGGACCAGGGCGACGACCGCACAAGCCGCCATCACCTGCAGAACCATTTGCGCGATCCTCACCTGAGGTTTCACGCCCGCACGTTGCCCCATCCGTTGCCCCACAGCCGCCCGCACCGACCCCCAGAACGACAAAAGCCCCGCTCTCACGGGGCCCTCATCTATAGCGGGGGCGGGATTCGAACCCGCGACCCGAAGCAGTCGGTCATCACCAGGAGCAGCGCGAGCTTGTCTGACCTCCGGCCAGGATTTGCGGCAAGGCAAGCGTGGTGCAGCAGACGAGCCCGCTCGATCCCGAAGCTCGCTCACTCCATCCGCAGTCCGTCGGGCCGAGTCAGCCGCCGCAGGGCCGGCGCGGTCAGCAGCGTCACGACCGGGACGACGGCCAGGCCGGCCGCGAGGATGCCGAGCAGCGGGCCTGCGGAGAACCGGACGGGCTCGCCGATCAATCGCAGCAGGAACGCACCGAGCCCGACGCCGGTAACGAGCGCAAGTGCGAGCCCGAGCACGACCGGCACCGCCGTCTGCAGGAGCACCGAGCGGTGCAGCGTCCCCTGGGGCGTTCCCAGCGCGACCAGCGCGGCCAGCAGCCGGCGGCGCGCGTTGAGCTGCTCCAGCGCGCTGACGACCATGCTCGCCGCGATCAGGACAAGCACGCAGATCGCGCCCGCCGTGATCGCCGTGCGGATGGCGTTCAAGTCGCGGTCGTCGGTCGTCTGGCCCAGCTCGACCACTGTGGCGGTCGGTGCGAGCGCCACGGCCGTGTTGCGCACGCGCTCGAGCGCGTCGTCCCGGCCGACCCGCTCCAGCGCGATGCTCGCATATGCCGTCGCCGCCGCCGGGTCGATCCCGTGGGCGGCGGCGCCGGGCGTCAGCAGCACGCCGCCGACCAGCATCCCGCCGACCACAGGCCGCAGCGCGACGCCGTGGGTCGAGGCCGGGAGCGTCAGCGTCGCCGCACGGTCACGGTCGACAGTCAGCGTGTTGCCGGCTCTGCCGGTCGGCGGCCCGTCCGTGTTGCCGGCGTGGAAGGCGTCGCCCTCGCCGCACGCGCCGATCACGGCCATCCGCCGCAGCGTCGCGCAGTCGGCGATCGCAAGGGCCACCTCGTTGCCAGCACGGTCGATCGCGCTCGTCATGGCCCACGTCACCACCGAGCGCACGCCGGGAGTCGCCGCCAGGCGACGGCCGACGTCGGCGCGCCCGATGCCCGCCGGGAAGCTCGCCTGCACCTGCACGGCATGCATGTCGACGCCGGTCTCGTAGGTGCGGTCCCGGGTCACGGTGCCGAAGAGCGTCTGCAGCGCGATCGCGCCCGCGACGGCCACCGCGATGCCGCTGACGATCCGCGCCGACGTCCCGGTGTCGAGCTGCAGCCGCCGCACCGCGAGCTGCCATGCGACGCTGCGCCGCCCGTCCATTCGCCGTACGGCGGCCTCGACGGCCCACGGCAGCAGCGCGGTGATCCCGACCAGCACCAGGACGACCCCCGCGGCTGTCTGGAAGGGATCGAAGCGCTCGCCGGCGTCGGTGTGGACCGTGAGCAGCGGCAGCAGGAGCAGCACGCCGGCCAGCGGGACGAGCACGCGCCACAGGACGCGCCGCCGCCGCTCGCGCCCGCGGCGCACGACGCCGAGCGGATCGATCGCGATCCGGCTCAGCGCGGCCTGCGTCACAACGACTGCCAGAAGCGGCACGGAGATCGCGATGAGCGCGGCCAGCGGCGCCGACGGGCGAACGTCGGCGGCGAACAGGCTGAGCGATCCGACTGACAAGTGCGGGACGAGCTGCCGCGCGAGCAGGAAGAAGCCGGTGCCGACGCCGAGGCCGGCGGCGGCGCCGACCAGCGACTCGCCAGCAGCGATCCGGCGCACCATGTGCCCGTCGGCGCCGACGAGACGCAGCGCCGCCAACCGCCGGTCGCGCTCCTCGCTGCCGAAGCGTGCCGCCGCAGCGACGAAGACGGCCACCGGCAGCAGGAGCACCACGAGCGTGATGTTGACCAGCAGCGCGAGGATCGGGTCGAAGGGGCCACGCTCGTAGAGGGCGCCGAAGCGGTCGGTGCGGCCTGCGTTGCGATCCGCCCTCAGGCGGTCGGAGCCGGCGTAGAACGCGGCCTCCCCCGGGCCGGCGAGCCCCGCGTCGCCGATCGTCCCGATCACGCGCCGCGGCAGCCGGGCGCGCAGCAGCTCGCCGCCGGGGCCGCCGAGGAGCTCGTGCAGCTTCGGCGAGATCACGACCTCGCCGGGCCGCGGCAGGCGCGCGACCCCGGGCGGCAGGACGGGGTGGTCGCCGTCGGCCTGCAGGAGCCGTCCGCGGATGCCGGTCTGGCGGAACGTCGTGTCGGCCCTCCCGACGAGGAGCGTGGTGTCGCTCGGCTTCAGCGAATCGGAGAGGGAGTCCGTCCACGCGGCGCTGCGCGCGTCGCGGCTGTGGAGTGCGTTGGGGAACGACGCGGCCAGCAGCAGGAGCGCCACTCCGAGCCCGACGCCGAGTGCCGTCAAGACCGTGCGAATCCACGCGCCCCGCCCGCCCGCGAGGGCGAGCCGGACGCCGAGGCTCGCGTCGTGCAGCCAGCGCCCCGTCATGACGCCGTGAGGCTGCGGGTGCGCCCGTCCCGCACGACGACCTCGCGGTCGGAGTACGCCGCGACGCGCGCCTCGTGGGTCACGAGGATGACGGCGGCGCCGACCTCGCGGGCAGCGTCGCTGAGGAGGTGCATGACGCGCTCGCCGTTAAGCGAGTCCAGCGCCCCGGTCGGCTCGTCGGCGAACACCACGCGCGGCTGCACCGCGAGCGCGCGGGCCACGGCGACACGCTGGCCCTCACCGCCAGAGACGTGCGCCGGCGTGTGCTCGGCGACGTCGCCGACCTCGAGGCGCTCGAGCCAGTCGCGCGCCTGCGCTTCTGCCTTGCCGCGGGCGAGGCCGTCGAGGCGCAACGGCAGCGCGACGTTCTCCAAGCAGCTGAGCTCGGGGACGAGTTGGCCGAACTGAAACACGAACCCGAACGCGTGGCGCCGCAACGCGCTGCGGCGGGCGTCCGACATCGCGGTGACGTCGTCGCCGTCGAACGTCACGCGGCCGGAGTCGGGGACGACGATCCCGGCCAGGCAGTGCAGCAACGTGGACTTGCCCGAGCCCGACGGCCCGATGACGGCGACCACCTCGCCTGCGGCGATGGTGAACTCGGCGTCCTCGAGCGCGGGGGTGACGCCGAAGCGCTTGCGCAACGCCGAGGCGGTGAGGAGGGCGGTCATGCCGCAACCGCCTCGGCGAGCGCGTCGAGCCGCGAGGCCGTGAGCTCCAGCCAGCGCAGGTCCGCCTCGAGATGGAAGAGCGCGTGGTCGCAGATGAGCTGGTCGGCGAGGTCGCCGTCCTGCTTACGGCGCGTGAGGGCACGCATCGCCTGCAGGTGCTCGGCGCGCTGCGTGTCGAGGACGGCGGCGGCGGGCCGGCCCGTCAGCAGCGCGAGCACGACCTTGGCGTACAACGTGCTCTGCAGGTGCCCTGCGGGCTGCTCGGGCTGGCCGAGCCAGATGTCGACGTCGGCCACACCCGCCTCCGTGATGGCATAGCGCTTGCGCTCGGGCCCTCCGCCCGGCTCGACGCCGTCGAACTCGACCAGTCCGTTTCTCAGCAGCCGCGAGAGGGTCGCGTACACCTGGCCGTAGGCGAGCGGCCGCTCCTGGCCGAACCGCTCGTCGTAGGCCCGCTTGAGGTCATAGCCGTGGCTCGGACCCGCCTGGAGCAGCCCGAGGAATGTTTTGCCGATGGACATGGACGAGCACTATACACACTATGTATACGCTGGGTGTACACAAGACGTGAACAGGATGTCCGGCGCGCCATCGTCCCCGGCGACAAGGACCTGCTCGGCCATTCCGGGCCTCCGCCCTCCGGCACCGACCGTCCGCGCCGCATACGAGCTGCTCGGGCTACTCTGAGTTTGGTACTCCCGGCTGGTACTCCCCACCCACGCGCCGGCTCTCAAAGCCGTCCCAGAACGACAAAAGCCCCGCACCAGCGGGGCCTCTGTTCATAGCGGGGGCGGGATTCGAACCCGCGACCTTCGGGTTATGAGCCCGACGAGCTACCAGACTGCTCCACCCCGCGGCGTGGACGAAGCAGTATAGCGAATCGGCTCTGAATCCCGCAGGCGCGAGACGCCCTTACGATCCGCCGCATGGCACGCGTCTTCGTCACCCGTCAGCCAGTCGGCGACGGTTTGGATCGCCTCACGGCCGCCGGCCACGAGGTCGACGTCTGGGCCGGCGCAGGGCCGCCGCCGGCAACGGCCCTGCATGAGCGCACGCAAGCGGCCGACGCCCTGCTCTGCATGCTCAGCGACCCCGTCGACGAGTCCTTCCTGGACGCGAACCGCCACCTGAAGGTGATCGCGAACTACGCGGTCGGGCTCGACAACATCGATCTCGTCGCCGCCCGCGCCCACGGCATCGCGGTCGGCAACACGCCCGACGTCCTCACCGACGCGACGGCCGACCTCGCGTTCGCGCTGATGCTCGCCGCCGCCCGCCGCCTCCCGCAGTCCGCACAGGCGGTCAAGGACGGGCGCTGGGGCATGTGGCAGCCGGACGGCTTTCTCGGCGCCGACCTCGTCGGGACCACCCTCGGGATCGTCGGCGCCGGTCGCATCGGCGAGGCGGTCGCGCGCCGTGCGAGCGGCTTCGACATGCGGATCCTCAAGGCCACGAGCCACGACGGCACGCCGCTGGGCGAGCTGCTCGAGCAGTCCGACTTCGTCTCACTCCACGTTCCGCTCACGCCGCGGACCCGTCACCTGATCGACGCGCAGGCGCTCGAGCGCATGAAGCCGACCGCGATCCTCGTCAACACGGCGCGCGGCGGCGTCGTCGACACCGACGCCCTCACGCACGCGCTCCACGCTGGCACGATCGCCGGCGCTGCGCTCGACGTCACGGATCCCGAGCCGCTGCCCCCCGACCATCCGCTGCTGCAGGCGCCGAACGTGCTCGTCATCCCCCACGTCGGCTCCGCCACCCCGCGCACGCGCGCCGCGATGACGGACCTCGCCGTCGACAACGTGCTCGCGGGCCTCGCGGGCGAGCCGCTGCCGCACGCCGCCCCGCCGCCGGCACAGCCGCCCGCCGCGTAGCATCGGAGCCGCATGCGCGTCGGCGTCGTCGACATCGGGACCAACTCCACACGTCTGCTGATCGCCGACGTCGTGGACGGCGCGATCAAGGAGCTCGACCGCCGCTCCGAGGTCACACGCCTGGGCCAGGGCGTCGACACCTCCGGCCGCCTCGCAGCCGAGGCGATGGAGCGTGTCTTCGCGACGCTCGCCGCGTATCGCGACGCGCTCGACGCCGCCGAGGTCGCCGCCGCCGACCGGGTCGCCGTCCTGACGAGCGCCACGCGCGACGCGGCCAACGGCGCCGACTTCACGCGTCGCGTGTGCCAGGACTACGGGCTTGCCGCCCGCGCGATCGCGGGCGAGGAGGAGGCGCAGCTGACCTTCCGCGGCGCGACGCACGGGCGCGATCTACAGGACGCGACGCCGCTGCTCGTGATCGACGTCGGCGGCGGCTCGACCGAGCTGATCGTCGGCGCCGCAGGCAGCGACGCGCCGCGCTTCCACGTCTCGCTGCAGGCCGGGGTCGTGCGCCAGACGGAGCGTCACCTGCACCACGACCCACCGCCTCCGCACGAGTTGCAGCAGCTTGCCGACGACATCCGCGCGGCGATCGAGGCGGGCGTCCCGCAGGCGGTCCGCGCAAGCGCCCGCGCCGCCGTCGGCGTCGCCGGCACCGCCACGTCGCTCGCCGCGATCGACCAGGAGCTGGATCCGTACGACCCGCGGCGCGTGCACGGCTACATGCTCGAGCTGGGTGAGGTCGAGCTGCTGCTCGCACGCCTCGCGCAGATGCCGCTCGCACAGCGGCGCGGAGTGCGCGGCCTGCACCCCGACCGCGCGCCTACGATTGTCGCCGGCGCGGCGATCTTGCTGGAGGTGCTGCGTGCGTTCGAGCTCGACCGTGCCGAGGTCTCCGAGCACGACCTCCTGCATGGCGTCGCGTTGGCGCATGTCCGCCCGCTCGCACGCTGACCGAGCGGGCGCCTCGCAGCGCCGTCGATGACGCACCGATTCTCGGCGAGCTGACCCCATTCGCACGCAAGGCATGACCGGATCACCCTGACTAATGAGCTGGACGTATGTTCGATTGTCCGGTCCATGACACCCTAGGAATATGGCTGGGTCGGGCAGTGGGTGACGTGCAAGCGTTCCCGTTGCTCGGCCCATAGGCTCGGGCGATAGCCGAATACGGCGCCTCCCGCCGTCCGAGCCACTGATAGGCCCTTTCACGGCACGTACCCCTGCCCGTCCTGATGGGGCCACTTCGAGGAAGCCGTCCACATGATGTGGGCGGCTTCCTCATTTTCGGGGTGACGTCGCCGGACCCGCCGGGTTCAGGCCAGATTCGACTTGCGCGGGTACACCACGCTCGGGTCCGTCAGCACGTTCACCAGCGCCGGCACGTTCGCCGCGAACGCGCGCTCGAGCGCACCCCGCAGGTCGTCCGGCCGCTCGACCAGCTCTCCGTGCCCGCCGAGCGCTCTCACGACCTCGTCGTAGCGCGTCGCCGGCCGCAGCTCGGCCGCGACCGAGTAGCCGTACAGGAACTCCATCGGATGCTTCTCAAGCGCCCAGATGCCGTTGTTGCCCATCACGCCGACGACGTGCACGCCGTGGCGCGCGAGCGTGTCGTACTCCAGCCCCGAGAAGCCGAAGGCGCCGTCGCCCAGCAGCAGCACGACCTGGCGCTCGGGTCTCGCGAGCTTCGCCGCAAGCGCGTAGCCCGGCCCGCTGCCCAGGCAGCCGAACGGCCCCGGGTCCAGCCAACAGCCCGGCTCGTAGGAGTCGACGACGCGTCCCGCGTAGGAGACGAAGTCGCCGCCGTCGCAGACGACGATCGCGTTGCGGTCGATCACCTCGGCCAGCCCGCGGTAGACGCGCATCGGGTGCAGCGGCGCGCGCTCGTCGTTCAGCTCAGCCGCCTCGGCAGCGTGCTTCTCGGACTCGACGTTGCGCAGCTGCTCGACCCATGCCCGTGTCCGCGACGCGCCCCCGCCGGCCGACGCAGCCGCCGAGCGCAGCGCGTCGAGCGTCGCCGGCAGCGCGCCGTACAGCTCGGCTGCGACCGCTCGCGGGTGCTCCCGCACCGGCTCCGCGACGTCCAGCACCACGATCTCCGTCTCCGGCCCGAACGACTCGCCGAAGCCGAGTCGGAAGTCCATCGGCACGCCGATCACGAGCGCGACGTCGGCGTTCGTCAACGCAGCACCGCGCGCACGCGAGAAGAACAGGTCGTGGTCGGCCGGCACGCAGCCGCGCGCCAGCCCGTTGAGGAAGACCGGCACCCCGAGCTCCTCCGCCAGCGCCCGCAGCGCCACCTCGCCATGTCCCCAGTAGAGGTTGGTGCCCGCCATCACGACCGGCCGCTCGGCCTCCCCCAGCAGCCGCCCGGCGCGCTCGATCGCGTCGCCGTCCGCGCCGGCGCCGAGGTGCGGCTCCAGCAACGCGGCGCCGCTCGCCGGCTCCTCGGCCTCGCTGAACACATGGTCCATCGGGAAGTCGAGGAACGTCGGCCCGGAGTGCGGCGTCATCGCCGCGCGCAGCGCCTCGTCCACCATCCCGGGGATCTCCGCCGTTGAGTCGGGCGTCGCCGCCAGCTTCGTCAACGGCCTCACGAACGGCACGTGGTCGATCTCCTGCAGCGAGCCGCGGCCCCAGCGCAGCGCCGGCGCCCGGCCGCCGAGCACCAGCACCGGCGAGTTGTTCGACTGCGCGGACCCCATGGCGCTGAGCGCGTTCGTCACGCCCGGACCGGCCGTCACGGCCGCGACGCCGGGGGTGCGGGTGACCTTCGCCCAGCCCTCCGCGGCGAAGGCGGCGGCCTGCTCGTGGCGCACGTCGACGATGTCGACGCCCTCCTCGCGGCAGCCGTCGTAGATCGGGAAGATGTGACCGCCCGAGAGCGTGAACAGCTTGCTCACGCCGTGAGCCTTGAGGCGGCGCGCGATCAGCCGGCCGCCGTGCAGACGCGTCTGCTCCGTGGTGTCTGTGGACATGCGGGCGATGCTAGATGCCTCGCGATCTGGCCGCGCCGGACGACCTCTGACTGGTCAGCTCGACGGCCCGGCGCACGTGGCGTATGAGGCACGTATGACGGGCGACCCGCACCTTGCATCAGCCGCATCCCTTCCCCATCATGGCCCCGGACCAGGAGCGTTCATGGCACGAGCTCCTCGGTTCCCGACATAGGCCGGACGCGGCCGGCGGAAGACGCCGGCGCCTCCCAAAGCGTTCGGTCGGCGACGCACAGCTCCCGCGAGCGGGGACCCCCGACCCGGCTCGCTCTTCATGGAGCTGCGACCACGAGTGGGGCTCGGCACCGATGCCGGGCCCCATTCACTTCAAGGCCCGCTCACCCGCCGCCCGCTGCGCCACGACCCCACGCATGCTCGGGCCGGGCCGGGCGTGCCGCGTCCTTCCCTTCCTGCGTTGGCGCCGTCGGCGTCAGCACCCGCGGGGCCCACAGCTGCACGCGCTCGCGCTTGCCCTTGAGCGGCGCGGCGGGGCGCGCATCGAAGCCGCCGTGGTCGAGGCACAGCAGCCGCTGTGTCGCGTCCGTCACCAGGACTGCGTCGCCCGTCTGGCGCGTCACCTGCTCCACGCGCGCCGCCGTGTTGACCGGATCGCCGATGACCGTGAACTCGACGTGGCCGCCGCCGCCGACCGTGCCCGCGACCACGAGCCCGGAGTTGACGCCGATCCCGACGCGCAGGTCGTCGCCGTAGTGCTCCTGCACCGCGCGCGCGATCTCGATCGCGGCCGCGACCGCGCGGTCGGCGTGCGCGACGATCGGCTCGGGGGCGCCGAACACGCCGAGCAGGCCGTCGCCGACGTACTTGTCCGGGTAGCCGCCGTGGCGCACCAGCAGCGGCACGACGAGGTCGTAAAACTCGTTGAGGCGGTCGACCACCTCGCGTGCGCTCGCGCGCTCGGCGAAGCGCGTGAAGTCGCGGATGTCGAGGAACAGCACCGAGACCTGGAGTTCCTCGCCGTCGAGGTGCGGGCCGTCGCGCAGCACCATTTCGGCGACGTTCGGCCCGACGTAGGCGCCGAACGCCTCGTGCAGCCGCTCGCGCTCCTGCAGGCCGGCGACCATGTCGTTGAAGGAGCGCGCGAGACGGCCCGTCTCGTCAGCCGAGACGACTGGCACGCGCGTGCGCAAGTCGCCGTGGCGCACGCGCTCGGTCGCCTCCCGCAGCGCGTCGAGCGGCCCGAAGATCGAGCGCGACAGCAGGATCGTCAGCTCGAGTGAGATCGTGAACGCGACGATCACCGCGATCACGACCGCGGGCCCGAGGTCGGCCAGCTGCGCGCCGTTGCGGTTGAGCTCGATGCCGGCCACGATCGCGCCGGTCAGCACATTGATCGCCGGCAGGCCGACGAGCAGCCGGCGGCGCAGCGGCACGCCGCCCCGGCCCGGCTCGAAGTCATCGGAGAGGTGCAGCGCCACGTCGGCGAGCACCGGTCGCAGCAGCGACTCCATCGCGAAGAAGCGGAACAGCGCGCCGTACAGCAACGTCATCAGCATCCCCGCGAAGATCGCGAAGGCCGCCCAGATCGGGAGCCCGAGCTCGACGGTCGCGAACGTGCCGAACGGGACGATCACCAACAGGATCGGGACGGTGCGCACGCGACGCGCGTAGGTGCTCGGCATGAACGCGAGCGCGCGCCACGCGTCCGTCGTGCTCGCGCGGTCACGCGCGCCGTTCAGCCATGCGTCGACCGGCGCGAGCAGCCGCCGTGCGAGCAGCGTCGAGCTCGCGTTGTCGAGCGCCACCAGCAGCTCCGCCACGACGAGCAGCACGACGAAGCTCCGGTTGCTCATCGGCTGGTAGAGCCGCAAGAGCACGAGGCCGCCGAGCACCACGAAGTGCGCGAGCTGGAACTGGAGGACGACGACCGTCAGCGGGTATCGCCGGCCGAGCCGGCGATACAGGAATCGCAGTGCTCGGTCCATCCCAATGGAATTGTGACAGCGGGGCGGCGCGATGCCAGCCCCGATGAGGAAACGCTCAGGAAGCGCTCGACCGCGCCACGACGCCCATCAGCTGCGACAGCCACGCAGCGATCTGCTCCTCTCCGCAGTACAGGTGCCGCTCATGCTCGAGCGCGGGCAGCACGGTCCCGCCCGCATGCTCGACCGCACGGCCCGCCATCCCGATCTGATGGTCGCGCTTGGGATCTCGCGCCGCCACGAGCGCTCCGCTCACCTCGAGGCCGGCGGCTGCTGCCGCCTCCGCGAGAATGTCCGGATCCTCGATGTCGTACCCGCCGCAGAAGGCGAGCCGCCCGGCCGCGATCGCGAACGCCGGGCCGCAGCCCTGCTCGTTCGCGTACGTCGCAACGCGCATCGCCGTCGGCGCTCTTGACGGAAAGCGCTCGGGCCACACGAGCGGCATGCGCAGTGCATGCGCCCGACTCTCCGCCTCAGCGACCATCTCCTCACCGCGCGGCGAGGGCGACGACAGCATGGCCGGTCGCCATACGGCAGCGCCGACACGGCGCTCGAGGCGCTCCGCGACGAGGTACGTGTAGGGCGACGCGAGATCGAAGTAGAGCGTCGGCGCCATGCTGTTGGACGCGTCGGGCGCTCCTCTCTCGGGGCGGCGCTGCGTGAGTTGGATCACCTCAGCCATCTGCCTCCACCTCCCTGGGGTGCATCGACGTGCGCCCCCGATCACCCGCGAGACAGGCGATTGGAAGCGCAAAAACGTGCGAAACGTGCCTTCTGTGCGTCCTCCGATGCGCTGTACGGCAGCCGCGATGCGCTGTACGGCCGCGGACTTGTGTCAAAGGAATCCCTCTCCAACCCGTCAGTCGGTTAATCTGTATCACGGTAGGTAGGTCCAACGCACACGTAAAACGGAGGTCGCCATCCCACCCGCCCCCCCGCCCAAACGCCATCCATACGACCAGTGGTCGCCGGACGCGCGAGCACTCGATCTCGTCGGCGACAAGTGGACGCTGCTGATCGTTCGCGATCTCGTCAGCGGGCCGCGCCGGTTCGTCGAGCTGCAGCGCACGCTGCCCGGCATTTCGACGGAGCAGCTGCGCTCGCGGCTGAACCGCATGGTCGCCGACGGCCTGTTGACCCGCCAGCGGTACCGGGAGGTCCCGCCGCGCGTCGACTACGAGCTGACGGATCGAGCCCGTGACCTCATCCCCGTCCTCGGCGCGCTCGCGCGCTGGGGCTACGAGTGGTCGTGGACCGAGCCTCGCCGCAACGAGGCGATCGACGTCGGTGCCATCTTCCGGCTCGCGCCGGGCCTCCTCACGCTGCCGCGATCGCTGCGCGGCACAGTGGAGCTGACGGTCACCGAGCGTTCGAAGGACGGTGAGACCAAGAAGTACACGCTCATCATCAAGCGCGGCGCCGCCACGCTCGAGGAGCGCGCCGAGCCGGAGGCCGACGCACAGGTAACCGGAACGGAACGCACCTGGATCGACGCTCTCGTACCGGAGGGCGTCACGAGCGGTCTGGACATTCGCGGCGACGCGCGTCTTGCGACTGCAGTGCTCGAAGGCATGACGCCCGCTTCGTCGCGGGCGACGGCCGTCGCGTGAGACGGAGCTACCTTGCACGAGGAGGTGACCGCGTGGCCCAAGGGCTGCGCGGTCTCCTGCTGTGGTGTCAAAGGTCTCGCCGCACGTCACATTCCTACGCTACGCCCCCGCGTCAAGCATCGTTCGAACGCGGACGTTTACGTCGTCGGTCGCAATCGCAAAGGGCGGAAAGAGGTTCCGACGGCATCCTCGTGAGTTCGTAGACTCCCGCCGCGCGGCCTGCCCGGGTGGCGGAACGGCAAACGCAGCCGACTTAAAATCGGCGGTCCCCCAGGGGCATGTGGGTTCGACTCCCACCCCGGGCATCTGATCGGCGGCACGCGAGGCCTCGTGCGAGGCTGTGCGCGTGTCGCTCGGCTTCTGGCTCTCCGACGCCTGCCTCGTGAGCGTGCAGAGCGCGCTCGTCGCGCTTCCGCGCGGCCGCGCGCCCGCGCGCGTGGAGGCGCTCGCCCGTCGGCTCTCCGGACCGGCCTGGGCACTCGTCCCGCTCGCCTCGATCGTGTTCGTCGTCGTGGCGATCGGTGCCGCCGGGGAGACGGCCGACGGGCTCACGTGGCTCGCGCTGATCGCCGTCCCGCCGCTCGCCGCCGCGGCGCTCGGCGGGACGATGCGCGGCGGGCGCCCGCCGCTGGGGCTGCTGGCGATCCCGCTGTTCGGACTCGCCTGGTGGCACCGCGAAACGCTGCTCGGCGAGGGCGCGGCGGTGTTGCTGTCCGCACTCAGCTGCGTGACGCTCGGCGTGCTGCTGACGGCGGTCGCGCCGCATGGCTGGCTGAAGGCGGGAATCGTCGCGATGGCGGCGGTCGACGCCTACCTCGTCGGCTCGTCGCTGCTGCAGCCGGCCAACGACGTGCTGAACGCCGCCGCCCCGCCCGCGCACCTGCCCCAGCTGCAGCGCGCGCTGTTCGGCGACGCGCTGATCGGCTACGGCGATCTGTTCGTCGCCGGCGTGTTCGGCGCGATCGTGGCGGCGGAGCAGCGGAGCGCCGCCGCAACCCGGGCGGGCGCCGATACCGCTCCCTGGCGCTGGGCGCTCGTGGTGCTCGCGCTGTCGGCCGCGTTCGACCTGCTGTTCATCGTCGTGGACGTGCTGCCGGCGACCGTGCCGGTGGCAGTCGCCGTGCTGCTGCGCGAGGGGCGGCGCCGGCGCGTGCCGAGACGCGAATAAGCACCGAATAAGCGTTGAAAGAGCGCAACATCGCCGCTGCTACGGTGTCCTTGCGTACGAGTGGAGGCCTCAGCACTCACCCACGCCGGCCCCGTCGGCACCCCAGCTCGCTCGCCGCTGCTGCGGCTGCAGTCCGACGAGCGCCTGATCGCGCTCGTGCGGCGCGGCAACCACGGCGCCTTCGAGGCGCTCGTCGGCCGCTACCAGTCGCGCCTGCTCGCCTTCTGCCGCCACATGCTCGGCTCGCGCGAGGACGCCGAGGACGTGCTCCAAGAGGTCTTCGCAGCGGCCTTCAACGCGATCCTCGCCGACGACCGTCCGATCAACGCGCGCCCCTGGCTCTACCGCATCGCGCGCAACCGCAGCCTCAACCACCTGCGCCGCATCCAGCCGATCGGCGTCGACTCGATGGACATCCACCTGTCCGAGCACGGCACGACGACGGCCGACAAGGTCGACAAGCGCGAGCAGTTCCGCGAGCTGATCGCCGACGTGCGGGAGCTGCCCGAGACGCAGCGCACCGCTCTCCTGCTGCGCGAGATCGACGCGCTCTCCTACGAGCAGATCGCCGAGGCGATGGAGACGACGATCCCGAGCGTCAAGTCACTGCTCGTGCGCGCCCGCGTGTCGCTCGCCGAGGCCGCCGAGGCACGGCAGCTCAACTGTGAGGACGTGCGCATCGAGCTCGGTGAGATCGCCGAGGGCCTGCGCCGCCGCACGACGCCGCCGGTGCGCCGCCACCTGCGCTCGTGCGAGCGCTGCGCCACCTTCCGCACGGAGCTGCGCGCGACGAGCAAGGCGCTTGCGCTGATGCTCCCGGTCGGGCCGATGCTGCTCGCCAAGAGACTCTTCCTTGCGCACCTCGGGCTCACCTCGCTTGCCGGAGGCGGTGGCGCCGGCGGTGCCGGCAGCGCCGCGTCAGGCACGGCCGCCGTCGGAGCGGTCGCCGGCACGGCAGGCACCGCGAGCGGCGGCGGGCTCGTGTCGGCCGGGCTGGGCGCGCTCGGCGCGAAGGCGGCGGCCGGGCTCGCCGCCGCAGCGCTGGTGACCGCCGGCGCCGTCGAGATCGAGCAGACGCCGGCCGAGCGCACGACCTCCCAGGCGCAGGTCATCGCCCAGCAGGTGCCGCACCAGCCGGCCGTCGCCGCCGCCGTCATCCGGCCGGCGCCCGCCCGCGTGCAGCGCGCGCTCGACGCGCCGGCAAAGCACGCGAAGCCTGTCGAGCAGCCCGCGATCGACCCGCCGGCGACCACGACTGTCACGACCGCCGCGCCGGCGGCACCCGCCGTCGACCCGACCGCCGCCGACCAAGGGCACACGCACGTCGAGACCGGCGCGACGACGCTTCCGACAACGATGCCGGCCGAGACGCCGCCGCCGACGCTCGTGCCGGTTCCCTCCGCAGCCGCCGGCACGCCCGCGGCGACCACGCCCGCCCCGCCGCCGACGACCACCGCTCCCGCACCGCCCCCGGCGAGCACGACCCCGGCCCCGCCGTCGGAGACCGCGCCGACGCCGCCGCCGGGCACGCTGCCTCCGGCCGCCGGAGACGACCCCGGCACGAATACGACACCGGCCCCGACGCCCGTCTCCGCGTCGGACGACGACTCCGGCGCCGAATAGCGCCGCCCGCGCCCGCTCAGGCGGCCGCGACGAGCCCGATCACCTTCATGCGGCGCTCGAGCGCTCTCAGCGCGAACGCGCGCGTGTCGGCGATCGAGACGCCGAACAGCTCGACGCTCTCGTCGTCGGGAGCCCAGCTCGGTCTCAGCACGCCCTCCGCGATCGGCGCGACCTCGCCGAGCGTGCGCTGGATCGCGGTCGTGTAGCGCGGGTCCTCGCGCGCCATGTCGCGCAGAAAGCGGGCTCCGAAGGCGACGTGGCGGTGCTCGTCGCGCGCGACGTTGATGAAGCCCTCAACGAAGCCGGGCAGCGTGCCCTCTCTCTCGTTGTAGTCGATGATGAAGTGCTGGCCGGTGAGCGCGAGCATCCCCTCGATCACCATGTGGTAGATCGTGACCGCCTCGACGAGCGTCTCGAGGTCCTCCGGCTCGGCGGCGAGACGGTCGACGCGCCCCTTCAACAGCTCGTCGAACAGCACGCCGAACTCGGGGTTCAGGTGCTCGCTCGTCTCGGCCAGGCGCTCATCGAGCCCCTCCGCCTGCAGCACGCCGACCTCGCTGTAGAAGCGGTCGAAGAAGGCGACGTGGCGTGCCTCGTCGGCGATCTGCGTGGAGAGGAAGATCCGCATGTCCTCGCTCGGCGCGGCGCGCATCATCGGCCCCAGCTCGGCAGTGACGCGCTGCTCTCCGATGAAGAACGACGACAGGCCGTACATGCGCTGGAAGCGCTCCTCGGCGTCGATCCGCTCGTGCCAGTCGACGCGGTCCTGCGTGAAGTCAATGTCCTGGACGGCCCAGTGCTGGCGCTCCCACAGCGAGTACAGCTCGGGGTAGGTGAGCAGGTTGGCCTGGCCGCGGTCAGCGCTCTCGAGCAGCGCCGGGTCAGTCGTGGCACGGAAGTCGACGCGGTCGGTGCGTGAGCCTGCGGCGGTGTCGGACACGACGGGCCTCTCTCCTCGCGGAACGGTGCGGTGCGACCGTCCCAGCCTAGCGGAGCCCTGGCTGGCCAGCCAGCCGTGCCCGAGAAGGCTAAGGACCGACCTCGCCGCCGGCCACGAGCGCGCCGGCGCGGCGGCCGTCGAGCGTCACCGGATAGCGACCGGCTCTGAGGCCGGCGATCCGCGCGGCGGCACGTCTGCCAGCAGCGACCCGCAGCGTATGCGGCGCCGGGGTCTGGAGCACGAGCCTATGCGCTCTCCCGTCGTCCGAGCGGATCGAGATCTCGACCGCCAGGAACGGCGGCACGGTGATGGTGGGCGGCGTCAGCCGACCGCTCTGCGCGACCACGAACGACGCGGGCACGCGCACCGCCTGCTCGCCGCCGCCTCCGCTCGACCCGCCGTCGTCCGACGGCTGCGTCGTCGTCGGCGTCGTGGCCGGCGGCGTCGTCACCGGTGCGGTGCCCGGCTGCGTCGCGTCCGTCGGCGGCGCCGTCGCGTCCGGAGCG
Source organism: Conexibacter sp. (assembly GCA_045805465.1). Classification (GTDB taxonomy): domain Bacteria; phylum Actinomycetota; class Thermoleophilia; order Solirubrobacterales; family Solirubrobacteraceae; genus Conexibacter. Next base: position 7,922 of record JBJMLB010000114.1, on the reverse strand, counting down.
CTCGCGGTGGGGTTAGTTGATGCGCCCGGGCCGGTGTTGCCGCCGCCGCAGCCGGCCAGGATCACCAACGCCACTACCGCCAGCCAGCGAGAGACGCACACCTGCCGGACCCTAACGCCCTGCCGCGGCTCGTGCAGGACGCCTCCGTATTATGCGCCTTTCTACTAGTTTGCGGTATCTTGCCATGGGGGCTGGCGCGTACGAAGCGCGCCGCACCACCAGCCAAGTCAAGGGAGGGGGATGCCGAGGCAGGCTCACGCAACGCGGCTGCCAGCCGCACCCGCGGCCGCGCCCCGCTGACGCCGGACTCGAGCTCCTGTTCCACCAGAACAAGGAGGAGTTCCAGCAATGCGACGACACAAGCTCATCCTCGCCGGCCTCGTGGCCATCATGCTCGCCACGACGATCAGCAAGGCCTCCGCCAGCAGGCTCAGCGTCGACGAACAGGGCTTCAGAGTCACCTGGTCGGCGCTCGCGTATGGCAGCGCAGAAGTATCAGCGGTGAGCTGCCCGCTCACGCTTGAAGGCAGCCTCAGCGGAGCCACCATAGCAAAGAGAGCCGGGAGCACAGTCGGCAGGGTGACCAGAGCCGTCATCAGGGGAGGGAGCGGAGCCGGCGAATGCACGGGAGGCACAGCGAGAGTCAACAGCGAAACGCTTCCTTGGGATCTGACTTATGATTCTTTCGGCGGAACACTACCAAACATAACGAGCGTCGGCTTGTCAATGAGCAGGGCGGCGTTCGAAATAGACAGTTCACAGTTTCTTATTCCGAAGTGCAAGATACAGGCCGAACTCGTCCATCCGTGGAGGAACAGCGCAACGGTAGCGGAAGAAGTCGGTAGCACGTCGCATTTCGAACAGTTGAGAAGCGACGAAAGTGCCAGGATAACCTGCAGAGACCCATTCGAATATATGACAGAAGGGGCCTTCTCCGGCGCCGGCGTGATGACGAAGCTAGCCTCGGCGTCACAGGTTGCGGTAACTCTAATACCGGCGGCGAGGCTTTCGCCATCGCCAGTTGAATTTGGCTCGACAGAACCCGAAACGACCGTCAGAAGAACTATCACGATCGAAGCCGTCTCAGCCGAAACAACCGTGAGCTCAATCAGCATCGTCAGGGGTACCAATTTCTCGATAACCGATCCGAATGGATGCAGAGGGTCGAGAATTATCGCTAACGGCAGATGCTCGTTTACGGCAATCTTCGACGCGCCCAACACCTTGGGCAGAACCTACGAAGACACGGTCACGGTCGCAACGAACCTCGGCACGGCGAACGACGTCCTTAGGGGAAGGACACGAGATGCGATACCCCCGGTCACGACACCGTCGCCGATCGTGTTCGGAAGAGTCGCGGCGGGTGGCCTGGCCAGAAGAGCTGTCACGCTTACCGCCAGAGACGAAGTCACGATCAATAGCATCGCGATGAGAACCGGCACGAACTTCGCGATAATCGATCCCCACAGGTGCATCGGGGCGAGACTCGCTCCGGCGGGGACCTGCAGCTTCAATGTAATAGTCGAAGCGCCTGAAGAAGCAGGCAGAGCAGTCGAAGACGTGGTGCTAATAGGCAACAGCATCAGGCAGGTGGAAGACAGCGTGACCGCCGAAACCTGAGGCCGATTGCGCTGGCGGCGCACGTGACTCACTCGTGCGCCGCCGGCTCAGCCGCCGCGGTAGAGCTCCATCAGCCCGGCGTACCAGGCGTCGGGGGAGTGCCTCGCGCGGGCGCGCTCCAGCGCGGCGGCGCCGGCGGCGGCGCGGGCGGCGGGGTCGGACCAGAGGGCGGTCAGCGCGGCGCTCCAAGCGGCCGGGTCGTCGACCGGGAGCCCGGCATCCTCGCCGACCAGCTCCGGCAGGCCGCCGCGGTCGCTTCCCAGCACCGGCAACCCGTCGGCGAGCGCCTCGATCACCGTCATCGGGCAGGGATCGTCGCTGCGCGCCGGCGCAAGCAGCACGGCGGCTCCGCGGCGCTCGTGCGCCAGCGCCTCGTCCGACAGGCGTCCGAGGAACACCACCTCGGCGCCCGCAGCCAACCCGCGCAGGCGCGCCTCGTCGGGACCCTCGCCCGCGATCCGCAGCGGCACGCCGGCGTCCCGCGCGGCCCGGATCGCCAGGTCGAAGCCCTTCTCCTCCACGAGCCGGCCGGCCGCGAGCGCGTACGTCCCCTGCGCCGCCCGCGAATCGGTCGCGATCGAGCGCACGGCGTTCGGCAGCACCGTCATCGCCTCGCGCGGGATCCCGAGCGCCCCCAGCCGCGCCGCGAGCGCCTCGCTGACGGACACGAGCGCGTCGGCGTGCTCGAGCAGACGCGGCTGCTGGCGCGCGAGGCCGGCCGCGTAGACGGCGGCCTCCGAAAGCGAGCCGCGGCAGCGGTGCCGCACGCCGGGCAGCGTGTCGCGGCCGTGGCACTCGTAACAGGGGCCGCCGTCGCGGTAGGCCACCCCGATCGCGCAGACGAGGCGGTAGTTGTGTAGGTGCAGCACCGTCCGAGCGCCGGCCGCCCGCGCCGCGGCGAGCGCGCGCCAGCCGAGCAGCGGATGGAGGTTGTGGGCGTGCACCACGTCGGCGCGATGCAGGCGGACCGCCTTCGCGACGTCGTCGGGCCGCAGCCCCCCGCGCAGGAGCCCGGCGGCGGCCTGCGCGCGCCCGGCCTCCTCGCTGCCGCGTTCGAGCCGCGCCACCGCATGGCCGCGTGCGCGCAGCAGCGCCTCCAGCTCGTCGACGACGCGTTCCTCCCCACCGGCGGCGCGATAGCCGTTGTGGAGCAGCAGCACACGCGCATGCGCATCAGCGCCTCGCGGCGGAAACAGGGCCGGCGGAGTCATCAGCCGCCGATTCTGGCACGCTGCGGGGCCGTGGCGATCGCGCTCGTGACGAACGTGCTGGCGCCCTACCGCGTCCCGCTCTACACGCTGCTCGCCGAGCGGTACGGCGTCGAGGTGCTGTGCTTCGGCGCAGGCGCGAGCTACGTGCCCGAGTGGTTCGGGGATCTCGACGGCCAACTCGCGGCGGCGCCGTTCCCCGCCGAGCGCATCGCCGGCCCGCGCGCGGCGCTCGGGCTCGGCAAGCGCTACGACGCCGCGATCGCGCCCGTCGCGGGCGGCGCGATGCTCCCTGCGACGTATCTCGGCATGCGCCGGCGCGGCCGCCCCTTCGTGCTTTGGGGCTCGGTGTGGGCGCATCCGCGCGGCGGCGCGAAGGCCGCGCTCGGCTTCCCGCTCGTGCGCCACGTCTACCGCCACGCGGACGCCGTCGTCACGTACGGCGAGCATGTGCGCCGCTACGTGACCCGGTACCGCGGCCAGTCGGACGACGACGTCGTGATCGCGCCGCAGTCCGTCGAGGCGGAGCTGTTCGGGCGCGCGGTCGCCGCAGAGGAGATCGCCGCGTGGCGCGCCGAGGCAGGGCTGCCGGACGGTCCGCTCGTCCTCTACGTCGGCCGGCTGGTCGAGGAGAAGGGCATCGAGGAGCTGCTCGCGGCATGGCGGATGCTCGACGCAGACGCCACCCTCGCGGTGATCGGCGACGGCCCGCTCGCGGAGCACGTCCGCACCACCCCGAAGGTGCGCCTGCTCGGCCCGCTCCCCCGCGAGCGGCTGCCGGTCGCCTACGCCGCCGCGGACGCCCTCGTCCTGCCGTCGATCCCCACCCCACGCTTCCGCGAGCCGTGGGGGCTCGTCTGCAACGAGGCGCTGCACCAGGGCACGCCGGTGCTCGCCACCACGGCCGTCGGCGCGGTCGCCGGCGGGCTCGTGCGCGACGGCCGGACCGGCCTCGTCGTCGCGCCCGGCGACCCGGCCGCGCTCGCACACGCGATCGGGCGCCTGCTCGAGGACCCCGCGCTGCGCGAGCGCCTCGGCGCAGCCGGCCGCGAGGCGCTCGCCGGCCACACCTACGCGGCGATGGCGGACGCGTTCGGCGTCGCGCTCGCGCGCGCCGGCGCGCTGCGTTGAGCGGGCGGGGCGGGTCTCACTCGCCGACGGAGAAGAGCGACTCGAGGTCGTGTCTGGAGTAGACCTCGAACGCAAGCAGCGTCTGCGTCTTGACGATGCCCGGCAGCTGCGCGAGCTGCTCGGTGATGACGTGCGCGAGGTCGTCCTGCTCGCGCAGCCGCAGGATCGCCGCGAAGTCCCACTCGCCGGTGATCGAGTAGGCCTCCGCCACGCCCGGCACATCGGCCAGCTGGCCGCCGAGGTCGGGCAGCGCGGTCCGCTCGGCCTGGATCAGGATGATCGCGTGCGTCATCGCGACCAGCTCTCCCCGGGCGCCAGCACGACGACGGAGCTCGAGGTCTGCGCCTCGACGTCGGCCTTGAACGCGTGCGCGTCCGTCTCGATCGGCGAGAACGTGTCGTAGTGGATCGGCACGACCGTCTTCGCGCCGATCAGCCGCACCGCGTCGACGGCGTCGTGGCGATCCATCGTGTAGTGGCCGCCGATCGGCACGAGCGCGACGTCGATCTCGCGGCCGCGGCCGACGAGCTGCAGGTCGGAGAAGAGGCAGGTGTCGCCGACGTGGTAGATCGTCGTGCCCGCGAACTCGATCAGCAGGCCGGCCGGCGTGTGCGCCGTGCCGCTCGGCGAGACCGCCGTGTGCCAGGCCGGCACGAGCTTCACGCTGCCCCAGTCGAACGTCTCGGTGCCGCCGAGGTTCGGGTCGCGCACGTCGACGCCCGCGCCGCCGATCTCGTTGGCCAGCTCGACGATCGCGACGACCGTCGCGCCGGTGCGCTTGGCGATCGCGACCGTATCGCCGAGGTGGTCGGCGTGGCCGTGCGTCAGCAGGATCGCCGTGGCGTCGAGCTCGTCGGCGCTCGCCACGGCTCTCGGGTTGCCCGTCAGGAACGGGTCGACGAGCACGGTCGTCCCGCCGTCGCTCAGCGCGAAGGCCGAATGGCCGAGGTAGCGCAGGTTCATCTCAGTCCCCTTCCGTCGAAGTCGTGATCTCCAGCGTGCGCGCCAGCTCGAAGCCGACGGCAACGCCGACGAGCATGCCCAGGCGCGTCTCCTCCTCGACGAGCGTTCCGATCGCCTGCCGGCGCCCATCCGGGTCCTCGACGTCGGCAGCCGCGCCGACCGCCTGCTCGTGCGTCTCGCCGAACCAGCCGCCCGCCGCAAGCGCCTCGTCGAGCACCCGGTGCAGCTGCGGCGCCGCACGCGCGACGAGCCGCTGCGCCTCGCGCAGCCGGCCCTCCTCGCTCAGCGCGGCCAGCGCCGCATCCAGCTCCGCGTCGGTGTAGGCACGCTCCACCCGGCGGATCATACGGCGCACCCTGCGCCGTGCGGGATCAGCGGCCAGCGGCCACCCGCGCGAGCGGGTAGCCAAGCGCCGCACCTGCCACGAGCCCGGTGATCCCCGCCAGCGGATCGGCCCAGTCGACCGCGAGTGGAAGCAGCAGCAGCACGACGGCAAACACGGCGGCCCCGAGCAGGTCGCCGTCGACCTCCCGTCCGCGGCGCGCATCGCGCACGTCGGGGATCGCCCACGCGACGAGCAGCGCCAGCGCGGCGCCGTTGCCGCCGAGCGCCGTCGGGAACGTCTCCGTCGCAGCCGCGACGGCCATCCCGCCGGCCCCGCCGGCGAGGAACAACAGCACGACGACGATCGGACCGTGACGCCGCTCGACGAGCCAACCAAACAGCGCGATCGCGAACAGCGCGACGAACGCGTAGCCGCTGTTCTCGTACGCGAACGGCGCCGTCAGCACGTGCCACCACTCGCCGTTCGCCGGCGTGCCGACGATCGCCACGTCGATGAGGTTCACGACGTCGGCGCGCAGCAGCACGAACAGCACGAGGCTCGCGCCGACGAGCGCCGCCGTTGCGTACGGCCGCCCGTCGGGGCGGATGCCCGCTATCTCGCCGCGCCTCAGCGGCCCGAGCGAGGGCGCCGGCGAGCGGCGCTTGGCGCGCCGGCGGTCCTTCTCGGCCGGTCGGCCGTCGCGGTCGAGCTTGGGCGCGCGCTTGCGCAGCCGGCTGCCGCAGTACGGACACTCGGTGATGTAGGGGCTGACCTCGGATCCGCAGTGCTTGCAGATCACGAACAGGTCGGGGCCGCCGCTGGTCACACGGTCGATTCTAGACCGCTGGGGGAAGCCGCCGGGACGGCCGCCGCGCGCGGCGTCACGCCACGTCGACCGTCGCCGCCGCGATCTCCCCGACGACCTCGCGCAGGTCGTGGTTCGCCTCGTGTACCACCAGTTGACGCGCCGCCCCGTTCCCGCGCTCCAGCAGGTCCTCGACGCCCGCCAGCTCGGCACCCGAGCCGAGCTCCTCCGCGTGCGGCCGCAGGCGGTCGAGCAGCCGCCGCGCCAGCTCGCGCGTCGCCACCCGCTCGCGCGAGGGCAGGTCGACGAGCTCGCCGTCGAGCCCGTGGCGAGCGGCCAGCCACTTGTTCTCGTCGACCATCTGGTGCGGATAGCGCGTGAGCTCCCTGCCGGCCTCGAAGTGCTCGGCCAGCTCCTTGACCATCGCCTGGATCAGGGCGGCCAGCCCGACCGTGTGCTCGACGCGCGTCTGCGCGTCCATCACGCGCACCTCGACCGTCCCCAGGTTCGGGTGGGGACGCACGTCGTACCAGAGGTACGTGTAGTCCTCGATCACGCGCGCGTCGACCATGAACTCGATCTTCTCGGCGTAGTCGTCCCAGCCGTCATACGTCGGTGGGATGCCGACGCGCGGGAAGGCGCGGAAGATCGGCGTGCGCGTGGAGGCGAGGCCGGTCGCGCCGGCGCGCCAGAAGGGGGAGTTGGCCGACAGCGCGAGCAGCACCGGCAGGTGGACGCGCATCCCGTTGGCGACGTGGATCGCCTTCTCGCGGTCGTCGAGGCCGACGTGGACGTGCTGGCCGAACAGCAGCTCCTGGCGCGCGACGAAGCGCAGGTCGCTGACGAGGTCGCGGTAGCGGTCGCGCCCGACGATGCGCTGGTCCTCCCACATCGCGAACGGGTGCGTGCCGGCGGCGCCGATCGTCAGGTCCTTCGTCGCGGCGGCCTGCGCGACGCGGGCGCGCAGCGCGCGCAGCTCCGTGCCCGCCTCCGCCGCGTTCGGCTGCGGCGAGGTCGCGATCTCCAGGACGGACTCCATCAGCTCGGGCTTGACGCGCTCCGGCGGTTGGCCCTCCAGCAGCGTCTCGATCGCATTGACGAGCTCGAGCGACTCGGCGTCGAGGATCATGAGCTCCTCCTCGATGCCGATCGTGTAGTTGGGGCCGGTGAAGTTGGCGTCCACGAGCGGCCAGCGTAGCCGGCTCAGAGGCGGTGCAAACGGCCGCGCACGGGTAAACTCGCGCGGCGGCAGCTCCGCCAAGCACGCCCCCCGACGAAGGACGACCTCACATGGCTCTCGGCTACGACGGCAAGCTCTACATCCTCGCGTTCGACCATCGCGGCTCGTTCCAGAAGAAGATGTTCGGGATCGCCGGCGACCCGAGCCCGGAGGAGACGGAGACGATCGCCGACGCGAAGCGGCTGATCTACGAGGGCATGGAGCTGGCGGTGGAGCGCGGCGCCGAGGCGGGCGCGACCGGCGTGCTCGTCGACGAGCAGTTCGGCAGCGACGTGCCGGACAGGGCGAAGGCGAAGGGCCTCAAGCTTGCGATGCCGATCGAGAAGAGCGGCCAGAACGAGTTCGACTTCCAGTACGGCGACGACTTCGGCGCTCACATCGAGCAGTTCGACCCGAGCTTCAACAAGGTGCTCGTGCGCTACAACCCTGACGGCGACGCGGAGATGAACGAGCGTCAGCTCGGCCGCCTCAAGCGCCTGTCCGACTGGCTGCGCGCGAACGGCCGCATCTTCCTGTTCGAGCTGCTCGTGCCCGCCGAGGACGACCAGCTCGCGTCCGTCGGCGGCGACGTCGACCGCTATGACGCCGAGCTGCGCCCCGAGCTGATGCGCCGCGCGATCGAGGACATCC
>JBJMLB010000113.1:0-13729 GCA_045805465.1 Conexibacter sp. | reverse complement strand
GACCTGCCCGACAAGGGCGCGCGCATCTGGGCGGCGACGATCCGCCAGATCCGCCGCCAGGCACCCGACTGCAAGGTCGAGGTGCTGACGCCCGACTTCCAGGGCCAGGAGATGCCGCTCGCAACGGTCATCGCCGAGCGGCCCGACGTCTTCAACCACAACTGCGAGGTCGTGCCGCGGCTGTACCCGGTCGCGCGGCGCGGCTCGGAGTTCCTGCGCTCCGCGCGCGTGCTGAAGAACGCGAAGGAGATGGGCGGTGACGAGGTCGTGACGAAGTCCGGCCTGATGGTCGGCCTCGGCGAGACGCACGAGGAGATGGTCGAGACGTTCGGGATCCTGCGCGAGCACCACGTGCAGGTGCTGACGGTCGGCCAGTACCTGCGCCCGACCGAGCGCCACCTGCCGATCGTGCGCTACTGGCACCCGGACGAGTTCAAGGCGCTGGAGGACGCGGCCTACGCGCTCGGCTTCGACCACATCGCCGCCGGGCCGCTCGTGCGGTCGAGCTACCACGCCGACCAGCACGTGCCGCAGGAGCAGCCGGGCACCGGACCCCTCGCGGCGTGAGCGACGCACTGCGGGCCGAGAGCGCGAAGGCGCTCGACATGAGCGTCGAGACGGCCATCCGCACGCGCCGCACGCACAAGGTCTACGGCGCCGAGCCACTCGACCGCGCCACGTTGGACGAGCTGCTCGAGCTCGCCACCTGGGCGCCGAACCACCACCTCACGAACCCGTGGCGCTTCCGCGTGCTCGGCCCGCGGTCGCTCGCCGCGCTGAAGCAGGCCGCCGGCCCCGAGGCGGCCGCGAAGCTCGACCGCGCGCCGACGCTCGTGTGCGTCTCCGCAGTGCAGGCCGGTGAGGACTCGGTCGCCGACGAGGAGGACCTGCTCGCCGCCGGCTGCGCCGTCTACGCGCTGCTGCTCGGCGCCCACGCGCGCGGGCTCGCCGCCTACTGGCGCACGCCGGCCGTGCTGCGCTCCGACGCCGGCCGCGCCGCGCTCGGCCTGCCGGACGAGGAGCGCGCGATCGCGCTCGTGCATCTCGGCCCGCTGCGCCAGGAGAAGGAGCCGCCGGAGCGCGTGCCCGCGGGCGACGTCGCGACGTACCTCGACTGACTCCGCGCAGCGCGCCGGCCTGCGAAGCTGCGCGCCCGCGCGCTCCCCACTCCCAGCGCCCCCCGTGTTCCCCGTCAAGGACAACATCCCGACCGACCGGCTGCCGATCGTCACGCTGCTGCTGATCGCGGCCAACGTGTTCGCCTACTTCTTCCTGCAGCACGGCGGGATTGGACATGGGCCGACGAACGCGAGCGTCGTCGACTACGGGACGATCCCGGCAGAGGTCACGCAGCAGCGCCCCGACGCGGGGCCGATCTCGGTCTGGCTCACGCTCGTGACGGCGATGTTCCTGCACGGCGGGCTGTTCCACCTGCTCGGCAACATGCTGTTCCTGTGGATCTTCGGCACGACCGTCGAGGACGCGATGTCGCGCGTGCGCTTCCTCGCCTTCTACGTGCTCGGCGGACTGTGCGCGATCGGGCTGCAGATCGCGATGAGCCCCGGCTCGACGTCGCCGACGATCGGGGCCTCCGGCGCGATCGCGGCCGTGCTGGGCGGCTACATCCTGCTGTACCCGCGCGCGCGCGTCGTGACGGTCGTGTTCGTGATCCTCTTCTTCACGCTGATCGAGCTGCCCGCGTGGGTGCTGCTCGGCGTCTGGTTCTTCGAGCAGGCCGTCTTCGCCGCGACGTCGGTGGCGCATCCCGCAGGCGGGGGCGGAGGCGTCGCGTACTTCGCCCACGTCGGCGGCTTCGCCTTCGGCCTGCTCGCGATCCGCGCGTTCGCGCAGCGGCGCAAGCTGCAGGCGCCGCCGCCAGCGATGGCGGCGCTCTCATGAGCGCCGGCCGCATCGTCACCGCGATCGCGCTCGTGTTCGTCGCCTTCTTCGCCTTCCTGACGTTCTACGACGCGGTCGAGAACGGCGTCAGCGTCCTCACGCTCGTCTCGCTCGGCGTGCTGGTCCTGCTCGGCGTGGGCATCGTCGGCGCGCTGTCGCAGGGCCCGGACGAATAGCGGCGCCTGCGCCGGCTTCAGATGCAGACGTGTCTGGCGCCCGGGCCGCGGGTCGCTGCGAACCGCGGCTGCCGACGGCGTCGATCCGCGGGCGCTCTGCGATCCCCGCGACCGCGCCGCCGTCGCGGTATGGTGCTCCTTCGAAAACCGATTGGCCAGTCAACCAGTCCGAGGGAGGAGCGCCGTGGACCTCAACGACACGCCCGAGCAGGCCGCGTATCGCACCGAGGTGCGCGCGTGGCTCGAGCAGAACAAGTCGGCCGCGCCCTCGACGCGCGGTCGCGGCGACGAGGAGGGCGCGGTCGCCGCGCACCGGGCCTGGCAGCGCAAGCTCGCCGAGGGCGGCTACGTCGGCGTGACGTGGCCCGCGGAGCACGGCGGGCAGGGCAAGGGCCCGCTGCACCAGGTCGTCATCAACCAGGAGATCGCGCGCGCCGGCGTGCCGGGGATCCTCGACGCGATCGGCGTCGGCATGCTCGGCCCGACACTCATCGCGCACGGCAGCGACGAGCAGAAGCAGCGCTACCTCGCGCCGATGCTGCACGCCGACGAGGTGTGGTGCCAGCTGTTCTCCGAGCCGGCCGCCGGCTCCGACCTCGCGGGCATCCAGTCCCGCGCGCGTCGCGAGGACGATGGGAGCTGGCGCCTCTCCGGCCAGAAGGTGTGGACGACGAACGCGCAGTTCGCCGCCTACGGCCTGTTGCTCGCGCGCACCGACCCGGACGCGCACAAGCACAAGGGCCTCACGATGTTCGTCGTGCCGATGGACGCGGAGGGCGTGACGATCCGTCCGCTGCGCCAGATCTCCGGCGAGCCGGAGTTCAACGAGGTCTTCTTCGACGACGTGCGCTTGGAGCCGGGCTCCGAAGTCGGCGCGGTCAACGGCGGCTGGGGCGTCGCGCTGACGACCCTGATGTTCGAGCGCCTGACGATCGGCGCCGGCAGCGAGGGCATGGGCTACCGCGCCGACCGCTTCGCGAAGGCGATCGCGAGCGACCCAGCCGCCGTGAAGGACCCGCAGGTGCGCGCGCGCTTCGGCGAGCTCGCCACCGAGCTGCTCGCGCTGCGCTTCACCGGCTACCGCCTGCTGACGGCGATCTCACGCGGGCAGATCCCCGGTCCGGAGGCGGGCATGGGCAAGATCACCGCCGTCAGCGCCGCAATCGACGCCGGCGACCTGATCGCCGACGTGCTCGGGCCGGAGGCGCTGGATCCGGAGAGCGAGTGGTCCTACCTGATCTCGTTCCTGCCGGGGCTGAAGTCGGCCGGCGGCACGGAGGAGATCCTGCGCAACACGGTCGGCGAGCGCGTCCTCGGGCTGCCGCCGGAGCCGCGCCTCGACAAGGGCATCCCGTTCAGCGAGCTGCGCGCCAAGGAGCGCCAGGAGGTCGCGTCGTGAACTTCGATCTGTCAGACGAGCAGGTCCTGCTGCGCGAGGCGGCGAGAGACGCGTTCTCCCGCGTGAGAACGGTCGAGGCGGCGCGCGACGCGCTGGAGGGCGGCGAGCTGCCGGATCTGTGGCCGACCGCCACGACGGCCGGCTGGACGGGGCTCTTGATCTCCGAGGAGCACGGCGGTGCCGGGCTCAGCGCGATCGACGCGATGCTCGTGGCGGCCGAGGCCGGCCGCGTGCTCGCGAGCGTGCCGCTGCTCGGGCACCTGCCGGCGACCGCGATCCTCGATGCCGGCGGGCTCGACGACGAGACGCTGCGCAAGCTCGCCGCTGGTGAGCTGCGTGCGGCGTACGTGCCGGCACGCCCGGGCGACGACGTCGACCCGGCGTGGACGGTCGAGCCGCGCAGCGGCCGGCGCCGCGCGCCGGCGCCGGCGGTGACGCGCGGCGACGACGGCCTCGCGACGGTGAACGGCTCGGCGGCGTGGGTGCCTGATGCGGTCGGCGCCGACGTGCTCGTCGTGGTGGGCGTGGACGCAACCGGCCCGGTCGCGGTCGCGTTCGGCCCCGGCGCCGACGGCGTCTCGGTCGAGCCGGCGACCGGCGTCTACGACGCCACCCGCCCGCTCGGCCACCTGACGCTCGAAAACGCCTGCGGGCGCGTGCTCGCCGCCGACGAGGAGCAGCTGCGGCGCGCGTGGTTCCTCGCGCACGCGCTGATCGCCGCCGAGTCGCTCGGCGCGGTCGAGGAGTGCCTCGAGCGCTCGGTCGCGTACGCGAAGGAGCGCTACACGTTCGGCCGTGCGATCGGCTCCTACCAGGCGGTCAAGCACGCGCTGACGGAGGTGCTGCGCCGCCAGGAGAACACCCGCTCGCTGCTCTACTACGCCGGTTGGGCATACGTCGACAAGCCCGACGAGTTCGCCGCCGCGGCGAGCGCCGCGCGGGCATGCGGCGGTGCCGCGCTGGACTTCGCCGCGCGCGAGGTGATCTCGGTCCACGGCGGGATCGGCGCGACGTGGGAGCACGACGCACCGCTGTTCTTCCGCCGCGCACAGCTCTCGCGCCGCCTGCTGGGCGGCACCGGCGACGCGGTGGACCGGCTGGCGGGCGAGATGCTCACCGGGGCGGCTGCCTGATCGAGAGGGCGCGGCGGCCATGCCACCGCGCCTTGATCGCCGCGGCGATCAGGGCGTTACCAACGCTTGGCAATCGCTGAAGCTGACTAAGAAGGGCACGATCGAGAGGTCGTGCCCTTCTCGTTCATCTACCCTTGCCGGCTGCGGGACGGAGTCAGCGCGCCTCGCGATCCAGCTCGCGCTGCACCTCTTCCCATCTCCTCAAGAACTCGTCCCAGGTCAAGCCCAAGGCATTGATCAGCTGGACGACCGTGGTGAGACGGGGGTTGCCGTTCCCGCGCTCGATCTCTCCCAAGTGCCGGAAGCTGACCCCGGCGCGCTGTGCGAGCCGCTGCTGCGAGAGGTCGCGTGCGCGGCGCTCTCGGCGGATCGCCCTCCCGAAGGAGATGTTGGCGACGTCCGCAGGCTCCATAGCGGGGATTCTTACGCTTTTAGACGGTGTTTCTGGTCCTAAACGCCCTGCAAATCCCGATATAACGGGCATAATGCCCGTTATAGACGGGATCTTCTGCTAAGGTCGATGAACCGCTAACCAGTAGCTCGATGCTCCATGCCGTCGTGGATCGTCGAAACGCTCCGGATCGATGCCCAGGCTCCTACCACTCGTGGTCGCGCTCTCTGCCGCCGGCGTGGCGATCCCGCGATGGATGCCATTCGCAGCCGTGCTCTGGCATATGCCCGACCTGGTCATCAAGTGGCTCGACGTCCGCGACCGCTGGCATCGTCAGCGGTCATGAGCGACGACATCATCATCACGACCATGAACGACCTTCCCGGCTATGAGGTGGTCGACGTCTACGGCGAGGTCTTCGGGCTGATCGTGCGCTCGCGCAACGCGTTCTCGAACCTCGGCGCGACCTTCCGCACGATCTCCGGCGGCGAGGTGAAGGGCTACACGAAGCTGCTCGCCGACAGCCGTAACCACGCGGTCGAGCGACTCAAGGACGCCGCTCGCGAGCGCGGCGCGAACGCGGTCATCGCGATGCGCTTCGACTGCAACGACATCGGCAACATCATGAGTGAGGTCGCCGCCTACGGGACGGCGGTCAGCGTACGGCGGCTGTGAGGTCGAAGCGTTCGCGAGCGCGCCTAGCCGGACCCGCCCTCGCCGCTCAGCGCTGCGCGAAGATCCGCACCGTCTCAAACGGCGTCGCCGCGAGGTCGGCGCGGAAGGCGTCGTCGTCGGGCCAGCCGCGCTTCAGCTTGCGCACGAGCCGGCGGCGCATCGTGAGCGGGGTCTGGTCCTCGACGAACGGGTACGGGTCGAAGCGCACGCGCCACGGTCCCAGCGGCTCGATCGCGATCCGCACTGGGTCCTCGCCGTCGGCGGTCGGGACGCCCTCGCAGGCGCCCGCGACGCCGGTCTCGACGTCGGCGAGCCCAAAGTAGAGCGAGACGACGTCGAACACCTGCAGCAGCGCGTAGCTCGTCCAGCGCCACGCCTCCTCCGCGTCGAGCATGCGGCGCAGCGCGACCTGGCGATCCTCCTCCTGCTCGACGAACGCGTCGACGACGTCGCGCACGTCCTCGTCGAGCTCGCGCACGGGTGATGGCATCACGTCGTAGCGCTGGCGATAGAGGCCGCTCATGTGCATCGAGACGAGCAGTCCCGCAGCCGGGTCTTCCTCCGCGACGCACTCGACGCCCGCGCGGTAGAACGCGAGGTGCACCGGCGCCGGCACGGTAACGAACGACTGCGGCGCGCCGTCGTCGCCCAGCCGCGGCTGCTGCTCCCACGTCGCCCAGCCGTCGTCGTGGCGCCGCGCCGCGCGCAGGAGCGGCTCGTAGGGCTCGGGCCGGGCGAACCCCGGCCCGCCCCACGCCGCCGCGAGCTGCGCCGAGACGTCGGCGTGATCGGTCTGCAGGACGATCTGCCAGGCGTCGCCGGCGTCGCGCACGAGCATGAGGCGAGCCTACCCATTGCGGCGCACTCCACCGCCGATTCGCTCGGCGCGGGGAGCGCGCAGTTTCTTCACGAAGCGCGCGGGAGATTGCGCACGCGCCACGGCAGGATCGGGATCCGTCCCCAAGCAAGACGAAACCCCGGCGGTTTGGCCTGCCCTGCCAGGTGGCGGGGCTACACAGGGACCGTTCCGGGGCTTTGTCAGCAGGCTAGCAAGTGATTCCCCCGACACCAACCCGCGCAGCTATTGCCGAGACCGCGCTCGAGCGCCTGCTGAGCCGCGAGCGGCTCCGTAGCTATGTCCGGCAGACCGGCGGCTTCGATCCGGCGATCGACCTGTATCGCTGGAATGCCGCGGTGAGCGCCGCGTTCTGCCCGTCGATCGGCCACGTCGAGATCGCGCTGCGCAACGCGATGAGCGCAAGCCTCACCACTCGGCACGAGCGGCTCGGTCGAGAGAGGTCGTGGCTCGACGATCCAGCAGGAGAGCTGGACCCGCGGATGCGATCCCACGTCGCCGCAGCGCGACGGCGCGTGCGGCAGCGAGGCAAGGACGCCGTCGACAGCCAGACGATCAGCGAGCTGGGCTTCGGCTTCTGGCGCTTCCTGATCACCAGACGGCATACCGTGCTGTGGCCCGACCTCGCGAGCGCGTTTCCGGGTGCGCCGGATCGTCGCCGCGAGACGGTCGAGCATCCGGTCGCGCGACTGCACGAGCTGCGCAACCGCATCGCGCACCACCAGCGCATCTGGAACCGCGACCTCGCGGCGCGCCACGCCGACGTGCTGCTCGTCGCCGGCTACCTCGACGCGGATCTGCCGGCGTGGATCATGCGCTCGTGCACGGTGCCGGCGCTGCTTCGGGCGCGGCCCTGCGGCTGACGCTCAGGGCGCGACCCCGGCTGCGTCGAGCAGCGGCGTGAGCGCGGGGGCGGGCGCGAAGCACAGCTCGGCGAGCTCGCGGGCGGCGGCGCTGTGGCGGGCGTAGTCGGTGACGATCGCGTGAGCGCCGGCGCGGGCCTCATCGAGTGTGCGGAAGGGGACGATGCCGGTGCCGACCGGCAGGTGCTCCGAGAAGCCGGTGTCCTGCACGAGCGCGGGGCGGCCGCTCGCCAGGTAGCGGACAGTGCGGTCGCTGAACCAGCCGCTCTGCGTCTCGACGTAGACGCCCTGCGCGGTCGAGAACTCGGCGCCGGAGCCGCGCACGAAGCGGCGGAAGCTGTCCACGTCGCCGACGAGCGCCGGATCGAGCAGCTCCCAGCCGCTGGCGCGCAGATGATCCGCGTCGTGCGCGTCGGCCGCGTGGATATCGAGTGCGGCCGCGAACGGCAGGCCGGTGACGCCGGGCAGCGACGCGTAGCGTCGGAACTCGTGGACTTTCAGCCCGTAGCTGCGTCCTTCCCAGACCGGCCGACCATACGCGCCGCGCCAGCTCGCGACCGTCGTGAAGCCGCCGAAGCTGCTGCGCTCGTTGGAAGCCGGCAGCGGCCAACGGTCGAGCACGACGGGCTGGCGTATCGGACGCCAGTCGATCCCCCCGGTCGGCAGGTCGCACGCGCTCGTGCCGACGTTCGCGCCGACGGTGAAGTGCAGCTCGTGGCCCTCGAGCCCGGCCGCGTCGCCGCCGGAGGCGAGCCAGATCTGGGTGTAGCCGGGGTCGAGGTCGACGAAGATGCGGCGCGGCAGCCGCTCCAGGGCCGGGCGCCAGCGCAGGTGGCCGCTGAGGTTGACGAGCAGCGCGGCCTCGTCGAGGCGGTCGAGCAGCTCGTCGCGCTCCATCCCCAGGACCCGCTCGTCCTCGGGACAGACGAGCGCCGCGTCGCCGCCGAAGCCGAACGCCTCCGTCGCGGCCTGGAACGTCGCGGCGTTCGCGCTCGTCGCGAAGTCGGCGCGGCGGCCCGCGCGATCGACGCAGTCCGCCGCCGACAGCTGCTCGACGAACAGCACGTCGAAGCCGAGCGAGCGCAGCGCCTCGGCCCAGCTCATGCGCACCCAGACGCTGCCGCCGTGACGGTGCTTGTTCGCCAGCGCGCCGGCGACGGCGATCGTCGTCATGCGACGCCCGCGGCGAGCCCCGTCAGGCGCCGCAGCTCGTCTGCCGCATGCGCGTTGTAGTCCGGCTCGTAGTGGTAAGGCTCCAGCTCCCAGCGGTGGTGCGCGTCGGCGAGGTGGCGGTCGGGATCGACCGCGATCGTCGCTCCGACGCCGCCGAGCGCCTCCTCCAGCGCGTCGTAGGCGTCCGCGAGCATCGCGTTCTGCAGCTCGCTCAGCTGCCGCCGCTCCTCGGGGAACTCGTGCACGCCGCCGTCGCGCGCGAAGCTCGTGCACCACAGCGCGCGGTGCAGCACGATCCGCTCGCGCGGCACGAGCTCCAGCACGCGCGCGGCGAAGGCGGGGGCCGCGTCCGCGAACAACTTGCGGCCGTCGGGCGACATGCGCCGGATCGGCTGCAGTCCGAGGTCGCTCGCGTCGTCGAGGCCTGCCGCCTGGAAGGCGGAGGAGCGCGTGACGAACGAGGCGCTCGTGCACAGCACGTCGAAGCGCTCGTCGATCAGGTCGATCACGAGCCATTCGGGACGCTGCCCCTCCAGGGACGAGAAGAACGTCTTGCCGAAGTCGGCCAGCACGCAGCGGCGCTGCCACTCGGACGAGATGACGACGCGCTCAGGGGCGATCGGCACGGGCGCCGCGACCGCGCTGATGACCGACGAGCGCGCGCCGTAGTGGCCGAGCGCCGGACGCAGCTCGGGATCCTCGAACAGGTCGCGCGAGACGCAGCTGCCGAAGATGGCGACGGACGGGCGCGCGGTCATACCGTCTCCAGCTCGGTCGAGACGAGATCGAGGACGGACGGGCGGCGGCGAGGAGCGCGGCGCGGCGCCGGCTGCAGCCGCTCAAGCAGCCGCGCGAGCACGCTGTCGGAGTCGAAGCGATCCTCCGCGATCGCGCGCGCGGCGGCGGCGTGGCGCGCGTAGTCGCACGCGATCGACTCGACGCACGCGGCCGCCTGGTCGAGCGTGTCGAACGCGAGCAGCCCGCAGCCGAGCGGGTAGAAGTCCGCCAGGCCGGTGTCCTGCGCGACGACCGGCCGGCCAGACGCGAGGTAGCAGATCGAGCGCTCGCTGAACCAGCCGCTGCGCGACTGCACGTACATGCCCTTCGCGATCATCAGCTCCGCGGTCGACTCGGCGATGAAGTCGCGGTAGCCGGCGGGCGTCGTGGCGACGTCGGCCGGGTCGACGAGCGACCAGCCGGTGTCGCGCAGGAGCGCGAGGTCGGGCGCCTCGGCCGCATGGATCGCGAGCGCCAGCTCGAACGCCCGCCCGGTCAACGCGGGGAGGCGGGCGAAGCGGCGGAACTCGTGCACGCGCAGGCCGTAGCGCTTGCCGGCGTAGTCGACCGGGCCGTACGCGCCGCGCCAGCTCGCGACGCTCGTGAAGGGGCGGCGCGGCCGGGCGCTCGCGCGCGGCCAGGCGTCGAGCACGACCGGCTGGGGCGTCGTGACCCAGTCAAGCCCGCAGGTGGGGATCTCGCAGTCCGGCTCGCCAATGCGCTCGCCGATCGTGACGTGCGCGTCGTGGCCGGAGAAGACGTCGGCGAGACCGAGGTCGTGCCACATCTGCGGGAAGCCGGGGTCGGTGTCGAGGAAGACGCGCCGGCGCGCGGCCCCCAGCAGCTCTTCGTCGGTGAGGAAGCCCATCACGTTGAGCAGCAGATCGGCATCTCGCACGAACCGCATCGCGCTTGGGCGGGACATCCCGGCGTGCCGGCCGCCGGGGAGGGCGACGGTCCACGCCCCGTCGAGGCCGTGCTCGCGCATGACCGACTCGACGTACGCGATGCGGTCGCGCTCGTCCGGCCCGTCGTCGCCGGCGGCGTGCTCGAGGTTGTCGAGCAGCAGCACCTCGTATCCGAGCCGCTTGAAGCCGAGCAGATACTGGAGGAACTGCCACGTGTGGCCGGCGTTGTGCGCCTTCTGCGCGACGCAGCCGGCAATCGCGATGCGTCCTTGCGTGGTCATGCCAGGCGCTCCTCGGGCCGCAGGTCGAAGACGACGCACTCGTCGTCGGCGTGGACGGGCGGGCCCGCCGCGCGCAGGCGCTCGGCGAGGCCGGCGTAGTGGTCGAGCCACCAGAACGAGGCGTGCGGGAAGACGAGGTGCGAGAGGCCGGCTTGCCGCTGCTCCTCCAGATGCGCCACGGCGACGGCGTCGTCGGCCGGATAGCCGGCCGGGAGCGAGGCGCGGTCGGGAAAGTTGCGCCCGCCGCGGCCGCTGAGGTGCAGCAGCGTCGGGTCCCACTTCGTGACGGTGCCGAGGATCGCGTCGGGCGGGGTGACCGTGCGGACGGTGCGGGCGATGCGCTTCAGCGCCGCGTCCCAGTCGGAGTCGGGAGCGGCACGTGCGGCGAGCACGTCGCCGTAGCGGGTGCCGACGAGCGCGCTGGCGAGGCGGTCGAGCAGCGCGTCGCTCGCGACGTGGGCGGCGTAGTCGTCGCCACGCGCGATCGCGCGGGCGAGCTGCGCCAGCCCGGCGCCGAGGAGATCCGGGCGCTCGCGGGCCGCGAGCGCAAGCGCCCGCAGCGCCGCCGCCCGCTCGCCGCGCGTCTGGAAGTCACCGGCCGCGAGGAGCGCCTTGGCGGCGAGCGCGCTGCGCGCTTGGCGCGAGCACTGTCCCTTTGTACATCCATGAGATGCACAAAGGGACAGTGCTCGGCGTATGACACGCGCGTCGCAGCGGAGTCGGGCGCCGCTGGCGGTCGCGGCGTGGGAGATGCTCTCGGGGTGCTGGCGGTAGCGGGCGACGGGCGCGGCGCGATAGGCGACCGCGCCGCGCGAGGCCAGGCGGAGCCACATGTCCCAGTCGGAGCTGCTCTCGCCGACGTGGACAAAGCCGCCAGCGGCGTCGAGCGCGGAGCGCCGCGCGACCGCGGTCGAGGTGACGACCTCGTTGGACAGCAGCAGCTCGCCGAACGCGTCATGCCCGTCCTCGACGACGTCGCGATCGAAGGGGCGCCGCCACGGCGGCAGCACCCGCCCGTTCTCCTCGATGATCTCCGCGCCGCCGTGCACGAACGCAACGTCCGCGCGGCGCTCCAGCACACCGACCTGCGCGACCAGCGCGCCCGGCAGCAGCACGTCGTCGGCGTCCAGCCACGCGACATAGCGACCACGCGCCGCAGCCAGCAGCGCATTGCGCGCCGCTACGACGCCGCGCGGACGCTCAAACCGCAGCACGCGCACCCGCGAATCGCGGGCCGCGAACCGCTCGGCCACCGCGGCCGTCCCGTCGCGCGAGCCGTCGTCGCAGACGAGCAGCTCCAGCGCGACGTCCTGCGCGAGCGCGCTCGCGAGCGCTTCCGCGAGGAAGCGCTCGGCGTCGCGCGCGGGAACGCAGACGCTGACGAGCGGCGTGCTCATGCGGCCGCCCTCGTGCGCGAGCGCGAGCGCCGTCTCGCGACCGGCCCTCTCGCGGCGGGCGCGGGCGAGCGCGTGAGGTCGTACGCGACGCACGTCTCCGGATCGGCGGAGTCGATCGCGACGCAGCGCTCGTCGAGGTGGCGGCGGAAGTCGTCGTAGTGCTCCAGCCACCACGCCGACGTCGCCGGGATCACGAGGTGCGTGGCGCCGCGCGCGCGCAGCTCCTCCAGGTGACGGATCGCGACGTCGTCGTCCTGCGGGTGGTGGCCGGCGTAGACGCCGTCCTCCGCCTGCGGGAAGTGCCAGCCGACGCGCCCTTCGAGCGAGACCAGCTCGTCGTCGCCGCGCGAGACGACGAGCACGGTAGCGCCGGCGGGCACCGCCTCCGCGACGAACGTGCGCACGCCCTGCGCGACCTGCCGCCCGCGCAGCTGCTTCTCCAGCGCGCTGCGCTGCACCTCCAGCGCGTTGAGCTGGCGCTCGAGCGTCTCGATCAACGCGGGCGCGTCGTGGCGCTCGCCGGCCGGCACCGGCGCCGGCAGCGCGAGCGCGGAGTGGTAGAGCGTCTCCAGCTCGCCGATCTGGCGGTCGAAGCCGAAGCGCTCGTGCGCGCGGCTCGTCGCCGCGGCGCCCATCTGCTCGCGCAATCCCGGATCGCCGGCGAGCTGCAGCAACCGCTCCGTCAGCGCGGCCGCGTCGCGGCGCCCGACGACGAAGCCGGTGACGCCGTCGGCGACGTTCTCACCGAGGCCGTCGGCGTCGGTGCAGACGACCGGCAGCCCCATCGACTGCGCCTCGATCACGGAGACGCAGAAGCCCTCGGAGATCGCCGGGTGCAGGCACACGTCGGCCCAGCGCATCGCGTCGCGCACGTCGTCGGCGCGGCGGGCGCCCGGCAGCTCGACGTGCCGCTCCAGCCCGAGGTCGTGGATCGCGAACAGGATCGACTCGCGGTGCGGCCCGTCGCCGAGGATGCGGTAGCGCACGTCCACGCCCGCGTCCACCAGAGCGCGCACCGCCTGGAGACCGAGCTCATGGCCCTTCTTCCAGTGCAGGCGCCCGACGCTCAGCACGCGGAGCGGGCGGTCGACGGTGCCGACATCCTCGTAGGTACGTTCCGGCGCGACGAAACGGCTGAGGTCGGCCGCGTCCGTGATGACCATGTGCGGCTTGTCGGGCGGACAGCCGCGTCTCTGCGCCCGCGTCCACACGTCCTGCGAGACGCAGTTGACCATGTCCGCGTGCGCCCACAGGTCGTCGTAGACGTGCGGGTCCTCGAGGCCGTGGTAGTTGATGTCGTAGCCGCGGAAGGAGACGACGACCTTGCAGCCGAGGATGTCGCGCATGTGCATGCGGCCGAGCGCGAGCGTGCCGTAGCCGAAGTGCACGAGGTCGGGCTGCAACTCGGCGAGCTGAGCCTCGAAGTCCTGCACGACGTGGATCCGCTCGCGCGAATCGAGGTGCCCGCGCAGTTGCGGGAAGTAGGGGTGCTGATCTCTGTTGCTGCGGTTGCAGAGGACGTGGATGTCCCATCCGCGCTCCAGCAGGCCGGTGAACTCGTGGGTGAAGAACGTCTCGGAGAACTTCGGGAAGTGGTCGGTGACGAGCACGATGCGTCTGCCGTCGGCGGCTCTGGGGGCGACGCCGAGGCGGGGGGCGCCCGTGCCGCCGGCTGCGGCCGACCGCATCGGCGCCGTCGCGACGGGCGCGGGCCTGCGACCCAGCAGCTCGTCGCTGAGCGCGCGCGCGGCGGCGCGCAGCGGGTCGGGCTTCGCCGCCGCCCCGTCCGCCGGCGCCTGCG
>JBJMLB010000112.1:0-38862 GCA_045805465.1 Conexibacter sp. | reverse complement strand
GGACGCGCACCTCGGCGCCGCCGGCGAGCTGGTGGGGCGGGCGCTCGCCGCGCACGCCGCCGCGCGCTGGGACGGCGAGGCGTGTGCGCGGCGGCCGGCGCGGTCGCGCTCCACCACGTCGCCGACGGCCCACCGCAGGCGCCGCCGCTCCTGATGGGCGGCTCGCTCGGCGCGTCGCCGACGATGTGGGACCCGCAGGTCGCGGCCTTCGGCGCGCGCCTGCGGACGATCCGCTTCGACCACCGCGGGCACGGCCGCTCGCCGGTGCCGCCCGACCCCTACGCGATCGCTGACCTCGGCGGCGACGTGCTCGCGCTGATGGACCGACTCGGCCTGGAGCGCGCCTCCTACTGCGGGCTCTCGCTCGGCGGCATGGTCGGGATGTGGCTCGCCGCACACGCGCCGGAGCGGATCGACCGGCTCGTGCTGCTGTGCACCGCCGCGCACCTGCCCCCGCCGGAGGGGTGGCGGCGCCGCGCCCGCGCCGTGCGCTCGGCGGGGACGGTCGCGGCCGTGGCCGACGCAGTCCTGCCGCGCTGGGTCACGCCGGCCTTCGCGGCCGCCAGACCGGAGCGCGTCGCCGCGCTGCGGGCGATGCTCGTCGGCACCCCGCCGGCCGGCTACGCCGCCTGCTGCGAGGCGATCGCGACGCTCGACCTGCGCGCCGCGCTGCCGCGGATCGCTGCCCCGACGCTCGTGATCGCCGGCCGCGAGGATCTCGCGACTCCGCCGGCGCACGCGGAGGCGATCGCCGCCGCCGTCCGGGGCGCGCGGCTGGAGCTGCTGAGCCCGATGGCGCACCTTGGCAACGTCGAGCAGCCCGACGCCGTCAGCGCCCTGATCCTCGACCACCTCGACCCCGCACGGGAGGCCGCATGAGCCACGACGACCCGCTTCAGGAGGCCGGCGAGGCGGTGCGCCGCCAGGTGCTCGGCGACGCGCACGTCGATCGCACGCAGGCTGCCGCGACGCCGTTCTCGCAGCCGTTCCAGGACTACATCACGCGCGCGGTGTGGGGCGGGGTGTGGAGCCGCGACGGGCTCGACCGCAAGACGCGCCGCCTGCTGACGCTCGCGCTGCTGGCCGGGCTCGGCCGCGAGCACGAGCTGGAGATGCACGTGCGCGCGGCGCTCGCGGACGGGGTCTCGCAGGAGGAGCTGGCGGAGGTCTTCCTGCACACCGGCGTCTACGCCGGCGTGCCGACCGCCAACCGCGCCTTCGCGATCGCCCAGCGCGCGATCGAGGAGGACGACGGGGACACCTGACCGGCTGCCCCGGCCGCGCACCGCTCGGTCGCAGGCCCTGTCCGCGTTCCTCTTCCAGGCGGCGACGACCGACCCAAGCCTCGCGATCCCCGCGCGCGTGCTGGTCGGACAGTTCGGCGCTATCCCAGCGGGTTCTCCCAACGCAGCTCGCCGAAGCGCGCGAAGTCTGTGTCGTTGGAGCAGAGGGTGAGGCCGTGTTCGATCGCGAGGGCGGCGAGCATCGCGTCGGGCACGAGGCCGCCGCGGATGTCGTGTCTGGCGATCAGGTCGCCGAGGATGCGGACGTGCTCAGGGCCGGGCTCGGGAATCCAGGCGACCGGCGCGGTGAGCCAGTCGCTGACGCGCTCCCACGCGGTGGCGGGCGAGAGGGGGCGCGGGAACGCGCGGGGGTGGGTTGAGATCCGCAGGAACGCGCCGAGGCTGGCCCAGGGGATGCCGACGCGTCGGGAGCCATTGAGCTGCTCGGTGAGCCAGTCGCGGGCGGCATCGTGTTGGTCGGCCCCGCTGTGGACGGCGTAGAGGAGCAGGTTGGCGTCGAGCAGCATCAGCGGGCGGCGGGCCCGTCGAGCGTCTCGATCGCGTCGGCGACGTTGGAGTAGTCGACGCCCTCGCCGAGGTTATGCGCTTTCTGCACGAATGGCGCAGTCGGCTGCTCGCGCACGAGGCCGGCGCGGACGAGGTCGTTGACGGCCTCGCTGAGCCCGATCGAGCGCTTGCGCCGGAGCTTTTCAACGGCGGCGGCAACGTCGTCGGCGAGCGTGAGCGTGGTGCGCATGTCCTCAGGATAGCGCATCAAGATGCGTAGCCACACACATCACGAAGCCCACCCATGCGATGGGCCGCGGGCTTGATCCGACTCCAGCGGGCGCCGGCCGTCTCAGGCGCTCCGAACGGGCTGCCACATCCGCGGAGCGTCCGCCGCGAGCTCCCCGTCGACGTCGTCGAAGCGCCGCGGCGGCGTCTTCGGCGGGCCGACCGTGCCGTCCTGCGGCTTGCGGCGGCCGGAGCGGTACTGGACGATCCACGGGTCGCCGCGGTGGCCCTGGTCGGCCGCCGCGTGCAGCGTCCAGTAGGGGTCGTAGAGGTGCGGGCGCCCGAGCGCGCAGAGGTCGGCGCGGCCGGCGAGGATCGTCGTGTTGACGTCCTCCGCGGAGGAGATCGCGCCGACCGCGATCGTCGGGATCCCGACCTCGTTGCGGATCCGATCCGCGAACGGCGTCTGAAAGCTGCGCCCGTAGGCCGGCTGCTGGTCGGGGGAGACCTGGCCGGTGGAGACGTGCACGACGTCGACGTCGTGCGCGCGCAGCAGCCGCGCCAGCGCGACGGCGTCGTCGCCGTCGAAGCCGCCGGGCACCCAGTCGGTCGCCGAGATGCGCACGGAGATCGGCTTCTCGGCCGGCCACGCGGCGCGGCAGGCGTCGATCACCTCGAGCGGGAAGCGGGCGCGTCCCGCGAGGTCGCCGCCGTACTCGTCGGTGCGCCGGTTCGTCAGCGGGGAGAGGAACGAGTTCAGCAGGTAGCCGTGCGCGCAGTGGAGCTCGAGCAGGTCGAAGCCGGCCTCCTGCGCGCGCCGCGTGGCGGCGACGAACTGCTCGCGCACCGCATCCATCTCGGTGCGCGTGATCTCGCGCGGCACGGGGCTGTGGGGAAAGTACGGCAGGGGGGAAGGGGCCGCGATGTCCCAGCCGCCCTGCTCGAGCGGCTCGCTGTCGCCCTCCCACAGCAGCTTCGTCGAGCCCTTGCGGCCGCTGTGGCCGAGCTGGGCGCCGATCTTCGCGCGCCCGTGCGCGTGCACGAAGTCAACGACGCGCCGCCAGCCGGGGATCTGGTCGTCGCGGTAGAGACCGGCGCAGCCGGGCGTGATGCGCCCATCGGCCGAGGTGCAGATCATCTCGCTCATCACGAGCCCGGCGCCGCCGAGGCCGCGGCTGCCGAGATGGACGAGGTGGAAGTCGCCGATCGTCCCGTCGACGGCGCTGTACATGTCCATCGGCGAGACGACGACGCGGTTCTCCAGCTCCAGCTCGCGCAGCCGGTAGGGCAGGAACATCGGTGGCGTCACGGTCGCGGGGCCCGGCGTGAGCTCGCGGTCGACCTGCTCGACGAAGCCGGCGTCGCGGATCTGCAGGTTGTCGTACGTGATGCGGCGGCTGCGCGTGAGCAGGTTGAAGGCGAACTGCCGCGGCGGCTGGCCGACGTAGCGCGCGATGTCCTCGAACCACTCGAGGCTCGCCTGCGCCGCCCGCTGCGTGCTCTCCACGACCGGCCGGCGCTCCGCCTCGTAGGCGGCGAGCACCGTCGCGACGTCCTCGCCGGCGTGCTCCTTGAACGCCCACGCCAGGGCGATCGCGTCCTCCATCGCGAGCTTCGTGCCCGAGCCGATCGAGAAGTGCGCCGTGTGCGCGGCGTCGCCGAGCAGCACGACGTTGCCGGCGCTCCAGCTCGCGTTGCGGATCGTGCGGAAGTTCAGCCACTTCGAGTTGTTCGCGAACAGCCGATGGCCCTCGAGCGCTTCGGCGAAGCACTCGCGTACGAACGCGATCCCGTGCTCGTCGCTGGTGCCCGGCGGCAGCTCGACGTTCTCGTTGACGTCCAGCCCGGCGCGCCGCCACGTCGCCTCGTCGGTCTCGACGATGAACGTGCTCATGCCCTCGTCGTACGGGTAGCCGTGGAGCTGGAGGACGCCGTGCTCGGTCTCGACGACGTGGAAGCGGAACGCGTCGAAGACGAGGTCCGTGCCAAGCCACATGTACTTCGAGCGGCGCACGTCGATGCTCGGGCCGAACGCGTCCTCGCCCGCGGTGCGCAGGACGCTGTTCGCGCCGTCGGCGGCGATCACGAGGTCGTACCCGTCCAGCTGCGGGAGCGGCGGAGCCTCGGTCTCGAAGCGGACGGCGGCGCCGAGGTCGACGGCGCGCTCCTGCAGGATCCGCAGCAGCAGCTTGCGGCCGAGCGCGGAGAAGCCGTGGCCGCCGGAGCGCTGGCGGGTGCCGCGGTAGAAGACGTCGATGTCCGTCCAGCGCGCGAAGCTGCTCGCGATCTGCGCGAACGTCGCCGGGTCGGCCATCTCGAACGCGGTCAGCGTCTCGTCGGAGAAGACGACGCCGAAGCCGAAGGTGTCGTCCGCCGCGTTGCGCTCCCACACCGTTACCTCGTGACCGAGACGCCGGAGCAGGATCGCCGCATACAGTCCCCCGGGCCCGCCGCCCGCGATCGCAACGTTCATGCTCGCTCCTCTCGCGCGCGCGGGAACAGCCCGCGCGCGACGATCTCGCGCTGGATCTCCGACGCACCCTCGTAGATGCGCGGTGCGCGCACCTCGCGGTAGAGGTGCTCCAGCAGATGTCCGTGCTCCAGCGCTTGCGCGCCGTGCACCTGGATCGCCGCGTCGACCGCCTCCTGGGCGATCTCGGTGGCCAGCAGCTTCGCGATCGCCGAGATCTGCGTGACCGGACGGATCCCGCGGTCATACGCGGCGGCGGCGTGATGGACCACGAGGCGGGCGGCGTGCACGCGCGCCGCCACGTCGGCGAGCCGGTGCGTGAGCGCCTGCAGGTCCTTGAGCGGGCGCCCGAACGCCTGGCGGGCGCTCGCGTGGGCGACGGCCGCGTCGAGCGCCGCGTGCGCCATCCCGATCGCGAACGCCCCGACGCTGGGGCGGAACATGTCGAGCGTGCGCATCGCGACGCGGAAGCCGCCGTCGACCTCCCCAAGCAGGTGCTCGGGCGGGACGGGGACGCCGTCGAAGACCAGCCGTCCGATCGGGTGCGGGGAGACCATCCGCAGCGGCTCCCCGCTCAGCCCCTCGCTCTCGCGCGGGACGAGGAACGCGGTCAGCCCGCGTGCGCCGGCGCCGTCGGTCGTGCGCGCGAAGACCGAGTAGACGTCCGCCTCCGGCGCGTTCGAGATCCAGACCTTCTCGCCGCTGAGGCGCCAGCCGTCGCCGTCGGGCTCGGCGCGCAGCGACAGCGCCGCCACGTCGCTGCCGGCGCCCGGCTCGGTGAGCGCGAAGCCGGCGGCGGCCTCGCCAGCCGCGATCCGCGGCACCCATGCCTTGATCGCCTCCGGGCGGCCGGACTGCAACAGCGGGAAGGTGCCGAGCCCCTGCAGCGCGAAGGCCGTCTCGGCCGCGGTGCAGCCGCGCGCGAGGCCCTCGCGGATCAGGCACAGGTCGAGCGCCGAGACGTCGGGGCGCCAGCCGTCGCCTTCCCGCCGGAAGAGCAGGCCGAGCAGCCCGTGCTCGGCGAGCGCGCGCAGCAGCGGTGGGTTGAGACGGCCCTCCTCGCCGGCGTCGGCGAGCGGGGCGAGCGTCGTCGCGGCCAGCTCGGCCGTCTCGGCGAGCAGCGCGCGCTGCCCCGCGTCGAGATGTGCGTCGAGAGCGGAGACCTGCTCGCTCACGCGCTGCGCTCCTGTGGGACCACGGCGACCGCCATCAGCTCGATCAGCGCCTCGTCGTCGAACAGGCGCGTGACGCCGAACAGCCCGGTCGCCGGGAAGTGACGGCCGAAGTGCCGGCGCCACACCGCTCCCAGCTCCGGCAGCTGGGCGCGGTAGGCCGCCACGTCGGTCACGAACAGCTGCATCGAGACGATGTCCTCGGGCACGCCGCCGGCCGCGCGCAGCGCCGCGACGACGTTGCCGGCGGCGACGTCGAGCTGCTCGACGAGTCCCTCGCCGACGATCTCGCCGTTCGCGTCGAGCGCGGTCTGCCCGCCGAGGTGGACGAGCCGGCCCGGGGCGGCGACGACCGCGTGCGCGTAGCCCACCGGCGGCGCCAGCTCAGGCGCGGTGACGATCTCGTGCGCCATCGTCAGCGCCCCTTCCACGCGGGCTTGCGGCCTTCGCGCCAGGCGTCGAGGAACTCGTGGTGGTCGTGGCTCGTCATCAGCAGCGCCTGCGTGAGCGCCTCCAGCTCGATCGCGCCGGCGAGGTCCATGTCCTGCTCCTTGGCGATCATCGCCTTCGTCGTCGCGTAGGCCAGCGCCGGGCCGTCGGCGAGCCGGTGCGCCAGCGCGCTCGCGCGCGCGGGCAGCTCGTCGTCGTCGACCAGCTCGCTCGCGAGCCCGATCCGCATGGCCGTCTCGGCGTCGAGCTTGTCGCCGAGCATCAGCAGCTCGGTCGCGCGGCCCAGCCCGACGATGCGCGGCAGCAGGTAGGCGGAGCCCATGTCGGCGCCGGACAGCCCGACGCGCGTGAAGAGGAAGGCGAACGACGCCGAGCGCGCCAGCAGGCGGAAGTCGCAGGCGAGCGCCAGCACCGAGCCGGCGCCGGCGGCGATCCCGTTGATCGCGGCGATCACGGGCAGCGGGCACTCGCGCACCGCCTTGACGGTGGCGCCCGTCATGCGCGTGAAGGCGAGCAGACCTGCGGTGTCGAGCTTGCGCAGCTCGCCGATGATCTCCTCGACGTCCCCGCCGGAGCAGAAGCCGCGGCCGCGGCCCGTCAGCACGACCACGCGCACGTCGTCACGGTGCGGCAGCTCGGCGAACAGGTCGCGCAGGTCGGCGTAGGCCTCGAACGTGAGCGCGTTGAGCTTGTCGGGGCGGTCAAGGGCGATCGTCGCGACGCCGTCGGCGACGGAGAGGTTGAAGTGTCTCCAGTCGGCATCGGGCGTGAGCGGTGCCGAGGCGCGGAAGCGGGTCATGACTGGATGCCTCCTCCGTCGAGGATCAGGGTCTGGCCGTTGATCGAGCGGGCCGCGTCGGAGGCGAGCCAGACGACCGCGTCGGCGACCTCGTGCGGGTCGAGCAGGCGCCCGAGCGGCGAGGTGGCGGCGAGCGCGGCGCCGCTCTGCTCGGCGCTGCGGCCGGTGGCGGCGGCGATCCGCTCGACGGAGCGCTCCGTCATCGGCGTGTCGACGAACGTGGGGCAGACGGCGTTCGCACGGACGCCGGTGCCGGCGAGCTCGGCGGCGACGGCGCGCATCAGGCCGACGGCGGCGTGCTTGGAGGCGGTGTAGGCGGCCGTGTAGGGAGCGCCGACGCGGCCGGCGGTTGAGGCGACCGTGAGCACGACGCCCGTCCCGCGGGCGCGCATCGGCTCGACGGCGGCGCGGGTGCAGAGGAACGCGCCGGTGGCGTTGACGGAGAGCTGGCGCTCCCAGCTCTCCAGCGTCGTGCGCGCGAGCGGCGCGCTCTCCGCGCAGCCGGCGTTGTTGACGAGCACGTCGAGCGGGCCGATCGCGTTGAACGCGTCAGCGACCGCCGCCTCGTCGGTCACGTCGCAGGCGCGCACCTCGAGCGGGAGCCCCGCACCGCAGCGCAGCTCCGCGCGCAGCCGCTCGAGCGTCGCCGCGTCGCGGCCGAGCGCCGTCACGCGGTCGCCGAGCGCGACGAAGCGCGCGACGACGGCGCGCCCGATCCCGCTCCCGCCGCCGGTCACGACGACCGAGCGGCTCATGCGCGGAGCGGGGAAGGGATGCCGGCCACGGTCGATAGTATACGGCATGGTCCGGTGCAATGTGTATATTCGCCGGCATGCCCGACGCCTTGGCGACCGAGAAGCCGGACGGCGCGCGATGAGGCCGCCCGGCCCGCTCGTCGTCGTCGGCGGTGGGACGATGGGCGCGGGGATCGCGGCGCTCGCCTGTCGCAGCGGCATCGCGACGCTGCTGTGCGAGGTCGACGACGTCGCGCTGGCGGCGGGGACGCAGCGCGTCGAGGCGGAGCTCGAGCGCCGGGTGCGGCGCGGGCGGATGTCGGCGCAGGAGGCCGCGCAGGCGCGGCGCCGTCTCGCTCCCACGATCGATCTGGCCGCGGCGCAGGACGCGGACGTCGCGATCGAGGCCGTCCCCGAGCGCCTGGAGCTCAAGCGCGAGGTGCTCGGCCGTCTCGCGCGCGCCGCCCCCGCGGCGGTGCTCGCCTCCAACACCTCTTCGATCCCCGTCGCGGCGCTCGCCGAGGCGCTCGACGCGCCCGAGCGCGTGCTTGGCCTGCACTTCTTCAACCCGCCCGGCGCGATGCGCCTCGTCGAGCTCGTCACGACGCCGTCGACCGGCGCGGCGGCGGCGGCCCGCGCACGGACGCTCGCCGAGGCGATGGGCAAGCGCGTGATCGCCGTCGCCGACGGCCCCGGCTTCCTCGTCAACCGCTGTGCGCGGCCCTACTACCTGGAGGCGCTGCGGATCGTCGAAGCCGGCACGGCGACGCCGGCGGAGGTCGACCGCGCCTGCGAAGGCGAGCGCTTCCCGATGGGGCCGTTCCGGCTGATGGACACGATCGGCATCGACGTCAGCCTCGCGGTCACGCGCTCGATGTGGGAGCAGTCCGGCGGCGAGCCGCGCTGGCGCCCGAGCCCGATCCAGGAGCGGATGGCGGCCGCCGGCGAGCTCGGCCGCAAGAGCGGGCGCGGCTTCTACGCCTACGGCGAAGACGGCGGTGAGCACGAAGCGACGCCGCGGCCCTCCGGCGCCGACGCCGGGGCGATCGTGCGGCGGATCGTCGCGCAGCTCGCGAACGAGGCGTGGTTCGCGCTCGACGCAGGGGTCGCCGACGCGTCCGACGTCGACGTCGCGATGACGGTCGGGCTCGGCTTCCCGCGCGGTCCGCTCGCCTGGGGCGAGCAGCTCGGGCTCGCGCGGGTCGTCGCGCTGCTGGAGCAGCTGGGGCGGGAGCGCGAGGACCCGAGCTATCGCATCGCGCCCGGCCTCGCCGCCGCGGCGTCCGCGTCGGGCTGACCATGCCCTGTTGCGGCAGGGCAGTCGCTACGCGGCTGAGCGGCTCGCCGTCGGCTCCATTGCCGCGGCGAAGTAGCGCTCGGCGGGCTCCGCGAGTCGCTCGAAGACGGTCGTGAAGACCTCGATCGCCTCCGCCCGGACACGCGGCTCGGACATGAAGTCGTCGGGCAGGTCGGGGTCGTCGACGGGGAACTTGCGGAAGGCGTGCACCGCCTGCGTCCGCGCCAGGAACGCCTCGCGGTCGTCCAGCGACCCCCCGCGTCTGCCCTTCGCGTAGCGCCCGAACGTCTGCACGTACGTGCGGTAGCGCTCGGACAGCTCGTCCATCGGCCAGACGCGCGAGACGAACTTGCCGAAGTCGAGCGAGAGCGCGGGCCGGCCGACCAGCACGCCGACGTACTGCGCCACGCCGAGGTCGTCGACCACCTCGACCACCTCGCGCTCGCGGTCGTGGGGGGAGATCCACGTGCCATCCTGCAGCGTGCCGAAGCCGAGGAAGCGCAGCCGGCGGGCGAGCCTGCCGCGCTCGAGCCGCAGCTCCTCGGGGATCGCGTGCCAGAGGATCGTCCACTGCTCGCCGGTGGCGGGCGCCTTCCCGAGCGAGAAGATCCGTCTGTCGCCCTCGTCGAGCAGCTTGCGGCCGCGCGCCGTGAGGGTGTAGAAGACGAGTCGGCCCTTGCGCGTGCGCTCGACAAACCCGCGATTCACGAGCCGGATCAGGGCGATGCGCGCAGCGCCCGGCGAGAAGCCGAAGTCGCCGAGGAGCGTGACCAGTCCCCCCGACCACACCGTCCGCCGCTGGTGGTGCACGTAGGCGCCGAGCATCGTGATCACGAGATCCTGCGGTTGGATCTCAGCGCTTGTCGGCCACGACGGCTCGGCTCCGTTGGCGTTCACGCGGACACCATACAGCGGGAGTCGGAGAGAAGCTCGAGGCACCCGACGAGCGATCCCGCGATGTCAGATAACACGTCACCTGGTAGGGCTGTATAGTTATATCGGAGCCCGTGTCTGCGGGCCGGTGAGCGCATGAGCCCTCTCTTCCGACACCAGGCCGGCTTTGAGCAGTCGCTCGCCGACCGCTTCGGCGAGGACGACGCGCGCCATTACTTCGCGAACCTCTCCTCGGCGGACATCGAGCGGCTCCTCGCCGACCCGCGACCGACGGCGCTGCTGCTCCCGGTCGGCTCCACCGAGCCGCACGGCCCGCACGCGCCGCTCGCGACCGACACGCTGATCTCGCTCGGGATGTGCCTGCGCGCCGCGCGGCTGCTCGAGCACGACGCCGAGGCGCGAGCGCTGATCCTGCCGGCCCTGAGCTTCGCCGTGACGCGCTGCGCGAGCGCGTTCCCGGGCGTCATCGACATCGGCGAGGACACGCTGCACGCGATGCTCGTCGACGTCTGCCGGTCGCTCATCGGACAGGGCCTGCGCCACGTCGTGCTCGTCAACAACCACTTCGAGCCGGCTCACGTGCAGACGCTGCACCGCGCGATGGACACCGTCGAGGCGGAGACCGGCCAGGTCGTCGGATACCTCGACCTGACGCGTCGGCGCCGCGCCGAGCGCCTGACCGCGGAGGTGCGCGAGGGCGGCAGCCACGCCGGGCGGTACGAGACGTCGCTGATGCTCGCCGACCGGCCCGAGCTGGTGGAGCGCTCGTTGCTGCCGTCGCTTCCGCCGGCGCCCGTGAACCTCGCCGCCGCGCTCGCCGAGGGCCGCACCGACTTCGTCGCGATGGGGCTCTCGCAGGCCTACAACGGCACGCCCGCGGAGGCCACCGCCGCGGAGGGCGCAGACAGCTTCGAGACGCTGACCGAGCTGCTCGTCGCGCAGGTGCGCGACCTCCTGAGCGGCGCCGGAGGGCGTGACGTCCCGGGCCGCTTCGGCCGCAGATGACCGAGAAGGCAGAGCACGTGACCCGCGCAGGCGAGACGCGCGTCCCCGACGTGGACGCGATCCCCGAGCAGATCAACCTCGCGACGCACTTCGTCGACCGCCACGTGGTAGAGGGCCGCGGCACGCGCGTCGCGCTGCGCTCGCCCGAGGGCGCGACGACGTACGCGCAGCTCGCCGAGCGCGTGAACCGCATCGGCGCCGTACTGCTCGAGCTGGGCGTGCGGCGCGGCGAACGGGTGCTGATGGCGCTCGGCGACGGCGTCGACTTCGTGGCCGGCTGGTACGCGATCCAGAAGATCGGCGCGGTCGGCGCCGAGGTCTACACCTTCCTGCAGGAGAAGGACTTCGCCTACTACGTCGGCTATGCGAAGCCCGCCGTGGTGATCGCCGACGCGGGCACGCTCGAGCGCGTCCGCGCGGCGATCGCGAGCGTCGACCCCACCGTCCGGCTGCTCGTGGCGGGAGATGTCGCGGACGGCGACCTGCGCGCCGGCGAGCACTCGTTGGACGCGCTCGCGGCGGCGGCGCCGGCGACGCTCGACCCGGCGCCGACGCGCCGCGACGACGTCGCGATCTGGAAGTTCACGACGGGCAGCACGGGCGCCCCGAAGGCCGCGGTCCACCCGGTCAGCACCCCGCTGCTGAGCTCCGCCTGGTACGGCCAGGCCGTGCTCGGCATCGCCCCCGACGACGTCGTCGTGCCGGTCCCCAAGCTGTTCTTCGGCTACGCCCGCGACCTCGTCGCGCTGTTCCCGTTCGAGGTCGGCGGCTGCGGCGTCGTCTTCCCGGAGCGCACCACGCCGGAGCGCGTCTTCGACCTGGTCGAGCGCCACCGCGCGACGATCCTCGTGCACGTGCCGACGATGATGCGGGCGATGCTGGACCAGCCCGGCGCGGAGGATCGCGACCTCAGCTCGCTGCGCTTCTGCACGTCGGCCGGCGAGGCGCTCCCGCTGGAGCTGCAGCGGCGCTGGCTCGACGCGTTCGGCGTCGAGGTGCTCGACGGCATGGGCTCTTCCGAGGCCTACCACGTCTACGTCTCCAACCGCCCGGGTGCGGCGCGGCCGGGCAGCCTCGGCCGGCTGGTGCCGGGCTACGCGGCGCGCGTGCTCGACGCCGAGGGCGCCCCCGTCCCCGACGGCGAGCCAGGCGAGCTGCACGTGACGGGCGCCACGGCGGCGCTCGAGTACTTCGACGCGCCGGACAAGAGCCGCGCCACGTTTGACGGCGAGACGGTCCGCACGGGCGACCTCGTCGTGCGCGACGCGGACGGCTTCTTCTGGTTCCGCGGCCGCGCCGACGACCTGCTCAAGGTCGGCGGGATCTGGGTGGCCCCGGCGGAGATCGAACAGTGCCTGCTCGAGCACGACGCCGTGCGCGACTGCGCGGTCGTCGGCTTCGACGACGGAGGCCTCACGAAGACGCGCGCGTTCGTCGCCCTGCGCGAGGGCGCGGCGCCCACGCCGGAGACCGCCGACGCCCTCAAGCAGCACGTGCGCAGTCGGCTCTCGCCGCACAAGTACCCGCGCGACGTGCGGTTTCTCGACGCGCTGCCGCGATCCCCCTCGGGCAAGGTCGACCGGCGAGCGCTGCGCGCCAAAGACAGTTGACACCTAACCAAAGTACGCAGTAGACTTATTGACGAGAGAGAGAGGCGGCGCATCCGGACCGACGACGCCGCTCAGGGTCCCCCCGAGGAGGTTGTCGATCGTGATTTTGCGCCGTGTTCCCCTGCTTGCAGTTCTGGCCGCCCTCGCGGCGGCCGCCGCCGGCTGCGGCAGTTCAACGTCCTCCGACACCGGCGCTGCCGGCTCGGGCCAGTCCTTGACGACGGTGTCCACCACGCCGGCCGCCAAGGGCGACGTCGACCATGTGACCTGGGCGCTCTTCTATGAGCCGTCGACGATCAACTGGACGCAGGCGTACGCGGTCGCCGAGAACACGACGCTGGCCAACATGTGCGAGAGCCTGCTGCGCCAGGAGCCGGACTTCTCGATAAAGCCGGGGCTCGCGGAATCGGTCGAGAACCCGACGCCGCTGAAGTGGGTGTACCGCATCCGCAGCGGCGTCAGATTCTGGGACGGCAAGCCGATGACGGCTGACGACGTCGTCTACAGCCTGAAGACGACGATGGGGCCGACCTCCTACTGGGCGGGCTGGTTCGGCAACGTGCGCTCCGTCGAGCGCAGCGGCCCCGACGAGGTCACCGTCACGCTCAAGCGGCCGGACTCGATCTTCAACAAGATGATGGCGACGGCGGGCGGCGTCGTCGTGGAGCGCGCGTACGCCGAGGAGAAGGGCGCCACATACGGCACACCCGACGGCGGCGTCATGTGTACCGGGCCGTTCAAGTTCCAGAGCTGGAACAAGGGCGCCTCGATCGTCATGACGCGCAACGACGACTACTGGAACCCGGCCGGCCGTGCCCACGCGAGAACGCTCGAGCTGCGCTTCGTGCCCGACGAGTCGACGCTCACGAGCGCGCTGCTCAGCGGCGACATCGACGGCACGTTCAGCGCTCCGCTGAGCGGCGTCTCCCAGCTGCGCGGCGCCTCCGACGGCACGCTCACGCTCGGCACGAGCACCACCACCGACCTGATCGCGTTCAGCGCCAGCTCGGGCCCGCTGGCCGACCCGCGCGTGCGCCGCGCGCTCAGCCTCGCGATCGACCGGACCGCGATCGCCAAGACGGTCTTCAGCGATACGGCCCAGCCGGTCAAGGCGTCGGCGGCTCCGTCGACCTGGGGCTACGCGAAGGACGCCTTCTCGAAGGCCTACGACGCGCTGCCGGACACCTCGAAGCCGGACCTCGCGGCCGCCAAGCAGCTGATGGCGCAGGCTGGCAAGCCGAGCCGCTCCGTCACGCTGGCGTTCTCCGGCGACGTCGCGACGTTCGTCCAGATCGCCACGATCATCCAGGACGCCGCGAAGCAGATCGGCCTGCCGATGAAGCTCAAGCCGATCCCGACGACCGCGTTCGTCGCGCTCTTCAACGACGCGAAGGCGCGCGAGGGCGTGGACGGCGTGCTCGGCTTCTGGTACCCGGACACCGCGGAGCCGCTGAACATCTACTCCCAGATCCTGGGCGTGCAGAACTTCAACGGCTACAAGGACCCCACCGCACTTGCCGCGCAGGACGCCGCGCTCGCGACCTACAACGACGACAAGCGCGCGCAGCACGTGATCGCGCTGCAGAAGCAGCTCGTGCAGGACATGCCGTGGCTGCCGCTCGTCAACCGCTCCGAGCTGCTGTTCATGAACAACCGCATCACCGGGGCGTCGGCCTCCTCGCTCATGGAGCTCTACGCCCCGTGGGCAGCTGGGATCGGGGCGGCCGGGTAGCGTGCTCGCGTTCGTCGCCCGCCGTCTGCTCGCGCTCGCCGCGACGCTGCTCGCCTCGAGCTTCGTCATCTTCGGCTGCCTGTACCTCGCGCCAGGCAGTCCGGAGAGCTTCCTCTCGGGCGGGCGGACGCTCTCGCCCGAGGGGCGGGCGGCGATCCGCGCGCAATACGGACTCGACGACCCCTTCCTGACGCGCTACTGGCACTGGCTGACCGGCGTGCTGCACGGCGACCTGGGGCAGTCGATCATCTTCCGCCAGGACGTCACGAGCCTGATCGAGCCGCGCATCGCCACCACGGCGCTGCTCGTTGGCTACGCCGCGATCCTGATCCTCGCGATCGGGATCGGCCTCGGCGTCGTCGCCGCGCTGAAGAGCGGCGGCGTCGACGTCGGCGTCGTGCTCACGACGACGCTCGGCATGGCGGTGCCGTCGTTCGTCGCCGCGATGGTGCTGCTGTCGGTGTTCGCAGTGAACCTCGGCTGGTTCCCGACGCTCGGCGCCGGCTCGGGCTTCACCGACCGCGTCTGGCACCTGACGCTGCCGGCGGTTGCGCTCGCGCTCGCGGCGATCGCGGTCGTGGCGCAGATCACGCGCGCCGCGATGCGCGAGGAGCTCGAGCGCGAGCACGTCGACACGGCGCGGGCGCGGGGGCTGTCCGAGCGCACGATCATGCGCCGGCACGTGTTCCGCAACGCGCTCGTGCCGATCACGACGATCAGCGGCGTGACGATCGCCGGCTTGATCGCCGCGTCGGTGGTGGTCGAGCAGACGTTCGCGCTGAACGGGCTCGGCTCGTTCCTCGTGACCGCCGTCAACCAGAAGGACTTCGCGATCGTGCAGGCTGTCGCGCTGATCCTCGTGGTCGTGTTCATGGTCGCGAACACCGTCGTGGACCTGCTGTACGGCTTGCTGGACCCGCGGATGGCGCCGGGGAAGGCCGCATGAGCGTCGTCGCGGGCCGGGCGCCCGCGCTGGGCCGCCTGCGACGGCGCGGCGCGCGCTCCGGGCTGATCGTGTGGCTCGCCGTCGTCACGCTCGGCCTGCTCGCCTTCGTCGCGCTGGCGGCGCCGCTGCTCGCTCCCCACGACCCGACGACGCTCGACCTGTCGCACGCGCTCGCCGGCCCCTCTGGCGCGCATCCGCTCGGCACCGACGCATCCGGTCGCGACCTGCTGTCGCGGCTCATGTACGGCGCGCGCTCGAGTTTGATCGGACCGCTCGCGGTCGTCCTCCTGGCGACCGCGGCCAGCACTGCGCTCGGGGTTGCCGCGGCGTGGGCCGGCGGATGGGTCGACGGCGTCATTGCGCGCGGCCTGGACGTGGTCTTCTCGTTCCCCGGGATCCTGCTCGCGATCCTCGCCGTCGCGCTGTTCGGGCGCGGGCTCGGCGCGCCGATCGCGGCGCTCGCGATCGCGTACACCCCCTACATCGCGCGCGTCGCTCGCGCGGCGGCGCTGCGCGAGCGACGGCAGCCGTACGTCGCGGCGTGCGAGCTGCAGGGCCTCTCTCCGCTGCGGATCTGCGGGCGGCACCTGCTGCCGAACATCGCGCCGGTGCTGCTCGCTCAGGCGAGCCTCGCGTTCGGCCTGGCGATGGTCGACATGGCGGCGATCTCGTTCCTCGGCTTCGGCGTCCAGCCGCCGACGGCCGACTGGGGCGCGATGGTGGGCTCCGGCCAGAGCAGCCTGCTGAAGGGCTTCCCGCAGGAGACGCTGTTCGCCGGCGCGCTGATCGCGATCGCCGTCGTCGCGGTGACCGTGCTCGGCCAGCGGGTCGGCCGGTCTCCGGCGAGCGAGGAGCGGGCGTGACCGCGCTGCTGGAGCTTCAGGACGTGACCGTCCACCTGCCGGTGGGCGACGAGCCGCGCACGGTTCTGCGCGGGATCTCGCTCGAGGTCGCGCAGGGCGAGGCCGTCGGCCTCGTGGGCGAGTCGGGCTCCGGCAAGTCGATGACCGCGCGCGCGATCATGCGGCTGCTGCCCAAGGGCGCGCGCCTGGACGGCTCGATCCGCTTCGACGGCCGCGCGGTCACCGAGCTCGACCGCGCGGGGCTGCGCGCCTACCGCGGCAAGGAGGTCGCGATGGTCTTCCAGGACGCGCGCGTGCACGTCAACCCGGTGCGCACGATCGGCGACTTCATGACCGAGCGCGTGCGCATCGAGGAGGGCGTCCCCGACGCCACGGCGCGCTCGCGCGCGATCGAGCTGCTGGAGGAGGTGCGGGTCTCCGACGCCGCGCGCCGTCTGCACCAGTATCCGCACGAGCTCTCGGGCGGGCTGCTGCAGCGCGTCATGATCGCGAGCACCCTGATGACGAGCCCGCGGCTGCTGCTCGCCGATGAGCCGACGACGGCGCTCGACGTGACGACCCAGGGCGAGGTGATGGCGATCCTCGACGAGCTGCGCCGCGAGCGCGGGATGGCGATGCTCTTCATCACCCACGACCTCGAGCTGGCCGCGGCCGTGTGCGATCGCACGGCGGTCATGTACGCCGGCGAGATCGTCGAGGACCAGCCCTCCGAGGCGCTCGACACGCGTCCGCGGCACCCGTACACGGCCGGCCTGATCCGCTCGCGCCCGAGCGTCCGCACGACGAGCGCGCGGCTCGCGGCGATCCCGGGCCGCCCGCTGTCTGCATTCGAAGCGCCCGAGGGCTGCAGCTTCGCGCCGCGCTGCGCGTACTGCGAGCCGGCCTGCACGGCGGCGCCCCCCGCGCTGCAGGCGCTCGCGGAGGGCCGTGTCGCGTGCCGCCGCGCCGAGGAGCTCGCGGACCTGCTGCACGCCGACGTGACGGCGGAACTGGAGCTGCCCCGATGAGCGCCGAGACGACGGCCGCCTCGGCGGCGACGGACGCGGCTCCCGAGGCCGTGATCGAGGCGACGGGCCTGCGCAAGGTCTTCCACCTGCGCGGCGGGCGCGGAGGAGGCGGCGACAGAGCGCTCGTGGCGGTCGACGACGTCTCGCTGCGGCTGTCGCCGCGCGGCGCCCTCGGCATCGTCGGCGAGTCCGGGTCGGGCAAGACGACGGTCGCGCGCATGCTCGTGGGGCTCGAGCGGCCTACCGCGGGGCGGATCGTGGTCGCCGGCCGCGAGCGCGCGCCCGGCCCCGCCCGCACCGCGGAGCGCCGGCGGCGCGCGCGCGAGATGCAGCTTGTCTTCCAGGATCCATACTCGTCGCTGAACGGCCGCCAGCGCGTGCGCGACGCGCTCGACGAGGTGCTGCGCGTGCACTTCCCGCTCTCGCGCGACGAGCGCGCGCGTCGCATCGCCGAGCTGCTGGACCAGGTCGGCCTCGACGAGCGCCAGGGCAGTGCGCTCCCGCGGGCGCTGTCCGGCGGGCAGCGCCAGCGGGTCGCGATCGCGCGGGCGCTCGCCGCCGAGCCGCGCGTGCTCGTGCTCGACGAGGCGGTCGCCGCGCTCGACGTCTCGATCCAGGCTCAGGTCCTCAACCTGCTGGCCGACGTCCGCGAGCGCGTGGACGTCGCGCTGCTGTTCATTACCCACGACCTCGCGGTCGCCCGGCAGGTGACGGACGAGCTGCTGGTGATGCAGCGCGGCGTCGTCGTGGAGCAGGGTCCCACCGCACAGGTACTCGACCGGCCCCAGCACGCGTATACCCGCATGCTGCGCGCTTCGGTGCCGGAGCGCGGATGGCGCCCGCAGCGCGCGGTCCTCGCCGCCGCTCCCAGCGTGCCGGACTAGATGCGGTGCGGCGACCTCGGCCTTCGGGCGTACGCGGTCGAGGGCGGCGGCGCTAGCCGGCCGCGAGGAGGGGCGCGCGTGCGGCGGCCGTCACCGGCCGCCGCACATTGCCTTGCGTCAGTCCGTCGAGTACGGCAGGTTGGCGATGGCGGGCGGCACTCTGACGCCCGCCTCTCTCATCAGCTCGATCGCCGTGCGCTGACCGCTCTCCACGCCGCCGTTGAGGTACGCGTGGCTGAGCGTCGACGTGTGCTCGCCGGCGAAGTGCACGCCGCCCTCGGGCAGGTAGTTGAAGCGGTAGGCCGCGGTGTACTGGCCGAGCTTGTATGCGGAGTACGAGCCCTTCGTCCACGGGTCGTTGGCCCACACGTCGAGCCAGGCGTTGCCGGTGAAGTGGGACCCGGTGCCCGGCACCGTCGTCTCCAGGTGCGAGACGCGGTTGTTGACGATGCTCCCGTTGGCGAACGCGTGCGCCGGCCGGGTGGAGCCCCAGTTCGGCGCGTTGGCGCCGCCGTAGAACAGCGTGATGATGCTCCCGGTCCCGGGCTGGTCTCTGGTGCTCTCCCAGCACTGGAAGCCGTCGTCCATGTCGGCGCAGTTGCCGTTCCAGGTGTTCGGATAGACCGGGATCGTGTGCGCCTGCGGACGGTCGTTGTACTGGAGCATCATCTTCGCGTTGGTGCCCATGCCGAGCTGGTTGACCACGTCCAGGCGGTGGGAGCCGAAGCCCGCTCTGGTGAGGTCGACGTCTCGCAGCGTCGAGAACGGCAGCGCCAGGATCACGCGGTCGGCTCTGACCACCGAGCTGATCCCGCCGAAGGCCATCTCGTAGGTTCCGTTGCTGAGCCGGCTGAGCCGCTGCAGCGGCGCTTCGAGGTGAAGCGCTCCGGCCGGGAGGGCCGCGGCGCACATTCTCGGCACCTGGTCGTTGCCGCCACGGATGTGGTAGCGCTCGACGTCTCTGGGTTCCGGCGTGAGCCACCACTCGATCAAGCCGATGGCCGACGACTGCGCCATCGGGATCCCCGAGCCGCCGCTGATGACCCGCTCCATCAGTCTGCCGAAGGGCGTGCTCGTCATGCCCGGCAGCTTCGCGTCCATCCAATCGCGCATGCTCATCTGGTCGAGCGCGATCGCGCCGCTCGTCGCGGTGCCCCACGAGTAGGCGGCGTCGTTGAGCGACTGCCCGGAGACCGCGCCGATCGACTGCGCCTGGGCGACGATCGCCGAGCCGAGCTGTTCGAATTCCGCGTCGAAGGCGCTCTGCGGATACCATCTGCCGTCGATGTAGCACGGCCAGGTCGGAGCGACGCCGGTTGGGGTGAAGTAGTCCTCGAGCGTCAGTCTGAGCTCGCTCGCGAGGCCGAGCAGGTGCACGTGGTCCGAGTCGATCAGCTCGCCGCCGTGCTCGGCGACCTGGGAGCCGGGCAGCTCGTGCAGCGACCAGCAGCGGCCGCCCACGCGGTTGCGGGACTCGTAGAGGCTGACCGGGAAACCGGCCTGCATCAGGCGGTACGCGGCCGTCGTGCCCGCCAGGCCCGCGCCGATCACGACGACGCTCGGGAGCGTCGGATCCGCCTTCGCCATCGGGATGCGGCCGACGAGCGACGCCGCGGTGAGCGACGCGCTCGCGGCGCCGGCTTTGCGCATCAGATCCCGCCGCGACATCGGGCGTCCGAGCACGGTGTCGGGAATTGCGCGCCTCATGGAACTTTTCACTGCGGTCCTCCGTTTTTGCATTACCAGATCGAGCCATGCTCGCGCTGGCGCGTCGGCACTCGCTTCCGATCTCCGTCGATCGAGCGGACCGCGCTTGCGCGAATCCGGAAAGCGAGGCGGCGCCGGTGACGCTCCAGCAACAGCTCACCGTGGTGTCGAACGCCTTGAGGGGCCGCCTGGACGAGCTCTGCGGGCGGCTGCTCGCGCGGACGCAGCGTGAGCTGCCCGGGCTGTGGGACGCGTCCGTCGCCGGGTTCGAGCACACGCTTCGGCGTGGTCTCGAGGACCACCTCGAGGGCGCGATCCACGAGCTCGGGCGCGGTCGAGAGCCGCTCGCC
This sequence comes from Conexibacter sp., assembly GCA_045805465.1. Taxonomy (GTDB): domain Bacteria; phylum Actinomycetota; class Thermoleophilia; order Solirubrobacterales; family Solirubrobacteraceae; genus Conexibacter. The sequence continues at coordinate 18,924 of JBJMLB010000112.1, read as the reverse complement.
GAGCTCACGCCGCGCATGCTCGAAGAGGTGCAGGCATTCGCGCGCGCCCGCCTCTCTCTCGACGATCTCATGCAGACGCGACGGCTCGCGCATGCCGTGCTGTTGGAGGCGCTGATGGACGAGGTGTACGGGACGGAGCTGGGGGCCGTCGCGCACGCGGACCTGATGAAGGCCTCGTCGCGGTTCCTCTTCGCCTACGTCGACTGCGCCCTGCCGCTGCTGCGCGCGGCCTACGAGCGCGAGCGGACGACGGGCCAGGGCGACCGCTCCCGCCGTCGCGAGCGGCTCGTCAAGGACGTCCTCTCCGGGCTGCCCGTCGATCCCGCCGATCTGGGCTACGACCTGCGCGGGCGGCACCTGTGCGCCGTGGCCTGGGGTGTGGCGCCGGGCGCGGCGATCGACGCGCTGGTCGCGGCGCTGGGGGTGCGTGAGCACCTGCTCGTGACGACGAGCAGAAGCTCCGTGCAGGCGTGGCTCTCCATCCCGTCCGGGCGCTGCGAGCCCGCGCCGGCGGTGCCCGCCGGGACCGCGTGCGCGATCGGCGAGCCGGCGGAAGGGGTCGAGGGCTTCCGCGTCACGCATCGCCAGGCCAACAGCGCCTATCGCGTGGGCCTGCGACGACCGCCGGGCTCGCTGACGCGCTACCGCGACGTCGCGCTCGTGGCGCTGGCCGTCGTGGACGATGCGGCGGCCGATGACTTCGTGACGCACTGGCTCGGCCCGCTCGCCGCCGACGACCCGCGCATGGCGGTGCTGCGCACGACGCTTTCGACCTACTTCGCCGTCGGGCAGAACGCGCTGGCGGCGGCGGCGCGCCTCGGCGTCAACGATCGCACGGTCGCGTATCGGCTGCGGCGGATCGAGGAACAGGTGCTGGAGGAGCCGATCGCCGCGCGGCGCGACGAGCTCGCGGTGGCGCTGCGCCTTCACGCGCTCGCATGCGAATCGCGCGAATCGCGCTGATCACTCGTCGGGCTTTGCCCCGAGCGGCAGGAGGCTGTGCTCGTGGTCGCATTGCACCGTCGCGGAAGCGATCACGCTGCGCATCATCAGCGCGAGCGCGGTCTCGAAGGCGTCGTCGAGTCCCACGGCTGCGATCTCGTGGGCGCTGCGGGCGATGTGGGGGGTGGCCGGGTCGAGGACGCTGTAGGAGCGCAAGGCCGCCGCATCGGCATCGCGCGCCTCCTCTTCCATCGCGATGATCGCCGCGTCGCTGACGCTCCACGCGAGCGCGAAGTCGACGAGCGCGCGATGCAGCAGGGCGGCCTCGCGGCTCGAGAAGCCGGCCGCGTCGAGCGCGGCGAACACGCGCTCGACGGCGCGACGCTCTGCTGCCCGGCCCGTCGTGCGCGGCGCGGCGAGCGTCGTCGCAGCGGGGTGGGTGAGGCCCATCGAGCGGGTCTGGCGAAGGATCGCGACGAGCGTCTCGACCCAGCACGGCTGCTCGGGCAAGCCGTCGAGGTGTTCGGCCACGACTCGCTCCTTGATCGCCATCTCGAGGTCCTGCTTGCTGGCGAAGTGGCGATACACGGCGCTCTGGTCTGCGCCGAGCGCGCGTCCGAGCGCCGCCATGTTGAAGCCGGCGATGCCGCGCTCGTCGAGCAGCCGCAGGCTGGTGCTCACGATCAGGTCGCGGTCGAGCGAGCCGCGCGGGAGGCGGCGCTTCTGCGTGCTGCTGCCGGTGGCGGTCGGGTCCTCTGAGGCGTCGGTCACGGGGCGATCCTGACAGAGCGCGGCGCGGCGCGGACGCGCTCGGTCGGCCGAATCCTCCCGCGCGAGGCAGAGAAAGTCAATGCTGTAGTCAACACTCTTGACAATGACCCTGCTCTCGTGTTGCATGTCTCGCGTCGCCGGTCGTGCGCGTCGTCCCGCCCCGGGCTGGACGCGCACCCGCCGCAGTCGCGCTCCCCAATCGAGCATCAGAGAAGACCAGGAGGATTGATGTCAACCGCTTACAAACTGGGCATCGACGTCGGCGGAACGTTCACCGACTTCGTCGCCACCGACGGGGCAGCCCTCTACAAGGGCAAGGTGCCGACGCGACCGGGCGACGAGGCCACCAGCGTGCTGGAGGCCGTCACGGCCGTCGGCGAGCACTACGGCCACGGCGCCGGCGAGCTGCTCGGAAAGACGGAGTCGATCGTGCTCGGCACGACCGTCGTCACCAACACGATGCTCGAGTACAGCGGCGCGACGACGGGCCTGCTGACGACAGAGGGCTTCCGCGACGTGCTGGAGCTGCGGCGCGGCTACAAGGAGAGCCTGTTCGACCTCCGCCTGCCGGCGCCCGAGCCGATCATCCCGCGGCGCTTCCGCCACGGCATCCCCGAGCGCCTCGACTACCAGGGCAAGGTCGTCACGCCGCTCGACGAGGAGGCGGTCCGCGTCGCCGTGCGCGAGATGCGCGACGCAGGCGTCGAGTCGATCGCCGTCAGCTTCCTCTTCTCGTTCGTCAACGACGCCCACGAGCGGCGCGCCGGCGAGATCGTGCTGGAGGAGTTCCCCGACTGCTTCGTGACGCTCTCCTGCGACGTGCTGCCGCAGATCCGCGAGTTCGAGCGGCTCTCCGCGACCGCCGTCAACGCGTACACGAGCCCGAAGCTGCGTCAGTACCTGCGGCGCCTGGAAGGCCGACTGCGCGAGGAGGGCTTCGACGGCTCGCTGCTCGTCATGCAGTCCAACGGCGGCGTGATGGACATCGGCTTCTCGCAGGAGCGCGGCGTCGAGGCGGTCCTCTCGGGACCCTCCGGCGGCGTCGTCTCCGCGGTGCGGATCGGCGAGGAGTCGGGCTACCGCAACATCATCACCGGCGACATGGGCGGCACCAGCTACGACGTGTGCCTGATCCACGACGGCACGCCGGAGGTCGGCGTCGACCAGTGGATCAGCCGCTACCGCGTCGCCGTCCCGCTGCTCGACATCCACACGATCGGCGCCGGCGGCGGCTCGATCGCCTGGGTCGACCGCGGCGGCGCGCTGCGCGTCGGGCCGCAGAGCGCGGGCGCCTACCCGGGCCCCGCCTGCTACTCCCGCGGCGGCACGGAGCCGACCGTCACCGACGCGAACCTGCTGCTCGGCTACATGGATCCGGCGCGCTTCCTCGCCGGCATGTCGCTCGACCGCGAGGCGGCGGAGCAAGCCGTCGCCACCCACGTCGCGGAGCCGCTCGGCATCTCGGTCACCGAGGCGGCCGTCGGCATCTCGCGGATCGCGAACAACAGCATGTCCAACGCGCTGCGCTACGTGTCCGTCTCGCGCGGGCGCGATCCGCGCGACTACGCGCTGATGGCGTTCGGCGGCGCGGGCGCGATCGGCGCCGGCACGCAGGCCGTCGACGTCGGCATCCGCACCGTCCTGGTGCCGCGCTTCGCGTCGGTGCTGAGCGCGCTCGGCGGGCTGATGTCGAACTTCAAGGTCTCGAAGATCCGCTCCTACGTCGCGCCCGCCGAGGGCATCGACCTCGACGAGGTCAACAACCTCTTCGGGCAGATGCAGGACGAGGCGGAGGCGCTGCTGGAGCGCGCCGCCGGCGTCGAGGAAGTCACGCTCCAGCGGGCGCTCGACATCCACTACGACGGCCAGGTCCAGGAGGTGATCGTCCCGCTGCACTCGCGCACGCGGCGCGTCACCGCCGTGAACATGGGTCGCGCGGTGCGCGACTTCCACGAGCTGCATGAGCAGCTGTACGCGTTCAAGCGCCCCGAGCAGCCGGTCGAGATCGTCTCGCTGCGGCTGGAGCTGGTCGGCAAGCGCCAGTCGGTGGCGCTGCCGCGCAAGGGCTTCGGGGCCGAGGGCTCCGACCACGCCCTCGTCGGCACGCGCAGCGTGTACTTCGACGGACTCGGCTTCGTCGAGACGCCGATCTACGACGGCCAGCAGCTGGAGCCGGGCAACCTCGTCAGCGGCCCCGCCGTGATCCACGAGTCGGACACGACGATCGTCGTCTACGACAAGCAGGAAGCGATGCTCGACCAGCACGACGTGTACGTGATCGAGGTGGTCGACTGATGCCGGCGGCCGAAGCGACGGCCAAGGAGACCGAGTTCGAGCTCGAGATCCTGCGCCACAAGCTCGCGTCGCTCGTCGAGGAGATGGGCGTCGTGCTGGAGAAGTCCGCGCGCTCGGCGGCGATCGGCGAGGGCCGCGACGCCGCGACCGCGATCGGCGACCGCCACGGCGGCATCGTCGCGATCGACAACCCGGTGCAGCTCGGGTCGATCGCCTGCACCGCCGCGGACGTGCTGGCGTACTTCAAGTTCGACATGAAGGACGGCGACGTCGTCTTCACGAGCGACCCCTACCGCGGCGGAACGCACGTGCAGGACGTCACGCTCGTCGCGCCGTATGCGGTCGACAACTCGATCCTGCTGTACCTCGTCGTGCGCGGCCACGTCGCCGACGTCGGCGGGAGATACACGGGCAGCTACGACCCGGCGGCGCGCGAGCTGTGGTCGGAGGGCGTGCCGATCACGCCGGTGCGGATCCACCGCCACGGGCGGCTCGTGAGCGACATCTTCACGACGATCATGCTGAACACGCGCAAGGAGTCCGAGGTCCGTCAGGACGTCGACGCGATGCTGACCGCGCTCCAGCTGGGGCGCCGCCGCGTCGACGAGATCGTCGGCTCGTTCGGGCTCGACGTCGTGCGCCGCGGGCTCGCCTACGCGCAGGACTACGCGGAGCGCCGCACGCGCGCCGAGATCGCCGGCTGGCAGGACGGCAGCTACGGGGCGCAGAGCAGCGTGGAGCACGACGCGATCGGCGGCGGCCCGGTGACGGTTCGCCTCGAAGCGGAGGTCGCGGGCGAGGAGCTGCTGCTCGACTTCAGCGCCTCCGACGCGCAGCGCGAGTCGTTCGTCAACAGTTCGCTCGGGGCGACGACGTCGTTCGCGGCGCTGCCGCTGCTGTCGCTGCTCGGTCCCGACGTGCCCGCCAACAGCGGCGTGCTGCGGCCGGTCGTCCTCAGATGCGCGCCCGGCACCGTCGTCAACCCGGAGCGGCCCGCGGCCGTCGGCTGGGTGAGCCATTGCGGAGCGCAGGTCGCCGAGGCGACCGCGACCGCGCTGCGCGCCGCGACGGACGATCGCGTCGCGCCGCCGAGCACCGCCGGGATGCTGTTGCTGAGCCACCCGGCCGACGACGCGCACGCGGTCAGCGACTTCGGCCAATGGGTCATCGGCGGCGCCTCGGCGACGCCCGCGCACGACGGCTGGGGCCGCCCCGCGCCGGCGAGTCGCGGTGCGATCCCGTCGGTGGAGACGTGGGAGTCGACCTCCGACGTGCGAGTCGAGCGGATCGAGCTGGTCGAGGACTCCGCCGGCGCCGGCCTGCATCGCGGCGCGCCCGCGACGGAGGTCGTGCTGTCGGGTCCCGCCGACCGCACGATGACGCTCGTCGTCGCCGGTCGCGAGATCCCGACGGACGGCGTCGCCGGCGGTAACCCCGGCGCCACCGCGCAGCTGACGCTGGAGCGCGGCGCGGAGGCGCGGCCGGCACCGTCGGCGCTCGTGGACGAGCACGTCGCCGAGCCGACGCTGCGCATCCGCGCGGCCGCCGGCGGCGGCTATGGCCCGGCGCGCGAGCGCCCGGCGGCGGCCGTCCTCGCCGACGTGCTCGACGGCCTCGTCTCACGCGCGGCGGCCGAACGCGACTACGGCGTCGCGCTCGACGCCGCCGGCGCGATCGACGAGCAGCGCACCGCCGAGCTGCGACTCGGCACCGACCGCAACCCGGACGTGGAAGGACGGCAGTCGTGATCGACCCGATCACCGCGGAGATCATCCGCAACTACATGGAGAGCGTCTCGGCGGAGATCATCAAGACGATGGTCCGGACGTCGGTCAGCCCCATCTTCAACGAGGCGCACGACTGCTCGGCCGGCGTCTTCTACTACGACGGCGAAGAGGTCTCGATCGTCTCCCGCGCCGACGCCGTGCCGGTGCACATCTACGCGACGCTGACCTCGGTGCAGGAGTGCCTGGACTTCTTCCACGGCGACCTCAGCGAGGGCGACGTGATCATCGTCAGCGACCCGTATTACGGCGGCACGCACATCCCCGACTACACGGTCGTCAAGCCGGTCTTCTACGAGGGCCAGCCGATGTTCTTCCCGGCCGTGCGCGGCCACGTGCTCGACGCGGGCGGCCCCGTCGCGGGCGGCACGTTCGCGCGCGAGGTATGGCACGAGGGCTTCCGCTTCCCACCCGTGAAGCTCTACGAGAAGGGCCACCTGCGCCGCGAGGTGTGGGACCTGCTGATGGCCAACAACCGCGTGCCGGACCTGCTCGAGGGCGACCTCGGCGCGATGATCGGCGGCTGCCGCGTCGGCGAGCAGCGCATCGGCGAGCTGTGCGCCAAGTACGGCCTCGACACCGTGCGCAAGTCGGTCGAGTGGATCTTCGACTACTCCGAGCGGGCCTTCCGCGAGCAGGTGAGCAGATGGCCCGACGGCACCTACACGGCCGAGAGCACGCTCGACTCCGACCTGGTGGACGTGCGCAACGTCCAGTACCGCGTGGCGCTCACGATCAGAGGCGACGAGATCGAGGCCGACTTCGAGGGCACCGACCCGCAGACGTTCAGCGGAATCAACAGCCCGCCCGGCAACACGCTCTCGTACCTCTTCATGGTCTTCTCCGCGCTGTGCCCGGAGATCCCGATCAACTCGGGCTTCTTCCGCCCGCTGACGTCGAAGCTGCCGGTCGGCACGGTCGTCAACCCGACCTCCCCGGGCGGCACGGGCGCCGCGACGGTGCTCGGCGGCTGCGACATCGGCGAGGTCGTGATGAAGGCGTGCGAGCAGTTCGCGCCCGAGCGCACCGGCACCGCGACGCTCGACCTCGCGGACCTGTGGGCGTTCGGCACCGACCGCCGCACCGGCGACTACTCCATCCACTACGACTACTACTGCTCGCCGTGCTCCTCGGGCGGCACGCATGGGACCGACGGCTGGGGCGCGTTCTCCGCGCCCATGTGCGCGCTGGTGCTGGCCTCCGTCGAGGTCACGGAGTTCCAGTACCCGTGCCTCTACCGCCAGGCCGAGCTGACGACCGACTCCGCCGCCCCCGGGCAGTGGCGCGGCAGCCCGGCGTTCGTGCTGCAGCGCGAGATCTACGGCACCGACACGCTGCGCCACACGCTGCTGTTCCAAGGCCTCGTGCATCCGCTCTACGGCTACGCCGGCGGGCGGCCGGGCGCGGGCAACTACGCGATCATGCGCTACGGCAGCGACGACGAGACGATCGTCCACTGGTACGCGGGCGACATTCCGCTCGACGAGGGGGAGGTCATCTTCTACCAGAGCTGCGGCGGCGGCGGCTGGGGCGAGGCGCAGGAGCGCGACCCGGCGGCCGTGCTGCGCGACGTGCTCGACGAGTACGTCTCGCTGGAGGGCGCGCTGCACGACTACGGCGTCGTGATCGACCCCGCGTCGATGGCGATCGACCCTGAGGCGACGGAGCGCAAGCGGGCGGCGCTGCGCGAGAAGCGGCTGCGCGACCCCGAGTGGATGGCGCTCGGCCGCCGCGCGACGCTCGAGCGCGCCGGCGCGCTGGAGCTGGTGACCGGGGGCGCGCCCGCGCCGGTGGCGGCGTGAGCGCCATGGCAGACGATCGTCAGCCGCCGGCAGGCGCCTGCGACCTGCTCGTCGAGAACGGCCTCGTCATCACGGTCGACGAGGAGCGGCGGATGATCGAGCGGGGCGCCGTCGCGATCGCCGGCGGGCGCATCGTCGCCGGCGGCCCGACGGAGGAGGGGCGCGCCGCCTTCGCCGCCGAGCGCGTCATCGACGCCGCCGGGAAGGTCGTCACGCCGGGGCTCATGAACGCGCACCTGCACACGACGCAGGGGCTCTACCGCGGCTACGTCCCGGACGACGTGTCCGACACGTACGAGTACATCTTCGGCTGGGTCGTGCCGTACTACGTCGCACTCACGCCGGAGGAGGAGCGACTCGCCGTCGCGCTGTCCTGCGCGGACTCGCTGCGCCAAGGCGTCACGAACGTCGCCGAGGCCGGCACGATGCGCCACCCGCTGAGCTCGGCGGAGGCGATCGCCGAGTCCGGCATCCGCGGCTTCGTCGGCCGCTGGATCTGGGACCTGGAGCAGGACCCACCGCAACTGCGGATGACCGAGCGCGCCGCGCTCGACGCCGTCGAGGAGGTGCTCGACGCCTTCCGCGGCGGCGTGCGCGACCGCGTGCGCGCGTTCGCGTCCGTCATCGGGATGGCGACCTGTTCGGAGGCGGTGCTCACGGGCACGAAGGTGCTCGCCGACCGCTACGGCGCGGTCATGCAGATCCACCAGTCGCTCGACGCCGAAGAGGTCGCGCGCTACCAGCGCCACGCCGGCTTCACCGGCGACCCGATGACGCGCTTCGCGCAGCTCGGGTTGCTGGGCCCCGACCTGCGGATGATCCACATGCTCGACCTCGATGCGGAGGGCGTCGAGCTGGTCGCGCAGTCGGGCGCCTCGATCGTCCGCTGCCTCGGCGCCTATGCCGGCCGCGGCGTCGCCGAGATGCGCGCGCAGGGGATCCCGGTCGCCTTCGGCACCGACACCGTGAACCTGTCGAACTCGTGCGACATGCTGCGTGCGATCCACCACTCGGTGGCGCTCGCGCGCGAGTGGCCTGAGCAGTTCGGCTCGCTGACCGTCGAGGCCGCCCTGGAGATGCTCACGCTCGACGGTGCGCGGTCGGTCGGCGCGGCCGAGGTGCTCGGCTCGCTCAGCGTCGACAAGGAGGCCGACCTCGTGATCTTCGACGCAGGGCGCCCGGAATGGGTCCCGCAGCTCGACCCCGTCGGCAACCTGATGTTCTCCGCCGACGGCGGCAGCGCCGAGACGGTAATCGTCGGCGGTGACGTGCTCGTCGAGGGCGGCCGGCTGACGCGCGTCGACGAGGCCGCGCTCTACGCCGAGGCGCAGGAGGCGGCGGAGCGGATCGTCGCGCGCCTCGGGATCGAGCGCCCGCGTCGCTGGCCGCTGATCGAGGGGAGTCGCGCATGAGCATCTACGCACCCACGACCGAGACGGACCGTGAGCTGTTCTTCTCCAACCTCACCTACCCCGACGTCGAGGCGCTGCTGGCCGACGCCCGCGTGCCGGTGCTGCTGCTGCCCGTCGGCGCGATCGAGCCGCACGGCCCCCACGCGCCGCTCGGCACCGACCAGCTGATCTCCGACGGCATGTGCCTGCGGGCCGCGCGCCTGCTCGCCGGGGATCCGAAGCTGCGCGCGCTGATCCTGCCGCCGCTCCCGTATGGCGTGACGCGCGCCGCGAGCGACTTCGCCGGCGCGGTCGGCGTCGGCGAGCAGGCGCTGGAGGGGTTCATCGCCGGCATCCTCGGCTCGCTCATCGCACAGGGCTTCCGGCACATCGCGATCGTCAACAACCACCTCGAGCCCGACAACGTGATGACGCTGCATCGCGCCGCCGACGCGGTCGAGCGCGAGCACGGCGTCGTCGTCGGCTTCCTCGACGTGGCAGGCCGCCGCGACGAGCTGACCGATGAGTTCCGTCGCGGCGAGTCGCACGCCGGCTGCTACGAGACCTCGCTCGTGCTCGCCGACCGCCCCGAGCTCGTCGACCGCGCGCGGGCGGCGGAGCTGCCGTGGGTCCCGGTCAACCTGGGCGCCTCGCTGAGGGCGGGCATGCGCACGTTCGTCGAGATGGGGCTCCCGCAGGCATATGCGGGCACGCCCGCGACGGCGACGCCCGAGGAGGGCGCGGCGACCTTCGATCGGCTCGCCGGCATGCTCGTCGCGACGATGCGCGAGCTGGTCGCCGGCACCGGCGGGCGCGATCGTCCGGCCGGCGGCGCTCCCGGGAGCTGATCCTGTCGGCGCGTCCGGGCGGCTACGGGAGCTTCTGCCGCGCGCGATCGGTGATCCGCTTGAGCGCCTCGGCCAGCTCCGGGACCCGGCTCTCCGGCAGCCGCGACTCCGGCACCGAGACCGCGAGCGCTGCGGGGGCCGCGCCGCTCCGCGTCCGCTGAGCCATCGCGATCGCCGACACCCCCGCCTCGCTCTCGCCGAAGTTCGTCGAGTAGCCGACCTCGCGGACGTGCTCGAGCTCCTCGAACAGCTTGTCCCGGCTGGTGTTGGTGCGCTCGTTCAGCGGCGGCAGCCAGGTGTCGGGGAACAGGTGCTGCAGCTCGTCGGCGTCGAGCTCGGCCAGGAGCGCCTTGCCGCCTGAGGTGGCGTGCGCCGGGTAGACGTAGCCGATCCGCCCGGTGGTCCGCAGCGCGCCCTTGCTCTCCACGCAGTCGACGAAGCGGGAGTTCGCGCCCTCCAGCACGACGATGTGCACCGTCTCGGAGACCGCCTCGCTCAGCTCGCGCACGAACGGGTGCAGCACGGCGAGCAGGATGTCGTCGTGCTCCGCCGCGGCCAGGCCGAGCTGCAGCAGGACGGGGCCGGCGCGATACGCCTTGGTCCGGGGCTCCTGCTGGACGAGGCCGTAGGAGGCCAGCATCGCCAGGAGCCGATGCGCCGTCGATCGCGCGACGCCGAGCTCCTCGCTCGCGTCGGAGACGCGAAGGGACGGGTGCTCTTGCAGGAGGACCAACAGCCGCAGGGCGTTGGCGACCGAGCCGATCGGGTGCGCGGGCTCCCGGACTGCGTCGTTGGGCTCGGGCACAGGCGCGAACATTAGCCGTCTGCTCGATGTCTTGGGCGCCCAATTCTGTACACCGCACTAATTCTGCATCGTGGTACAGTCGCGCCCAAGATGTCTGCCATCTCGCAAGATCCAGAGGCTTTGGGCGTCGTCATCGTCGGCGCCGGGCCGGTGGGTCTGTCGCTTGCCATCGAGCTCGGCCACTGGGGCGTGCCCTGCACGGTCATCGAGCAGCGCGACCGTGCTCGGATGGTGCCGCGGGCGAAGCTGCTGAACGTGCGCAGCATGGAGCACATGCGCCGGTGGGGGATTGCGGCCGAGGTGCGGGCGGCGAGCCCGCTGCCCGCCAGCTACTCGACCGACATCGCGTTCGTGACGTCGGTCTTCGGGCACGAGCTGACCCGCTTCTCCAACGTCTTCTTCACGCGCACGGAGCGGGACGAGCGGTTCGCCGAGCCGGCTCAGCAGATCCCCCAGTACGTGGCGGAGCCCGTCCTGCGGCGTCACGCGGAGCGGCTCGGTCACGTCACGTTCGTCGACGGGTGGCGCGTGGAGTCGGTGACGGACCGGGGGTCGAGCGTGACCGTCGTCGCGCGGCAGGGCGACGCCGAGCGGACCATCGAGGCGGCGTATGTCGTCGGGTGCGACGGCGCGGGCAGCACGGTCCGCGAGGCGATCGGCATCGAGATGCTCGGCTCGCGGGCGATGGCGCGGAACTTCGGCGTCGTCTTTCGCGCGCCCGAGCTCGCGGCGCGGATCCCGCACGCGCCGGCGCTGCACTACTGGACCGTCAACCCGGCGACGCCCTCGTACATGGGGCCCAGCGATCAGCAGGGCCTCTGGTGGCTCCAGGCGACGGCGATCCCGAGCGACGTCGACGTGAACAGGCTCGATCCCGTGGACGTGGTCCGCGGGGCGGTTGGCGGGGACGTCGCGATGGAGGTGGTGAGCGTCGACCCGTGGGAGGCCCACGCCCTCACGGCCGACCGCGTCTCGCGAGGCCGTGTGTTCCTCGCGGGAGATGCGGCGCACATGCACACCCCGATGGGGGCCCACGGGCTGAACCAGGGCATCGGCGACGCGGTCGATCTCGGCTGGAAGCTCGCCGCCGTCCGGGCCGGCTGGGCGGACCCCGCGATCCTCGGCAGCTATGCGGCGGAGCGTGGTCCGGTGCACGCGCGGGTCACGGACGAGGCGACGGGCAACTACCGGGCGGTCGCCAACTCCTTCGTGCGCGCCGGCCTCGACGACGACTCGGCCGAGGGACACCGCCTGCGCGCGCAGCTCGGGGAGGAGATCCGCACGCGCAAGGCGCGCGAGTTCTACAGCCTCGGCCTCGTGCTCGGCCACTGCTACGACGGCTCGCCGATCGTCGTGCCGGACGGGACGGAGCCGCCGCCGGCCGAGGTCGAGACGTTCACGCCGCGCGCGCGTCCCGGCGGCCGGGCGCCGCATCGGTGGCTCGACGACGGCCGGTCGCTCTACGACACCTTCGGCAAGGGCTTCACGCTGCTGCGCTTCGCCGGCGGCGACGACCATCGGCAGATCGAGCAGGAAGCGGCGCGGCGCGGGGTCCCCATGACGTCGGTCGAGATCACCGACCCGGCGCTCCGCACGCTGTACGAGCACGACCTCGCGCTGATCCGGCCCGACCAGGTGCTCGCGTGGCACGGGAGCGAGGTCGACGCGGGCGCGGCGAAGCGCATCCTCGACGTCGTGACCGGACGGGACGTCCGCCACGGTGCGGAGGCGATCGCCGCCGCGGACGCCGGGGGATGACCGCCCGAGCGTGCTCACACGGGACCGAGGACGCCGATCACCCGTGCCCGGACGCATCGTCCACGTCCGCTGCGAGGAGCGTCTGAGGGGCGACGGACGCACGGCCGATCGCGTGCTCGAGCTGTGCGCCGACGTCGAGCAGGAGGTCGTCCCGGCCGCGCGGCGCCGTCAGCTGCACGCCGACGGGAACGCCATCCGGGTCGCGCGTGACCGGCAGCACCAGGGCGGGCAGGCCGGCCAGACTCTGCGGCGCCACGCAGCTCATCACGGCGGTGCGGAACGCCGTCGAGCCCGGGCCCTCGGCGATCGGCGACGGGCGCACGCCCGCGGGAGGGGAGAGCAGCACGTCGACGGAGGCGAACGCTCTGTCGAGCGCCTGCGCGATCTCCTCTCGTCGCCGACCCGCGGCGATCTGCTCGGCCTCGGTCACGTCCTCCGCGCGCAGCAGCCGCTGGCGAACGTCGCGCTCGTAGAGCCGGCGACGATCGGGCCACAGGCCGCTTGCCCGGTGCGTCGCGAGGGCCTCGACCGAGACGATCGCGCCGAGCACGTCCACGCTGGCGTCCACGGCGGGAAGCGCGACGGCATGGACCTCCGCGCCCGCAGCGACGGCGGCGTCGAGCACGTCGTCAAGCGCGCGACGATGCGCGGCGTCGCAGCGCTCGAACGCCAGCTCGTCCGCGACCCCGACGCGCAGTCCCTCCAGCGTCCGAGGAGGCCGGGGGCGCGGGCCGGCGCCGCGCAGGAGATCGAGCACGCGCGCGGCGTCAGCGACCGTCCGGGTGAGCGGGCCGACCTGGTCGAGGGTCGGAGCGAGCGGCCACACGCCCTCCATCGGAACGGCGCCGCGGGTCGGGCGCAGGCCGACGACGCCGCAGAAATCCGCGGGAATGCGCACGGAGCCCGCGGTGTCGGTCCCAAGGGCGATCGGCGCGAGGCCGGCGGCGACCGCGCATGCCGATCCTCCGCTGGATCCGCCGGCCGTGCGGTCGCGATGCCACGGGTTGCGCACCGGAGGCGTCTGCTCGCCGACCGTCGTGATGCCGAGCCCGAACTGATGCGTCGCCGTCTTGCCCAGCAGGACGGCTCCGGCCTCGACCATGCGCGCGACCGCGACGGCATCGCGCGCAGGGCGTCGTCCAGCGAGGAGCAGGGGCGCGCCGCAGACGGTCGGCAGGCTCGCCGTGTCGATCAGATCCTTGACGACGAACGGCACGCCGTCGAGCGGGCCCCGCGCGGTGTCGTTCGCGTACCGCCGCTCCGCCTGGCGCGCCGCGTCGATCGCGCGCTCGTCCGCCGCGCAGACGATGGCGCGCAGGTCGGCGAGACGCTCCTGCCGCCGGAGCAGCGCCGTGGCGACCTCGACTGGAGAGAGCTGGCGGCGCCGGTATGCGGCGACGAGCCCCGCCGCATCAAGCTCCGAGATGGAAGATAGATTCTGCACACCGCACAATGTAGCGCTGGGTGATACGGTGATCGCGTCGTCAACGGCTTGGTATGCAGAGGAGACATGACCATCATGGACCGCACGAAGAAGCAGGTCGCAGCGTGAGCCCGGTGCACGCAATCCAGGGCCAGACGAACGTCGTCTCGAATCTCCCGCGCACCGTGGCGTTCATGACGCAGGTCCTCGGGCTCTCGCTCCTGAAGCAGGGCACGCATCCCCACGACGAGCGGATCGCGATCGCGCAGCTCGGCTTCGGCGGGTCCAGCACGCAGCGGCTCACCCTCCTGGAGTGGAACCCGATCTTCTATTCGCTCCCGCCCGCGGGCCTGACGGACGCGGCCGCCACGCGCGCCGCGCTCGATCATCCTCGCGCCGGCGACTTCAAGGGGCGCTGGGGTGCGGGGACCAACCATCACGTCGCGCTGCACGTCTCCAGCCGCGAGGGGCTGCTGCAGTGGAAGCGGCGGCTCACGGACCAGGGCGTGCACATCACCGGCCCGTACTTCCGCAACTACTTCCATGCCATCTACTTCCGCGACCCCGACGGGGCGATCCTCGAGATCGCGACGACCGAGCCCGGGTTCTCCTACGACGAGGAGATCCTCGGCAGCGCCCACCACGCTCCGAAGGACGGGGCGATGGTCGGGAGCCGATCGGAGAGCGATGTCGCCGCCGAGACATGGCCGGAGCCTGTGCCCGAGATCACGGCGGACATGCGCCTGCAGGGCCTCCACCACATCACGTCGGTGTCGAGCGACATCGACCGCACCACTGCGTTCTGGGTGGAGCGCGTCGGGCTGAGACTGATCAAGCGCACCGACTACCTCGACGAGGAGGGCGGGACGCACTACTACTACACGCCGACGGGCGAAGCAGTACCCGGCCAGGTGCTCACGTACTTCGGCTTCCCCGCGTTCCAGCCGGGCCGCCTCGGGGTCGGGCTCTCCCATCACTTCACGCTCGCGGTGGCCGACGAGGCGGCGCTGCACGAGCACGTCGAACAGATGCGGAGCCACGGCGTGGACGTCCTCAGCGACGTCGAGGACTACGGCGACACAAAGGCGGTCATGTTCCGCGATCCCGACGGCCATCTCTGCCAGCTCACGGTTGCCCCGCGGGACGGCGGCGCCGACGCGTCGAACGGCTAGCTCATCCTGCCCGTGCACCTGGAACGGACGCTCGCGCGGGCCTCGGCGGCCGCGGGAGCGCCCGCTCCCGAGGAGGTCTGAACGGTGGCCCTCAGGGACGCCGCGACCGGCTGGCCACTCGAAGGCCTGGAACGCACCGAGGGCCGTCACGAGGCCCTGCCGCTTGAGCGTCTCGTGTGGGGGACGGGAGTGCTGCGGTCGCTCGCGCCCGAGCTCGCCGAGCGCGACGTCCGCCGCGCCGCCCTGCTGACGACCGGGCCGCTCCCCGAGTCGCTCGTTGGCCGCGTCGAGGAGGCACTCGGGGACCTGCACGCGTACACGGTCCGCGACCTGCCCGCGCACGTCCCTGAATCGGTCGTCCTGTCCGCCACGCAGGATCTCCTCGGCCATGACGTCGACGCGCTCGTCAGCCTCGGCGGCGGCAGCGTCATCGACGGCACGAAGGCGATCGCAGCGGGGCTGACGCCTCAGGGCGGCCGGCCGCCGTTGCATGCGTCGCTGCCGACGACGCTCGCCGGCGCGGAGCTCTCTCACTTCTACGGCGTCACCCGAACGGGGCCGCAGGGCGAGCACGTCAAGCAGAGCTACGTGGATCGCTCCTCGACGCCGGCGCTCGTCATCCTGGATCCGCTCGTGACCCAAGCCACCCCCGCCGCGCTGTGGGCCGGCTCGGGCTTGAAGGCGATCGACCACGCCGTCGAGATGATCGTCGCGCCCGGTCGCCGGCCGGTGGCGGACATCGTCGCGCTGGCCGGCATCCGCGGCCTGGCGACGCATCTCGTCACGTCCCTCGATGACGCCGACGACGGCACCGCTCGGCTGGAATGCCAGATCGCCGCGTGGCAGTGCTACGCATCGGCGGGCAACGCACGGCTCGGGCTGAGCCATCGCATCGGCCACGTCCTGGGCGGCACGTTCGGCGTGCCGCACAGCGCGACGTCGAGCATCACGCTGCCCGCCGTCCTGCGCGTCATGGCTGCCCGCGAGCCACACCGCGTGGCGACGATCGCTGCGGCGCTCGCAGCCGACACCGCGCTGAGCTTCGACCCCGATCCCGCGGCCGCGTCGATGGCGGCGCCGCGTCTCGAACGCCTCGTCGCGAGCCTCGGCCTCCCCGCGCGCCTGCGGGACGTGGGCGTCACACCGCCGCAGGTCGCCGAGATCGCGTCGCTCGTGCTGGCGCTCTACCCGGACGAGTGCCGCATCCTCGGCAGCGAGCCGTTGCAACCGCTGACGGCGCTGCTCGAAGAGATCCTGTGATGGGCTCGGGGCGCCGCTCCGCTCGCCAGCTCCGCGAGCTCGTCCGCTGACGGGCAGGCTCAGGCCGCTCGCGCGCGGGCGGCCTGGCGGACCAGGTGGTCGCGCTCGGCCGCGGAGATCGTGCTTGCTGGGCCTGGCGATGATGGGCGTCGCGATCTGGCAGTTCTCGCGAACGGGGTGACGCTTGATTGTGCGTACGACGTGCGTACACTCTTCTCATGACCGATCCGAAGACCCAGCGCGTCAATCTGCGCGTCGCTTCGCGCGACGACGAGCTGTTCCGCCAAGCGGCCGCGGTGGCGGACGAGTCGCTGTCGGAGTTCCTCGTGGAGGGTGGGCGTGAGCGGGCGGCGCGGCTGCTGGCGGATCGGACGCAGTTCGTGCTCTCCGAGGAGGATTGGGTCGTGTTCTCGGAGGCGCTGGACCGGCCGGCGCAGGCGGATCCGGCGTTGGTCGAGCTGTTCCGTCGGTCGCGTCCGGCGTAGGTGCCGCGCTTCGGGAATCCGGAGCTGCTCGGACCGGAGCACGTCCTCGCGGGATTTCGGTCGGGGGAGGCGTCGTTGGACGCGTGGCTGCGCGATCGAGCGCGGATCGCCGCGGGCGCGGGCTCCGCTCGGACCTACGTGGTCGTCGATCAGGAGCAGGAGCGGGTTGTCGGCTACCACGCGCTGACGGTCGCCTCGCTCGAGCACGAGCACGCGACCGGACGGGCGCGCAAGGGAATGCCACGGCATCCGATCCCGGTCGTGCTGCTGGCACGACTGGCAGTCGACGAATCGGTCCAGCGGCGGGGGATCGGCGCGTTCCTCCTACGCGATGCGATGACGCGGACCGCGGCGGCGGCAGGGAGATTCGGCATCCGAGCGCTGCTCGTCCACGCGTTGCACGACGAGGCGCGGGCGTTCTACCTGCGCCATGGACTCGAGCCGTCGCCGACCGACGGCTTGCACCTGATGATCCTCGTCAAGGACATCCGCGCTGCGATCGAGGCGGCCGGCGACGGCTGAGCCGCCGTCTCTCCGCAGACCCCGCCGTCCCTCCACGACGAGTACGGCGCGCGGGTCTAGGATCTTGCTTGTTCGACGACGAGAGGATTGGCCATGACCGTTCGGCTCAACCCCTACCTCGGCTTCCGCGACGACGCGCGCGAGGCGATGACGTTCTACCAGTCGGTCTTCGGCGGCGAGCTGACGATCTCGACGTTCGGCGACCTCCACGCCAGCGAGGATCCGGCCGAGCAGGACAAGGTCATGCACGCCCGGCTGGAGACGCCCGACGGCTTCGTGCTGATGGCCTCCGACACGCCCAACAGAATGGAGTACCGCCCGCACGCCGGCGTCTACGTGTCGCTCAGCGGCGACGACGAGGCCAAGCTGCGCGGCTGGTGGGAGCGCCTGAGCGAGAGCGGGACCGTCACGATGCCGTTCGTGAGGGCGCCCTGGGGCGACACGTTCGGCATGTGCGTCGACCGGTTCGGGACGAGCTGGATGGTGAACGCCGCGGGTCAGCCCGGCTGAGCGGCGGCGCGTATCGGTGCGAGTGCACGCCGGTACCCTCGCAGGGGTGACGCCTGAGGAGCTTGACAACCTCGCGCACCTGCGCCGCCCGCGACCTGATGGACCGCGAATACGCGCGCCCGCTCGACGTCGCCGCGCTTGCTCGCGCCGCGCTGATGTCGACCGCGCACTTCTCGCGGCGGTTCCGCGCGGCGTACGGGGAGACGCCGTACGCGTACCTGATGACGCGACGGATCGAGCGGGCGAAGGCGCTGCTGCGCCGCGGCGACCTGTCGGTCACGGAGGTCTGCCTGGAGGTCGGATGCACGTCGCTCGGCTCGTTCAGCGCGCGCTTCACCGAGCTGACGGGGGAGACGCCGACGGCCTACCGGGCCCGCGACCACGGCGCGCTTGCGAGCGTGCCCGGCTGCATCGCCAAGGACCTCACCCGCCCGAGCCGCACGAGCCGCACGCCGAGCAGGAATGGAGAAGCGCTCACGGCGCTGACTGCCTAGCCTTGCCGGCATGAACCTCACGCTCTCCCAATGCTTCGTGCTGGTCCACGACCCGGACCTCGCCCTGACCTTCTACCGCGACACGCTCGGCCTCGAGCTGCGCAACGACGTCGCCCGCGAGCAGTTCCGCTGGATCACGGTCGGCGCCGCATCTCAGCCCGGCGTCGCGATCGTTCTCACGAACTACCTCAACGGCAGCCCGGCTGACAGCGACGCACTCGCCGCGCTCGTCGCCAAGGGCGCGCTCAATGGTGTCCACTTCCACACCGACGACCTCGACGCCACGTTCGAGAAGCTGCGCAGCTCCGGCGCCGAGATCGTGCAGGAGCCGACCGATCAGCCGTGGGGCACGCGGGACTGCGCCGTGCGCGACCCGTCCGGCAACCTGGTGCGCATCGACCAGCCGCCGGCGGCGTAGCGCCGCGATGAGCGAGCGCGACGCAGACAGCCATGACCTGATCCGCGTGCACGGCGCGCGCGTGAACAATCTGAAGGACGTCAGCGTCGAGCTGCCGAAGCGCCGGCTGACGGTCTTCACCGGCGTCTCCGGCTCGGGCAAGAGCTCGCTCGTCTTCGGCACGATCGCCGCCGAGTCGCAGCGGCTGATCAACGAGACCTACAGCGCCTTCGTGCAGGGCTTCATGCCGACGCTGGCGCGGCCG